>NZ_JADOTX010000001.1:4010935-4319468 GCF_015751765.1 Micromonospora ureilytica
AGCAGGCGCAGCGCGTTGCGGTGCATCATCGTGAGCCGGTCGGTTTCGGTGGCGGGCAGCTCCGGGTCGGCCAGCATGTCCTCCAGCGGGCCGAGCACCAGGGTCAGTGGGGTGCGGAACTCGTGACTGACGTTGGCGAAGAAGTTGGTCTTCGCCCGGTCCAGCGCGGCCAACTCGGTGGCGCGGGCCCGTTCCTGCTCGTACGCCCGCTGGGTGCCGACCGCCCGGGAGATCTGGGCGGCGACCAGGTCGAGGAAGTTGCGGTAGTCGTCGCCGAGCGGCAACTGACGGGCCACGCCGACTACCAGCGCGCCGACCGTCTGGTTGGTAGCCGTGAGGGGCAGCACGAGGGCCTGGTCGGCGGCGTCGACAGGCAACACGTCGAGCAGAGCGGCCACCTCGACAGTGGCGGGCACGCCATCGGCGGTCAACCGGGCCAGCAGCTGCGACGCGACATCGACGGCGGGCGGGGTGGTGCCGGCGCAACCGGCCAGGGTGAGCTGGTCGCTGTCGTCAGCCAGATAGATCAGGGCGAACGGCACGTCCGCCCGGTGCCGGCCGAGCACTCCGGCGGCGGTCCGACCCAGTTCGGCGGCGCTGCCGATGTCGTTCAGCTCGGCACCCAGCTCGGACAGCGCTCGCAGCCGGCGCTCGCCGAGCACCCGCCCGGTGGTCTCGCTGACGATGCAGTAGACGCCACTGACCGACCCGTCGTCACCCCGGATCGGGTCGTACGAGACGTTGAAGTAGGTCTGCTCGACAAAGCCGTGCCGGTTCAGCAGGAAGGGGTGGTCCTCGCCACGGTAGGAGCGTCCGGTGCTCCGGACGCTGTCGAGCAGCGGACCGAGCACCGCCCAGGTCTCCGACCAGTACGGGCGGGCCGGTTGGCCGATCACGTCCGGGTGTTTGTCACCAATGGTCGGCCGGTAGGCGTCGTTGTAGAAGGCCAACTGCTCGTCGCCCCAGAACATGACGATCGGCGCGCTGGAGGCGAGCATCATCCCGACCGCGTTGGCGAGTGCCGGGGGCCACTGACCGGGCTCACCCAGCGGGCCCGAGGACCAGTCGAAGGAGGCCAGCCGCCCGCCCATCTCGCCGCCGGCCGCGAACGCGGCCGTCAGCATCGGAGGAGTCTCGCGGCCGGACAGGGCGGGGTGCCCGATGTCCGCGCCCCCCTGGGCCGAGCTCATGCAGCCTCCCGCTCCGGCCGTACCCCTCGACCGTTGATCTTCACCCGCCGTGCTCCGACTTGTACCCCAGCGGACCAGCAACGTAACGCATCACGACAGATGGACGCTGTTTACGTACGCCTCGGTCGTTGGGCACCGGACAGTGCGGGTGGACAACGGCGTCGAACCGCGGTGGTCGGAACGCCCTGACGAGTCAGAAGACCGGCAGCCCGTCGATGCTTGCCGCGTTCTTGGTGGCCCGGTAATCGACCAGATCCTCTGAGCTGCGGCGGGAGTGTGAGGTGAGTAACAGATCACGTTCGGCCCGGAAGTCCATCAGTGGCACCGCGTATCCGCAGGAGTCACTGACCCGCTCCACCTCGACCGTGACGACCGCCCGGACGGCGTGCACGTCCGGCGGTGCGGGAAAGTCGGCGAGCCGATCGGCGAAGGCGTCCTCGGTCACCGCGACGGTGGTGCCCCGACCGTGCAACCGGACGATCTTCGGCGGGCCGTCGAAGGCACAGAACATCAGCGTGATCCGGCCGTTGTCCCGCAGGTGGGCGATGGTCTCCGCCCCACTGCCGTGATAGTCGAGGTAGGCCACCCGGTGCGGCCCAAGAATCACGAACGTGCCCCGCATGCCCTTCGGTGACACGTTGACGTGCCCCTCGGCACCGGACGGGGCGGTCGCCACGAAGAAGAGCGGCTGGGCCCCGATGAAGTCACGCAGTCGACCGTCGATCTCCGGATAAACCTTGCCCATGCGCCGATCCTCCCACCGGCGACATCGACGGGCGGGGGCGATCTCAGTCACACCCGCTGGCCAGCGGCCCGCACCAGCGCCGTGATCGGGCGGGGATCCGACTCGTTCTCCGGATGCCACTGCACCCCGAGCACGAACGGCAGGGCCGGGTCCTCCACCGCCTCGACCACGCCGTCCCCCGCCCAACCGGTCACCGTGAGCCGGCCCGGGTCGGCGACCGCCTGGTGGTGGTACGAGTTGACCTGGTCGACCCCCGCCAACACCGAGGCGGCCAGGCTCCCCGGCGCGAACCGCACCGCGTGCGCGCCGTACACGCCGGGCGCCGGGCGGTGCGCGTCGTGACCCACCACGTCGGGCAGGTGCTGGTGCAGGGCGCCGCCGTACGCGACGGCGAGCAACTGCATCCCCCGACACACGCCCAGCACCGGCACCTCGGCGGCGAGCGCGGCGGCCAACACTGTCAGCTCGCCGGCATCCCGGTCCGGCCGATCCTCGGTACGCGGGTCGGCCGGCTGGCCGTACCGCCCCGGACCGACGTCCGCGCCACCGGCCAACAGCAACCCGTCCAGGACAGCCACCACGTCCGCGTCGACGTCGTCCGGCGGCAGGACCACCGCCCGGCCGCCCGCGGCCGTCACCGCCCGGGTGTACGCCTCCGGCACCAGCACCGCCCGCACACCCCGCCAGACAGCCCAGTCGGCGGGTTCGACGTATGCGCTGACCCCGATCAGCGGCCTCCTGGCCGGCCTGGTTCGCGACTGCGGGGCTCGCAAACCCGGCTCACTCCTCGCGCTCACAGGGCTGGCCTGGTTCGCGACTGCGGGGCTCGCAAACCCGGCTCACTCCTCGCACTCACAGGGCTGGCCTGGTTCGCGACTGCGGGGCTCGCAAACCCGGCTCACTCCTCGCGCTCGCGTTCATAAAGGAGTGACGTAGGCGCCCGTGATGCCGCCGTCGACCACGAACTGCGCTGCGGTCATGAACGAGGCGTCGTCGCTGGCCAGGAACGCCACCGCGGCGGCGATCTCCTCCGGTTGCCCGAAGCGACCCATCGGCACGTGCACCAGCCGACGGGCGGCCCGCTCCGGGTCGGCGGCGAAGAGTTCCAGCAGCAACGGGGTGGCCACCGGGCCGGGGCAGAGCGCGTTGACCCGGATGCCCTCGCGGGCGAACTGCACACCCAACTCCCGGGTCATCGCCAACACCCCGCCCTTGCTCGCTGTGTACGCGATCTGCGACGTCGCCGCACCCATCAACGCCACGAACGAGGCCGTGTTGATGATCGACCCCTTACCCTGCCGACGCATGTGCGGAATGGCGTACTTGCAGCACAGGTAGACGCTCGTGGTGTTGACCCGCAACACCCGCTCCCACGCGTCCAGGCCGGTGTCCAGGATGGAGTCGTCGTCCGGCGGTGAGATGCCGGCGTTGTTGAACGCGATGTCCACCCGGCCGTGCCGGTCGGCCACCCCGTCGAACAGGTCGCGTACCGCCGACTCGTCGGCCACGTCGGTGGCCACGAACTCGCCGCCGCACTCCTCGGCGGCCCTCGTACCGGCCTCCGCGTCGATGTCCACGCAGACCACCCGGGCCCCCTCGGCGGCGAACCGCCGCACGGTGGCCAACCCGATGCCGCTGCCCGCTCCGGTGACCACTGCCACCCGGTCCCGCAACCGACCCTGCACTGGCGTCACTCCTCTGTCGAGATGAACACGTTCTTGACGTCGGTGAAGGAGTGCAGCGCGTCCGGGCCCAGCTCACGGCCGAGCCCGGACCGCTTCATCCCGCCGAACGGGGTCCAGTAGCGCACCGAGGAGTGCGAGTTGACGCTGAGGTTGCCCGAGTCGACGGCGCGGGCCAGGCGCAGGGCCCGCCCCACGTCCCGGGTCCAGATCGAGCCGGAGAGGCCGTACTCGGTGTCGTTGGCGAGCCGGACCGCCTCCGCCTCGTCGTCGAACGGGAGCACCGAGACCACCGGCCCGAAGATCTCCTCCCGCCAGTGCCTGTCGGCCGGCGAGTCGGCCAACAGCACCGTGGGCGCGTGCCAGAACCCGGGGCCGTCGGGGCAGGAGCCGGTGAAGGCGATCTTCGACCCGGTGAGGTAACCGCCGACCCGGTCCCGTTGGCCGGCGGAGATCAGCGGGCCCATCTCGGCGGTGTCGCGGGACGGGTCCTCGACGCGTACCGCGCGTACCGCCGGTTCGAGCAGTTCCAGGAACCTGTCGTACACCGAACGCTGGACCAGGATCCGCGACCGTGCGCAGCAGTCCTGGCCGGCGTTGTCGAAGACCGCGCCCGGCGCGGTCGCGGCGGCGCGTTCCAGGTCGGCGTCGGCGAACACGATGTTCGCGCTCTTGCCGCCCAACTCCAGGGTGAGTCGCTTCACCTGGGCGGCGCAGCCCGCCATGATCCGGGTGCCGACCTCGGTGGAGCCGGTGAAGCAGATCTTGCGGACCGCCGGGTGGCTCACGAACCGCTCCCCCACCACCAAGCCCTGGCCGGGGATGACGGTGAAGACGCCGTCGGGCAGGCCCGCCTCGCGGGCCAGCTCGGCCAGGCGCAGCGCGGTGAGCGGGGTCAGTTCGGCGGGCTTGAGCACCACCGTGTTGCCGGCGGCGAGCGCCGGGGCGAAGCCCCAGGCGGCGATCGGCATCGGGAAGTTCCAGGGCACGATCACGCCGACCACACCGAGTGGCTCGTGGAAGGTGACGTCCAACCCGCCGGGCACCGGGATCTGCCGCCCGGTCAGCCGCTCGGGCGCGCCGGCGTAGTAGTCCAGGACGTCGCGGACGTTGCCCGCCTCCCACCGGGCGTTGCCGATGGTGTGCCCGGAGTTGCGAACCTCCAGCAGTGCCAGCTCCTCAAGGTGCGCGTCCACGACGGCGGCAAACCGCCGCAGCAGCCGAGCCCGATCCCCCGCGCTGACCTGACGCCAGCTCTCAAATGCGGCGGCCGCCCGCGAGATGACCGCGTCAACCTCGTCCCGAGAGGCAGCCGCAACCTCCCGAAACCCCACCCCCCAAGAGGGGTCCACGAGAACAGTCACACCCTTACCCCCATCCTCACGCGGTTAGAGGCGTTCGAAGCCACGGGTCAGCTCCCAGTCCGTCACCGCGGCGTCGAAGGCGGCCAGCTCCACCTTCGCCTGGTTGGCGTAGTGGGCCACCACCTCGGGGCCGAACGCCTCCCGGGCTGCCGTGGAGCCCTCCCAGAGGGCCAGGGCGTCGCGCAGGGTGCCGGGAACGCGCTCGGCCTCCGGGTCGTCGTACGCGTTGCCGGCGCACTCCTCGCCCAACTCCAGCTCGCCGTCGATGCCATGCAGCGCCCCGGCGACCAGGCCGGCGATCGCCAGGTACGGGTTGACGTCGGCCCCGGGCACCCGGTTCTCCACCCGCATGCCCTGCCCGTGCCCGACCACCCGCAGCGCGCAGGTGCGGTTGTCGACACCCCAGCGCAACGCGGTCGGGGCGAACGATCCTGGCTGGTACCGCTTGTAGGAGTTGATGTTCGGGGCGAACAGCAGGCTGAACTCCCGCATGGTGGCCAGCAGCCCGGCGAGCACCCGCTGCCCGGTCTGCGACAGGTGCGCCGGCCCGTCGCCGAGCATCGCCGAGTCACCGTTGCTGTCCCGCAACGAGAAGTGGATGTGGCAGGAGTTGCCCTCCCGCTCGTTCGGCTTGGCCATGAAGGTGATCGCCATCCCCTCCTGGGCGGCGATCTCCTTGGCGCCGTTCTTGTAGATCACGTGGTGGTCCGCGCAGGCCACCGCCTCGTCGTACCGGAAGGCGATCTCGTGCTGGCCGAGGTTGCACTCGCCCTTGGCGCTCTCCGGGGTGAGCCCGGCGCCGGCCATCTCAACGCGGATGCGACGCAGCAGCGGCTCCACCCGGGCGGTGCCGAGCAGCGAATAGTCGACGTTGTACTGATTCGCCGGGGTGAGATCGCGGTAGCCGCGCTGCCAGGCGTCCTCGTACGAGTCGCGGAACAGCACGAACTCCAACTCGGTGCCGGCGTACGCGGTCAGCCCGTGCTCGGCCAGCCGGTCCAACTGCCGGCGCAAAATCTGCCGGGGCGAGGCGACCACGTCACCCGAGCCGTCGAGCCAGGTCAGGTCGGCCAGCAGCAGTGCGGAGCCGGGCTGCCAGGGCACCCGGCGCAACGTGGCGAAGTCCGGCACCATCGCGAAGTCGCCGTAGCCGCGTTCCCAACTCGACATCGCGTACCCGTCGACGGTGTTCATGTCGACGTCCACGGCGAGCAGGTAGTTGCAGCCCTCGCTGCCGTTGGCCACCACCTGGTCGAGGAAGAAGGGCGCGTGGAACCGCTTGCCCTGCAACCGGCCCTGCATGTCGACGAGGGCCAGCACCACGGTGTCGATCTCACCGTCGTCGACGGCGACCCGCAGTTGTTCCAGCGTGAGCGGAGCTTTCCTCATTCGCGGGCCTCCATCACCAAGGTCTACTGGCAAACCGGATCACCGTCAATGCCCCCGGCGGCACGGCCGGCAAACCCGGCGGGACGGCAGCACCGCCCGTCCCGCCGGGTGCCGATCAGACCGGGCCGTCGGCCGGCGCCGGGTCGGCCGCCGCCGCAGGTTCCTCGACGGTACGAACCGGGCCGGCGAACCACTTGCGGGCGGAGGCGTACCACCAGACGGCGACCACCAGCAGCACCCCGCCGACGGCGAGTGGCGCGTAGTTCACCGCCGACCAGGTGAACCCGTCGTTGCCGGGCACCCCGGCGGGCACGATCGGCAGCACGAAGTAGACGGCGATGATCACGATCTCGATCACCGCGATCCAGCCGAACAGCTTGTACTTGCGGCCGAGCGTCCACGGCCCCGGGACGAACCGGTCGCCCATCCGTAGTCGGAGCGCGATCGGGATGAGGAACGACAGGTACAGCCCGAGCACTGCGACGGAGACGACCGCGTAGAAGGCGATCGGGATACCTGCGGAGCTCTCGTAGAGCGCCGGCAGGGTCAGCACCAGGCCGGCCACTGTGGCACCGATGATCGCGTTGACCGGGGTGCCGTTGCGGTCGACAGTCGACCACAACCGCCATCCGGGTACGGCCCGGTCGCGGCTGAACGCGTACGCCATGCGGCTCATCGAGGTCACGCAGCTCATGCCGCAGAAGAACTGACCGATGGTGGAGATGATGATGACGATCTTGAAGAAGACCGGGGTCAGCGCCGACTCGAAGATCGCGCCCGAGAAGCCGCCCGCGGCGTTCACCGCCTCGACGTCGGTGGCCGCGAAGAGGAACGCGAGCAGCAGGATCCAGCCCCCGACCGCCGAGTAGAAGATCGACTGCCAGAGTCCGCGGGCCGCTGCCTGCGAGGCGCCCCGGGTCTCCTCGGAGACGTGCGCGCAGGCGTCGAAGCCGGTGATCGTGTACTGGGTCAGCAGGAAACCCAGCGGCAGCACGTAGAACCAGAACGTCAGCCCGCCGATGTCGCCGTCACCGAAGCCGGAGTTGTTGAACCGCTCGGTGAACACGAACTGGAAGCTCTGGTGGTTGTCGGGCACGAACACCAGGATGGCCACCACGACGGCCGCGCCGGCCACGTGCCACCAGACCGAGACGTTCTGGAGTACGTCGATGATCCGGTGCCCGAAGATGTTGATCAGCCCGTGCAGCACCAGGATGATCACGAAGAGGACGAACGCCTGCCGCAGCGTCCCGGCCCAGCCGTCGAAGAGCGCCGACAGGGTGAGGTTGAGGAACGTCGCGCAGCCGTAGTCGACCGAGGCGGTGACCGCCACCAGGCCGATCAGGTTCAGCCAGCCGGTGAACCAACCGTGCACCGGGCGGCCCATGGTGGCCGCCCACCAGTAGATCCCGCCCGCGGTGGGGTACGCCGACACCAGCTCCGCCATGCAGAAACCGATGATCAGGATGAACAGCGAGATCAGCGGCCAGCCCCAGGCGATGGCGACCGGCCCGCCGTTGTTCCACGCCTGGCCGAACGTGGTGAAGCAGCCGGCCAGGATCGAGATGATCGAGAAGGAGATGGCGAAGTTGGAGAAGCCGCTCCACTTGCGGCGTAGCTCCTGTTTGTAGCCGAGTTCTGCGAGCCGTCGGGCGTCGTCGTCCATCGGTTGCTCGGCGGTCGGCACGGGCGTCGTGGCCACTGCACACCTCCCTGAGGTGGTTCCGCGTGCGAGTGCGCAAAGTGTCGACCCGGCCGATCAAGGCGGTCAATACGTAGTCGTTGGGAATCTCACCGCCGTCGGGCTAATTGCGTTGCCGTCCGGCCGCTCCGGCCCGCATCCTGGACCAGTGACCAGGCCCGATCAGGGGCCCACCCCGGGCGCTCGGACCGCCCGACCACTGTGGCGCGGGGCACGCCTCTCTCTCACGTACGGCGCTCCGCCGTACCCAAAAGTGCCCCGCGCCCCCGCCCCCACCCCCGGGCTTGGGTCAGGTCAGGAGGAGGCCGGTTACCCAGAGGGCTGCGACCAGGAGGCCGGCCAGGAACTCCACGAGCATCGACAGGCCGGCGGCCTTCAGGGCCTGCACGGTGGAGGGCCAGGCGAGCTGGTTGCTGCCCAGACGTAGCCGTTCCGCCGCCCACACCCCGGCCACGAAGCCGAGCACCAGCCCGACGACCGGCACCACGAAGAACCCGATGATGCCGAGCACCCCACCGGCGAGCAGCGTGGACGTCGGCACACCTGTGCGCTTCAGGTTCCGGCCCGGCCACGCGTACTTGATCACGGTGCCACCCGCGGCGACCAGGGTGGCGGCGGCGAACACCGCCCAGCCACCCAGGCCGGCCCCGCCGAAGATCGCCCAGACCAGCACGCCGCCCCAGCACAGCGGCAGCGCCGGCAGACCGGGCACCACCACACCGGCCAACCCGGCCAGGATGGCCAAGCCGGCCACCACTGTCACCACCGTCTGCGAGTCCGTCAGATCCACGTCGTCACCTTCCGTCGCCACCAGCCGGACCGGAACGGTCCCCGCTCACGCCGGCACCCGCTTCGCGCCATGCCGCTGTGCCCGCTGGCTCGCGCACTGCGCTCGCTCACGCCGCCACCCCGTCCCCGCGTAGCCGGGCGGTGATCGCGTCGGCCGGGGCCGGCGCGCCGAAGTACCGGCCCTGGCCGGTGTCGCAGCGCAACGCCCGCAGCCGTTCCGCCTGCACGTCGGTCTCCACCGCCTCGGCCGTGACCCACAGCTCCAACGCGTGCGCCAACCGGACCAACGCGTCGACGATCCGTTCGTCGCGGTGGTCCGCCGCCACGTCGGCGCCGTCCGCGCGGATGCCCTCGACGAACGGCCCGGCGAGCTTCAGGCAGTGGATCGGCAACCGGCGCAGGTACGCCAGGTTGGAGTACCCGGTGCCGAAGTCGTCCACGGCCAGCCGGACGCCGAGCGCGGCGAGCCGGTGCAGGCTGCGTAGGGGTTCACCGGCGCTGCCCATCACGGCGCTCTCGGTCAGCTCCAGTTGGAGCAGTCCCGCGGGCAGCCCGCTGGTCTGCAGCGCGTCGGCGACCGTGTCCACGATGGCCGGTTCGTCGGCCTGCCGCGCGGCCAGGTTGACGCTGACCACCAGCCGGGCTTCCGGGAACTCCCGCCGCCACCGTTCGGCGTCCGCGCAGGCCTGCCGCAGCACCCACTCGCCGAGCCGGACGATCAGACCGGTCTCCTCGGCCAGGCCGATGAACCGGTCCGGCCCGATCAGGCCCAGTTCCGGGTGTTCCCAACGGACCAGCGCCTCCACCGCGAGCATGGTGCCCTCCAGCAGCGACACGATCGGCTGGTAGTGCAGCACGAACTCGCCCCGGTCCAGTGCGGCGGGCAGCCCGGCGACCAGCGCCGAACGGGCGATGTCCCGGGCGCCGCGCTCGGGGTCGTAGACCGCCCACCGGCCCCGGCCCGCCGCCTTGGCCCAGTAGAGCGTGGTGTCCGCCGCCTTCATCAGCTCGGACGCACTGGTCTCCGAGGCGGGGCACTGCACGATGCCCACACTGGCCGAGACGGCCAACTGGTGCTCACCGACGTGGACCGGGGCCGCGACGGCAGCCAGCGCTGCCTCCGCGACCGCGACGGCGTCGTCGGTGTCGTTCCCTCCGTCGACGAGGATCACGAACTCGTCGCCCCCCATCCGGGCGACCAGGTGGCCGTGGTCGGCCACGCACGCGGCCAGCCTCCGGCCGATCATCACCAGCAGCCGGTCACCAAGGTCGTGGCCGAGACTGTCGTTGATCGCCTTGAAGCCGTCCAGGTCGAGGAAGCACACCCCGACCCGCTGCCCGACGCCCGCGGTGTCGAGCACCCGTCCCAACGTCTCGAAGAACAGCGTGCGGTTGGGCAGCCCGGTCAGCGGGTCGTGCAGCGCCTGGAAGCGCAGCCGCTGCTGGAGTTCGTACCGCTCGGTGATGTCCTCGATCATCGCGACGGTGAATCGGGGCCGGCCCTCCTGTCGGATCAGCGAGACGGCCAGATCCGTCCAGACCACTGTGCCGTCCTTGCGGTAGTAGCGCTTCTCCACCCGGGCCGCGTCGTGTTTGCCCTCGATCAGCTCCTGGTAGAGCTCCCACATTCCGGCGACGTCGTCGGCGTGGAACAGCGCCGCCACGTTGATCTCGCGCAACTCCTCGATCGCGTAGCCGAGCATGTCGGCGAACGCCTGGTTGACGTCGATGATCCGGCCGTCCACGCCGGCGATCCCGATCCCGATCGCGGCGCCGGTGAACACCGCCCGGAACCGTGCCTCGCTCTCGCGCAGCGCCTGCTCGACCTCGTCGCGCGCCTGCCAGGCCGACCGGGCGATCCGTTCCTGCTGGCTGAAGGTGCGATCGCGCAGCGCGCGGGCGAACCCGGCGGCCAGGCCGCCCTGCACCGCAGCGATCCGGTCGGCGAGGTCGGCAGGCCGGTCACCGTCGCCCAGAACCCGCCGACCGAAGGTCGCACCGAGCGCCTGCAGCGTCCACTCCAGGGCCTGCGGCTCGGTGAGGTGCGCCTCCACCAGAGCCCGCCCGACCTCTTCGGCCGGGCGGGCACTGAACGGCTCCGCCCGTACCGCCTGGGCCAGCCGGATCGTGTGCACCAGCAGCAGCCGCTCGGTCTCGGCCGCGCTGAGCGGCACGAAACCGAGGCGGCGCACCGCGCGGGCCCAGTCGGCGGCGTACCCCTGAGCGTCGGCCCGGCCGGCATCGACCCCGGTGGGGTCCCGGCCGGCATCGACCCCGGCGGGGTCCCAACCGGCATCGACCCCGGCGGGGTCCGGGACGGCGGCCACGGGATCAGCCGGCGGGCTGGTCGTACCGGGCGACGCCCCCGAAGGCGCCGAACCGCTCCGGGTGCTCGTCCACGTCGGACGCTGAATCCGGGCGCCAGAGCGGCATGTGCACCACGCCTGGTTCCAGGACGGTCCAGTCGCCGAAGAAGCCGGTGACCTGTGCGCGGGAGCGCAGGGTGATCTCGGTGGCGGTGCGGGCGGAGAGGCGCTGGGCGTCCAGCATCTCCTGCGGCTGGTCCTCGAAGGTGGAGTGCGAGATGACCAGGAAGCTGCCCGGCGCGGCGACGTCCCGCAGGGTGGCCAGGATCGCCTCGGGTCGGTCGGCGTCCGGGACGAAGTGCACCACCCCGGCCAACAGGATGCCCATCGGTCGACTGAAGTCGATCAGCCCGAGCTGTCGGGTCTCGGCGAGAATCCGCTCCGGCTCGCGCAGGTCGGCGTGGATGACCCCGGTCAGCTCGTTGCCGGCGAGCAGCTCCCGGCTGTGCGCGACGGCCACCGGGTCGATGTCGACGTACACCACGCGGGCCTTGGGGTTCACCCCCTGCGCCACCTCGTGCACGTTGCCCACGGTGGGAATTCCGGAGCCGATGTCGAGGAACTGGTCGATGCCGGCGTCGAGCAGCACCCGGACGGCCCGGCGCAGGAACTCGCGGCCGGAACGCATGGTGGCGGCGAGATTCGGGGTCATGCTGGCGATCTGCTCGGCCAGCTGCCTGTCGATCTCGAAGTTGTGCGCCCCACCCAGAAAGTAGTCGTACACCCGGGCCGCGCTCGGCCTGGTCAGATCGATCTCGGTCGGCAGTCCGTCCGGCATCAGTGCGCTCCCCAGTTTCTCGCCGCAGCGCGGGACGGCACCGGCGTATGGGCGTGCCACGGGCACGCGCGAGCACCGGTCGACCCGCGGGTCGTGTGGTGTGGACCACTCTAGGCGGCTGACTCCAGCAACAGCGAGATGCCTTGACCGACGCCGATGCACATGGTGGCCAGAGCCCGGCGGCCGCCACGACGGCGAAGCTCCAGGGCCGCGGACAGCGCCAGCCGCGCGCCGCTGGCGCCGAGCGGGTGCCCCAGCGCGATGGCCCCACCGTTCGGGTTGACGTGGTCGGCGTCCACGGGCAGCCCCAGCTCACGCAGCACCGCCACGGACTGCGCGGCGAACGCCTCGTTCAGCTCCACCACGTCCACCGCGCCCAACTCGACGCCGACGCGGTCGAGCAGCTTGCGGGTGGCCGGCACCGGGCCGATCCCCATGATCCGGGGCGGCACACCGGCCGCCGCCGCACCGACGATCCGGGCCAGCGGGGTGAGGCCGTACCGGGAAACCGCCGCCTCGCTGGCCACCAGCAGCGCGACAGCGCCGTCGTTGACCCCCGAGGAGTTGCCGGCGGTCACCGTGCCGCCGTCGCGGAACGGGGTGGGCAGCGCGGCCAGCTTCGCAAGCGTGGTCTCCCGGGGGTGCTCGTCGACCTCGACCAGCCTGGTCTCCCGACGACCCGCCGGCACTGACACCGCCACGATCTCCTCGGCGAACCGGCCATCGGCCTGCGCCTTGGCCGCACGCTGCTGCGAGCGGTACGCGAACGCGTCCTGCTCGGCCCGGCTGATGCCGTACTCGGCGGCCACGTTCTCCGCGGTCTCCGGCATCGAGTCGACCCCCCACCCGTCGCGCATCAACGGGTTCACCAACCGCCAGCCCAGCGTGGTGTCGTACACCTCGGCCGAGCGGGAGTACGCCGACGTCGCCTTCGGCATGACGAACGGCGCCCGGCTCATGCTCTCCACCCCGCCGGCGATCACCAGCTCCGCGTCCCCGGCGACGATGGAGCGGGCGGCGGTGGCGAGCGCGTCCAGGCCCGAGCCGCAGAGCCGGTTGACAGTGCTGCCCGGCACCTCCTCGGGGAGGCCGGCGAGCAGCGCCGCCATCCGGGCCACGTTGCGGTTGTCCTCGCCGGCCTGGTTGGCGCAGCCGAGCACGACATCGTCGACCCGCGCCCAGTCCACCGACGGGTGGCGGGCGACCAACTCACGGATCACGTGGGCGGCCAGGTCGTCGGGGCGGACGCCGGCCAGCGCGCCCGCGTACCGGCCGATCGGGGTGCGGACACCGGCCACCAGGTATGCCACGGTCATCGCGAGTCCTTAGGGGTGCAGACGGCGGGGGTGGGGCACGCCCACCGGGTCGCGAGGGCTGCCGGCCGCCAGGATATCCGCGCCGGCAGCGGATAGGTTGACGGCATGGCCCGGGCCCAGTTCAGCGCAGAGACCAGCGGCGGCGGCGCGTTCGTCCGCCAGCCGAACCGGTTCACCGGTCGGGTCACCGCCGACTCGACCTCCCCGCCCGGCGGCGGCCCGGACGACCAGGACCGCTGGCCGCTGGAGGCCGGCCGCTACCGGCTGATCTGGTGCCGCGCCTGCCCGTGGGCGCACCGGGCGAGGATCGTGCGCGGCCTGCTCGGGCTGGACGACGCGATCTCGCTGGGCACCGTCGACCCGATCCGGGACGAGCGGGGTTGGGCGTTCGCCCTCGACCCGGACGGCTTCGACCCGGTCCTCGGCGTGAGCTTCCTCTCCGAGGCGTACCTGGCCACCGACCCCGACTACACCGGCCGGGTGACAGTCCCGGCGCTGGTCGACACCCGGACCGGTCGGGTGGTCACCAACGACTACCCGCAGCTCACCCTCGACTTCTCCACCGAGTGGCGGCGGCTGCACGCGCCCGACGCGCCGGATCTGTACCCGGTTGAGCTGCGCCCGGAGATGGACGCGCTGATGGCCGAGATCCACACCGACGTGAACAACGGCGTCTACCGGTGCGGGTTCGCCACCTCCCAGGAGGCGTACGACGAGGCGTTCCGGGCGCTCTTCGCCCGGCTGGACGTGCTCTCCGAGCGGTTGGCCGGGCAGCGCTACCTGATGGGTGACGCGATCACCGAGGCCGATGTACGGCTGTTCACGACGTTGGTCCGCTTCGACGCCGCGTACCACGGACACTTCAAGTGCAACCGCAACAAGCTGACCGAGATGCCGGTGCTCTGGGCGTACGCCCGGGACCTGTTCCAGACGCCGGGTTTCGGCGAGACAGTGGACTTCGACCACATCAAGCGGCACTACTACGGCACGCACCGGGAGATCAATCCCAGCGGCATCGTGCCACTCGGGCCGGACGAGTCCGGCTGGCGCACGCCGCACGGACGTGGCTGAGCCGGGTCGGTCCGCCGCCCCGACCGTGCCGAGGGCCCGCGGCGACGTCGCGCGCCGGGCCGCCGGGTCCGCCGCGGCCGGCTGCACCCTGGCCGGCGCGGTGGCGGTGACGCTCGCAGTGGTCGCCGGTCCCGGTCCAGGGCTCACCGGGTACGTCAGTGAGGCGGGCATCGCCGGCAGCGCCCATGCCGCGACGTACCGGATCGGGATCCTGGCCCTTTCCGGCGCGTTGCTGCTGATCGGCGCGGCGCTGCCCCCGGGGGTGTGGTCAGCGGCCCCGGCGCTGCTCGCCACCGGGGCCGTGTTCACCGCCGTGTCCGGGGCGGTGACCTGCTCCGACGGCTGCCCGCTGCCGCCGTTCGAGCGCGCGACGGCGGCGGACCTGGTGCACGGCGGCGCGAGCATCGCGGCGACCGCGGCGGTGGTCTTCGCCATGATCACGCTTGCCGTCTCCGGGCCGGCCGGCCGGACGGTGCGTCGGCTGGCCGGCATCGCCGCAGCGCTGGCCCTGCCGCTCTGCGCCACGGTGGGGCTGGCGATGCTCGTGGTCGGTCGCGGTCCGGTGGTGGGGGTGCTGGAACGGCTGATCCTCGCCCTCGCGGTGCTCTGGGCCGTGAGCACCGCCACCGCCCTGGCCCTCTGTAAGGAGCCTCACGCTGCCCGGTCCTTCCGATGAGCGGGAATCGGCGTAACGTCGGCCAACGATGACCAATGTCTGGGGCCTCACTGTCCGCCTGTATGTCGATCTCCGACTGCAGGCCAGTGGCATCTGTCCGGGCTAGCCGCGTTTCTACGCCTACCCCGATCGGACCGGACAATTGGATACATCCTCATGCCCTTCAGCCTGCGCAAAATTCCCTTCTCCGTGCAGATCCTGCTCGGCCTCGTGCTCGGCGTCGCGCTGGGCTTCCTGGCCCGCACCAACGACCTGAGCTGGCTGACCAGCACCCTGCACACCGTCGGCAGCCTCTTCATCCAGCTGCTCAAGCTGGCCGTGCCGCCACTGGTCTTCACCGCCATCGTGGTCAGCGTGGTCAGCCTGCGCGGCGTCGCCAACGCCGCCCGGCTCGCCGTCAAGACCCTGATGTGGTTCGGCATCACCGCGCTGATCGCGGTGAGCATCGGTATCGGCCTCGGCCTGCTCACCAACCCGGGCAGGGGCGTGACCCTCGACCTGGGTGGTGCGGCATCACCGAAGAACACCGGCTCCTGGACCGACTTCCTCACCGGCATCGTGCCCACCAACCCGGTCGGCGCGTTCGTCGAGGGCAACGTCCTCCAGATCGTCTTCCTGGCCGTCGTCATCGGTGCCGCGGCCCTGCTGGTCGGCGAGGCCGCCGAACCGTTCGTGGCGCTGAACCGCTCCCTGCTGGAGATCGTCCAGAAGGCGCTCTGGTGGGTCATCCGGCTCGCCCCGATCGGCACCCTCGGCCTCATCGGCAACGCCGTCGCCTCGTACGGCTGGGACCTGCTGGCCCCCCTCGCGAAGTTCACCACAGCCGTCTACGTCGGCTGCGCCATCGTGCTGTTCGTGGTCTACCCACTGGTGTTGATCCTCGCCGGCCGCCTCAACCCGCTGCGCTTCTTCGCCGGCGCCTGGCCGGCGATCGAGCTGGCCTTCGTGTCCCGCTCCTCGGTCGGCACCATGCCGGTGACCCAGCGCTCCGTCGAGCGACTCGGCGTGCCCCGCGAGTACGCCTCGTTCGCGGTGCCGTTCGGCGCGACCACGAAGATGGACGGTTGCGCCGCCATCTACCCGGCCCTCGCCGCGATCTTCGTGGCCCAGGTCTTCGGCGTGCACCTCGGCATCGGCGACTACCTGCTGATCGCCTTCGTCTCGGTGGTCGGCTCGGCGGCCACCGCCGGCCTGACCGGCGCGATCGTGATGCTCACCCTGACCCTCAGCACGCTGGGCCTGCCGCTGGCCGGCGCCGGCCTGCTGCTGGCCATCGACCCGATCCTGGACATGATCCGCACCGCCACCAACGTCGCGGGCCAGGCGCTGGTGCCGACAGTGGTCGCCGCCCGCGAGGGCACGCTCGACCGCGCCGCGTACGAGTCCGCCGGCCGGCGTGACCTGACCGAGCCGGAGCCGGTCGCCGACACCCGGCCCGAGCTCAGCCCCGTTCCTGCCTGATCGGTTCACCAGTACGGCGACGGGCCCCTCTCCCCGGGGGCCCGTCGCCGTGTCGGAGAGGATGACCCCATGAGTTCCCTGTTCACTCCCCTGGCCCTGCGCGCGGTCACAGTGCCCAACCGGATCGCGATGGCACCGATGTGCCAGTACTCCGCCGGCCCCGACGGTCTGCCCACCGACTGGCACCTGATCCACCTCGGCAGTCGCGCCGTCGGCGGCGCCGGCCTGGTGCTGACCGAGGCGACCGCCGTACTCCCCGAGGGCCGGATCAGCCCACAGGACACCGGGCTCTGGTCCGGTGCGCACGTCGACGCCTGGCGGCCGGTGACCGCGTTCGTCGCCGCCCACGGCGCGGTGCCGGCCGTGCAGCTCGCGCACGCCGGCTTCAAGGCATCCACCTACCGGCCGTGGGCGCCCGAGCGCGGTGGCGTGCCGGACGCCGAGGGCGGCTGGACGCCCGTCGCCCCCGGCTCGGAGCCGTTCACCGCCAACTACCGCACGCCGACCAGCCTCGACGAGGCCGGCATCGCCGGTGTGGTCGATGCGTTCGCGGCCGGCGCCGTACGCGCGCTGGACGCCGGCTTCGCCGCCGTGGAGATCCACGCCGCCCACGGCTACCTGCTCAACGAGTTCCTCTCGCCGTTGACCAACCACCGCACCGACTCGTACGGCGGCGACCGGGCCGCCCGGATGCGACTCACCCTGGAGGTGGCCCGCGCGGTGCGTGCCGCGGTCGGCGAGGACGTGCCGGTGCTGACCCGGATCTCCGCCACCGACTGGGTCGAGGGCGGCTGGACGATCGACGACAGCGTGGTGCTCGCCGGCGAGCTGGCCGGCGTCGGTGTCGACCTGGTCGACGCGTCCTCCGGCGGGGTGAGCACGGACCAGCGCATTCCGCTCCTCGGCCCGGGCTACCAGGTGCCCCTGGCCGCCCAGATCCGCCGGGAGGCCGGCGTGCCGACCGGCGCGGTGGGCCTGATCGTGGAGCCCGAGCACGCCGAGCAGATCGTCGCCGGCGGCGAGGCCGACCTGGTGCTGCTGGGCCGGGAGTTGCTGCGCGACCCGTACTGGCCGCGCCGGGCCGCCGCGAAGCTCGGCGTCGCGTACTCCGGGCCCGCCCAGTACGCCCGCGCCTGACTCGTTGGTTCGGGCGGCTGCCGTGCCGGCAGCCGCCCGCGCCGGTCAACCGGCGAGGTGCGACCAGTCGCCCTCCAGGTCCTGCCAGGTGCCCTGGGCCGCCACCGTGCCACCGAGCAGCACCACCACGTGGTCGGCCCGGACCAACGCGGCGCGCTTCGCGGTCGAGCCGACAACTGTCACCCCGTGGCCGCGCAACGCCTGCCACAGCGCCAGCTCGGTGGTGACGTCCAGCGCCGACGACACGTCGTCGGCGACAAGCAGTTCGGTACGCGGGGCCAGCGCCCGGGCCAGCGCCAACCGCTGCAACTGCCCGCCGGAGAGCCGGGTGCCCTTGTGCCCGATGAGCAGGCCCAACCCACCACCGGCGGCGGCCAGGTCATGGTCGAGCTGGGCGGTGCTGACCGCCCCGGCCGCGTCCACCTGGTGCCCGAGGGCGATGTTGTCGGCCACCGTGCCGGAGAGCACCCGGGGCAACTGACCGACGTAGCCGACCTGGTTGGGACGCAGGAACAGCTCCGGCTCGGTGACCGGGTCACCGTTCCAGGACAGCTCGCCGGTGTGGTGCACGATCCCGGCCAACGCCCGCAGCAACGAGGACTTGCCCGACCCCACCGGCCCGACGACAAGCACCAACTGCCCTCGCTGCACGGTCAGGTCCACGTCCCGGACGGCCACCGTGCCGTCGGAGTGCACCACCCCGAAGCCGCGCAGCTCCAGCCGGCGCAGCGGATGCCGGGGCGGCATGGTGGGCGCGGGCGCCGTCCCGGCGGTCAGGTCGACCTCCGGCACCCCCGCCGAGTACGCGCTCACCCCGGTCATCGCCGCCGTGCGCCGGGTCCAGACCCGCGCCGAGGGCAACTGCGAGATCAACGACGCCGTCGTCCAGGCGAACCAGCGGGCCGCCCCCAGGGTGGAGACGGCCACCAGCACCGCCCCGGCGGAGAGCGAACCGTTCAGGTAGAGCGCCCAGGCACCGATCGGCAACAGTCCACTGGCCATCGACGGCGTGGAGCGCGCCCACACCTGCACCGAGATCTCCCGCCGCTGCCGGTCGCTGCGCAGCACGTCCAGGCCCGCCAGGTGGCGCAGCACCGCAGCGGTCGCGCCGGCGAGCTTCACCGTCCGCGCCGCGGAGAGCGCGGAGACCAGCGCCGTGGCGAAGGAGGCCCGCGCCGCCACCGTCGCCCGGGCCGCGCGCTCCAGCTTCGGCCCGAACAACGTCGCGGCCAGCCCGGAGACGACCATCGTGCCGAGGAAGAACAGCCCCGGTACGACGCTGCCGGTGACCGCCGTCATGGCGACCACGAGCACCAGCGCGACGGTCTGGTCCAGCACGTTGTCGGCGAGCTGGACCACCCGCTCGGTGTCCCCACCCTGCGCCACCACCTCGGCGGGGGTGTGTGAGCTGACCCGGCGCGGCCCGGTCTGGCCGTGCACCAGGCGAAGGCCGATCCGCAGCATCTGCCGCACCCACCACTGCGGGAACCAGACGTGGGTGTAGAACGGCAGCGGCAGGGTGATCAGCAGCCCGGCGACGATCCCCACCGCCGGCAGGTACGGGTTACCGGTCCCGTCGACCAGGTCCGCCCAGAGCCACGGCAGCACCGGCCCGTCCAGCCCGAGCAGGCTGAGACCGAGGAACAGCACGATCGCGGCCGCCCCGTACCGGGGATCGTTGGTGCAGAGTCGGAAGATCTCCCGCAGCGTCCGGGCCGGCGGCTCCGGCGGCAGTGGCGGCGGGTCGGCCCGGGTCGGCCCGACCGGCACGACCGGGCTGGCCTGCTCGGTCGGCGCGACCGGTTCGACAGGTGCGGGCGGCGGCTCGCTCGGCCAGGCGTCGGCCGGGCCGGGTCCGACCAGCAGGTCGGTGCCGACGCCCGTGCGACCGGCCGGCGTCACCGTGGCGTACGCGGCGGCGTGGCTGGTCGCCAACAGTTCGGCGAAGCGCGTCGATGTCTCCAGCGGACCGGCCTCGACCACCGCGCCGTCGGCCAGGACGACCACCTCGTCACAGCGGCGTACCGAGGACAGTCGGTGCGCGATGACGATGCCGATCCGGTCGCGCAGCAATCGTTCGGTGGCCCGCTGCACCCGCGCCTCGGTGACCGGGTCCAGGCGCGCGGTGGCCTCGTCGAGGATCACCACGTGCGGCTCCCGGACCAGGATCCGGGCGAACGCCACCAACTGCTCCTGACCGGCGGAGAGCACATGCCCGCCCTCCCCCAGCCGCGTCGTCAACCCGTCCGGCAGTTCGGCGATCCACCCGGCCAGGCCCAGCTCGTCCAACGCCCGCGCCGCCGCGTCGAGCAGCTCCGGGTCGAAGAGCGCGACGTTCTCGGCGAGGGTGCCGGCCAGGATCTCGGTGCGCTGCGGCACCAGCGCCACCCAACGGCGCAGCTGCTCGACGTCGAGGTCGCACAGGTCGGTGCCGCCGAGGAAGACAGTGCCCGGCGGCACGTCCACCGCCCGGGTGAGCACCTTCGCCAACGTCGACTTACCCGAACCGGTCCGCCCGATCAACGCGTACGAACGACCGCGGGCGAAGGTGAGGCTGAGCCCGCTCAGCGCGGCCCCCCGGTCACCTTCCCCGTACCCGAATGTCAGATCCCGAATGCGCAGGTCACCCTCGCTGGGGCTGGCCCCGCCGACCGGCTCCTGCCGGGCGTTGTAGAGCAACTGCACCCGAGCCCACGCGCCGAGAGCCTCCTGGATCTCCGGCACCATCCGGCTAACGTGTTCCGCGGTCGCCCCGAAGGCCAGGGCGAGCAGCCAGATGGCGGTGAGCCGGGCGGCGTCGATCCGATCGGTGGCCAGCGCCCAGGCCCCACCGAGCACCACCACGCCGATCCCAGCCCGGATCGTCGCGGTCGCCACCGTCGCCACCCGGGCGGACAGCACCCAGACCACCAGGCCCCGGGACAACACGGCAGCGGCCCTTCGGGCGTACAACCGCAGCACGTACGGCCGAGCCAAACTGGTGCGTACGTCGTCCTGGCCGTGCACCGCCTCCTCCATCACGGCGGCCAGGTCGGACCACGCCTCCTCCTCGGCCATCCGGGCCGGCGCGATGCGCGCGGTGGGCCGGCGTAGCCCGACAGCGAGCACCACAGTGAGCAGCAGCATCGCGATGCCGGCCGGCCACCACACGAACAGCGCCACGACCATCGACAACAGACCGACGCAGAGACCCTGGGCGAGCCGGGTGCCCTGGTTACGAATCGCCGACGCCACCTGGTAGACGTCCCCGTCGATCCGGTCGAGCAGCTCACCCACCGGGGTGGTCTCCAGGGTCGGCAGGTCCTGCCCGAACGCGACCCGGCAGAGCCGGCGGCGTACGTCGGCGGACCAGTCGGCGGTCAGGCCGGCCATCAGCAGGCTCACCGCGAGGTCACTGAGCACCACGGCGACCAGCGCTGCGGCCAGCACGGCGAAGAAGCCAGCCGAACGATGCACCAACACCGCGCCGGCCAGCGCCGACGCGCCCGCCTGCCCCGCAGCGCCCAACACAATCAAAACCGCCACGATCGTCATACGACGGGTCGAAGTACCCCACAGATCACGGAGCAGGCGCATGGAAAGTCCTCCGGGACGTGGGTGGCGGAGACTTCAGCCTGCCGGCATCAACCCGTCAACTCAACCGATTTTCCGGTCCTGAGCAGGGCATCCGTCAGCCCAGCCAGGACCAGCAGCCGACCGGCTGAGGCCCCGCCCCACCCCCGCCCACCGTCGACCAACCTCGACAACCGGTCCCACGCCCGCACCTTCCACACCACTCGTCGCCTGAACGACCCCGACCCCGACACCGGCGCGACGCCCGACGCAGACCGTCCGGCCGGCATCACCCGGCGAAACCACCCGGCGCGGACGGCCGACGCGGACCGGTTAGCGCGGACCGGTTAGCGCGGACCGGTTAGCGCAGACCGGTTGGCACGGACCGGTTGGCACGGACCGGTTGGCACGGACCGGTTGGCACGGACCGGTTGGCACGGACCGGTTGGCACGGACCGGTTGGCACGGACCGGTTGGCACGGACCGGTTGGCACGGACCGGTTGGCACGGACCGGTTGGCACGGACCGGTTGGCACGGACCGGTTGGCACGGAACGGCCGACGCGGACCACCTGCCCCGGACCACTCGGCGGGGTTTACCCGGGGGGCACCTGGCGAAGCCGGCCGACGCGGAGCACGCGACGGGATCGCCCGGCGCGGACGGCCGAGGCGGGCCGGCCGACGCGGGGACACCGCCGGGACGACCGCCGGGCATTTTGTCCGATAGGCGGGGTTCTAGGACGTCGCGCCGCTATCCGACGTCTTGATCGACTCGGGTTTCATGAGGTCGCGGTGTCCGGGCGTCCGGGACACCGCGACTTCCGTGAACCCGAGTGGATCGTGTGGGTGTGGGGCGGTTCGCGTCGCCGTGGGTCCGGCGTGGGTGGGTGGTTTGTCCGGTCGTGGGTTTTGTGGGTGGTGACCGGTCGCACCCGTGGGCCGGAATCATGGCCGGGCCGGGGTCGTTACATACCCTGACGATCGCAGCACCACCGACCCGCCGCCCGGCCCCGGGCCGGTAGCGCAGGTGGGAATGCCAGCCTCCACCCGGTCGTTACAGTCCCCCACGAACGACAACGGCACCGCCTTCACGAGAGGGTGCCGGCAGGTGGGCCGACCCGGAATGACCCCCGGCCCCCGGTCGTTGCAGTCCCCACGAACGGCCGCCGGCACCGCCGCGATGCGGGTGCCAACGGATGGGCCAGCCCCGGAATGACCCCCGGCCCCCGGTCGTTACACATGGACCCGGCGCCACGAGCCCCCGCCCGTAGGCCGCCGACCCCGACGCCCGCCCCGTAGGCGTCACCCCCAAAGACTTCTTTGTGCAGCGCCGGACGAGGTGCTCACACCCTGCCGCCGCCCCCTGGCGGTCGGGGTGTCCTACCCCCGAAGGAGCTACCCCCATGAACACGATCTTCCGCAAGAGCATGCTGTCCGTTGCTGGTCTCGCGTTCGCCGGTGGTGTCTTCGCCGGCCCGATCGCCGCCCACGCCAACCCGGCCGTGGATGCCAAGCCGGTCGCCGTGGCCGTACAGGGCGCGAAGCCGCAGGGCGACCAGTCCCGGATCACCCTGAACGACGAGCAGACCGCCAACGTCAAGGCGATCATCGCCGCGACGAAGAAGGCCGGTCTGCCGGAGCGGGCCGCGGTCATCTCCATCGCCACCAGCATGCAGGAGTCGAAGTTGGAGAACCTGGGTCACCTCGGCGACATGAACGACCACGACTCGCTGGGCCTGTTCCAGCAGCGCCCGAGCTCGGGTTGGGGCACCCCGGAACAGATCACCGACCCCGCCTACTCGACGACCGCGTTCCTCAAGGGCCTCAAGCAGGTCGACGGCTGGCAGGACATGCCCCTGACCCAGGCCGCGCAGACCGTCCAGGTCTCCGCCTACCCGGACGCCTACGCCCAGTGGGAGCAGCAGGCCACCGACCTGGTCGGCCAGCACTGGAACAGCTGACCACCACAGCACGGGAAGCACGGCAAGCACCACTCGCACGACACCGACCGCTGGCCGGCACCCGCAACGGGGTGCCGGCCAGCGGCCTTTCCTGCTGTCGCCGGCCACCATCCCCCGGCCGCCGTTCACCAGCCGCCGTTCACCGGCCGCCGTTCACTGGCCCGCCGCCCGCCAGCCGCCGGCCGCCGACGGAGGCGGATGACGTCGACCAGCCGGCTGCGCCCGCGAATCTTGGACACTTTCCGTTCTGCGCGAACGGAAACTGTCCAAGATCTGCAGGGATACACCAGCCAGCCACGGGCCATCCCGCAGCCAACCCGTCAGAAGAGGACGGTGGCCAGGGTGCCGATCGGCTGGAAGCCGCAGCGTTCGTAGACGCGGCGGGCCGGGAGGTTGAAGTCGTTGACGTACAGGCTGACGGTGGGGGCGACCCGCAGCAGCGCGTCGCGGACCACGGCTGCCATGGCGGCGGTGGCGATCCCTCGGCCTCGCCACTCCGGTGCCACCCAGACGCCTTGGATCTGTGCGGTCCGTTTGGTCACCACGGCCAGTTCGGCCTTGAAGACGACCTTGCCGTCGACGATGCGGGCGTACGCGCGACCGGTCCGAACCAGGTCGTTGACTCGCCGGCGGTAGCTGCGGCCGCCGTCCTCGGCCAGTGGGGAGACGCCGACCTCTTCGGTGTACATGGCCACTGCCGCCGGGAAGAGCCGGTCGACCTCGCCGGAGCGGACCTGGCGCACTTCCGGGTCGGCGGGTACCTGTGGCAGCGTGTCGGTGACCAGCAGTGGCTGATTGGGGCGGACGTCTCGCGCTGGCCCCCACGTGTCGGAGAGTCGGTCCCACAGCCCGAGGACGGCATCGGCTCGGCCGACGATGGAGGAGCAGAGCCGTTCCTCGCCCGCGAGCAGGTCGGCGAAGGCGGCCACCGCTGCATCGCTGGCCAGTACCGGGGTCAGGTTGCCGCCGAGCCAGCAGAGTGATTCGAGGTTGCGGCGGGCTCCGTACCCCAGGATTCTGCCCTCGGCCCGCCACCAGGAGAGCCCGCGCGCGGCGATCCGCTCGGCGACCTGCGCGCCCGCGAACGGGTCATGGTCGAGCAGTCGCTCGACCGCGCGGCGCTCCGATTCCCCCAGTTGGCGTACCGGCACCGTCAGCACGACTATCAGCCTGCCAGATCGACCCCCCGCTCCGCCGGTCGAGTGCCGAGGCCGACCCTGGTTCTGCGGGTCCACTGATCGGCCGGGTCCGCACGGCCCACCGGACGACCGGGGGCACCATGGCCCCGAGCAGGAGAAACAGGGCGCCGAGCACAAGCCAGCCCGGTACGCCCCAGCCCAGCGCGAGGGTGGTCACCACCACCGGTGCGAGCATCTTGCCCAGTTCGTAGCCCATGCCGTACGCCCCCTGGTACTGCCCCTGGGCGTCCGCCGGTGCCAGCCCGAAGGAGATCCCCCAGCCGGCGGCGGAGTGCCACAGCTCCCCGGTGACGTGCGCGACAGCCCCGAGGCCGAGCAGTCCCACCGCGCCGGCGGTGGGCAGGGCGCCGCTGGCGGCAAAGAGTACGCAGGCGAGCGCGATTGCCACGCCCGCTCGACGGGCGGCGCGGGCGGCTCCGGGCACTGTGGCGGCGGTACGCGCGGCGCGTACCTGAAGGAGCACCACCAGCACGGTGTTGACAAGCGTCAACGCGGAGATCATCCAGGCTGGCGCTCGGGTGTGGCCGGCGATCCACAGCGGCAGGGCGATGGTGAGCAGGCTGAAGTGCATCGACATCAGCCCGTCGACCAGTGTGAAGGCGAGGAACGGGCGGTCCCGCAGGGCGACCAGCCGAGGGCCGTGCGTCGGGGCGGCGACCGGAGCGATCCTGGGCAGTCGGAGGAAGACGACCGCCGCGGCCAGTGACGTCGCCGCCGAGGCCAGGATCAGCGCGACGTACCCGGTTCGGGTGTCGGCGGCGATGGCGAAGCCGCCGAGGACGGCGCCGACGGAGATCCCGACGTTGGTGGTGGCTCGCAGGTAGGCGCGGGTGCGGACCCGCTCGTCGGCCGGGATCGCGCCGGCGATCAGCGCGCCGCGGGCGCCGCGCTCGACCGCGTCGGCGAGTGCGGTGACCGCTCCCACCAGCACGAACGTGGGGAAAGACCGGACGGCGATCAGGCCGATGGTCAGGGTGCCGGCGGCGAACAGCGCGCCGACCTGCACGCCGCGTGGACCGACGCGGTCGGCCAGGTAGCCGCTCGGTGTGCTGGCCAGGACGCCGACCAGAGCCGAGATGGTCAGCCCGATGCCCACCTGGGTTGCCGACAGGCCGACCGACCGGGTGAGGAAGAGCGCGCTGGCGACGAGCCAGAGGCCCCGCCCGACGGTCTTGACCAGGGTGCCGAGGGTGAGGACCCGGGACGGACCCGGTGGAGGAAGCAGGCGCATGACCCACAGCCTAGCAAGACGTACGTACGGTTTGGGAAACTGAGGGTTGTCGCCGATGCATTGCCGATATATCGTTGATGCATCAGCGATAGTCCTAAGAGAGGAAGAACCCGATGAGGTTCCACCGACAGCACCACCCGATGCACGAGGCCCGGATGCGGGGGTTCGGCTTCCCGCCGGTCCCGCCCGGTCATGGCCACGAGCACGGACACGGCGGCCCCTGGGGCGGCCGAGGCCGTGGACGGGGTCGGGGCCGACGCCCCAACGTCCGAGCCTCCGTGTTGGCCCTGCTCACCGAGCGGCCGATGCACGGCTACGAGATGATCCAGGAGATCGACTCCCGCACCGGCGGTGCGTGGCGGCCGAGCCCCGGCTCGATCTACCCGACCCTTCAGCTACTGGAGGACGAGGGCGTGATCGTCGCCAGCACCGAGGAGTCCGGTGGCGGGCGGAAGCGGTTCACGGTCACCGAGGCCGGTCAGGCGGAGGCCACCGAGGCCGCGCAGACCCCGCCGTGGGCGGACGTCGCCCAGGGCACGGTGAGCAGCTGGCACGACATCCGCGACTCCGGCGCACAGGCGATGAACGCCCTCCGGCAGGTGATGATGAACGGCACCGACGACCAGCGCGAGCGGGCCGCCCAGGTGCTCGACGAGACCCGACGCAAGCTGTACGCGATCCTCGCCGAATCCGAGTGACACCAGCCCGCACCACAGCGCCACAGCGCCACAGCGCCACAGCGCCACAGCGCCACAGCGCCACAGGGCCACAGGGCGAAGAAAGACCAGAAACGCACAGCGGCCGTTCCCCGCACGGGGAACGGCCGCTTTTTCCGAATGGAAAATCAGTGCACGGTGACGGTCGGGCCGGTGACCAGGCCGCGCAGCTCCTCGGGCAGCTCCGCGCCCATCTCGTCGGCGATCCGCAGCGCCTCCTCGATCAGCGTCTCGACGATCTGCGCCTCGGGCACCGTCTTGACGACCTTGCCCTTGACGAAGATCTGGCCCTTGCCGTTACCGGAGGCGACGCCGAGGTCGGCTTCCCGGGCCTCGCCCGGACCGTTGACCACGCAGCCCATGACGGCGACGCGCAGCGGCACCGGCAGCCCTTCCAGACCGGCGGTGACCTCCTCGGCGAGCTTGTAGACGTCCACCTGGGCCCGCCCGCAGGACGGGCATGAGACGATCTCCAGGCCCCGCTCGCGCAGGCCGAGGGACTCCAGGATCTGGTTGCCGACCTTGATCTCCTCGACCGGCGGGGCGGACAGCGACACCCGGATCGTGTCGCCGATCCCCTCGGCCAGCAGCGCACCGAAGGCGACCGCCGACTTGATGGTGCCCTGGAACGCCGGCCCGGCCTCGGTGACGCCGAGGTGCAGCGGGTAGTCGCACTGCTCGGCGAGCTGCCGGTACGCCCGGATCATCACGACCGGGTCGTTGTGCTTGACGGAGATCTTGATGTCGCGGAAGCCGTGCTCCTCGAACAGCGAGCACTCCCACAGCGCCGACTCGACAAGCGCTTCGGCGGTGGCCTTGCCGTACTTGCTCAGCAGGCGCTTGTCCAGTGACCCGGCGTTGACGCCGATCCGGATCGGCGTTCCCGCCGCCCCCGCGGCACGGGCGATCTCCTTGACCTTGTCGTCGAACTGCCGGATGTTGCCCGGGTTGACCCGGACCGCCGCGCAGCCGGCGTCGATCGCGGCGAAGACGTACTTGGGCTGGAAGTGGATGTCGGCGATCACCGGGATCTGCGACTTCTTGGCGATCGCGGGCAGTGCCTCGACGTCGTCCTGGGACGGCACGGCAACCCGGACGATCTGACAGCCGGACGCGGTCAGCTCGGCGATCTGCTGGAGGGTCGCGTTGATGTCGGAGGTGAGGGTCGTGGTCATCGACTGCACGGACACCGGCGCACCACCACCGACCGGGACCGAACCGACCATGATCTGGCGGCTGGCCCGACGGGGAGCGAGCGGCGGGGGTGGCACGGCGGGCATACCGAGACTGATAGCTGTCACTTCAGGCACTCACCTTGAGAAGAGCGTGATGGGGTTGACGACGTCCGCGGCGATGGTCAGCAGCGTGAACGCGCCACCGATCAGGATCACCGCGTACGTGAAGGGCATCAGTTTGAGGTAGTCCACCCGGCCGGGGTCGGCCCGGCCGATCCGCGCGTAGACCCAGGAGCGGGCCCGTTCGAACCAGGCGATGGCGATGTGGCCGCCGTCCACCGGGAGCAGCGGCAGCAGGTTGAACACGCCGATGAAGAAGTTCAGCGACACGAAGAGCATGAAGAAGACCAGCCAGGCGTTGTTCTCGACCGCCTCGCCGCCGAGTCGGCTGGCGCCGACCACGCTGATCGGGGTGTCGATGTCCCGCTCGCCGCCGGTGAGGGCGGTCCACAGGGCGGGCACCTTCTGCGGGAGGCGCTGGAGCGCCTGGGCGGTGCCGACGGCCAGTTGACCTGTGAAGTCGGCGGTGGCGCCGAAGGCGCCGATCGGGCCGTACGTCACGCGGGTGGGCGTGCTGGGGACGAGCCCGACGCCGAGTGCGGCGACCGGCGCGGCGGCGCCCTTGGGGTCGTCCAGCGGCGGACGCTGGGTCTGCGCGAGCACCGTGCTGGTGGTGCCCGGCTGGCCGTCGCGGACGTACGCGATCTGCGCGGTGTCGCCCGGCTTGAGCCCGCGCAGGGTGGTGAGCAGGTCGCCGTAGGAGTTGATCGTGGTGCCGTTGACCGAGGTGATCCGGTCACCGTTCTGCAGTTGCCCCTGGGCGGCCGGGCTGGCCGCGTCGGCGGGGGTGCACGCCCGCACCGCGTTCTCCGGAACCACGCACTGGCTGAGCTGGATGACGGCGGGCTCCTGGCGGGCCTGCGCGTCGGTGGTCGGGAAGTCGGGGTTGGGCAGGCCGGCGGAGACGGCGAGGATCCAGATCGTGACCAGGGCGAGCGCGAAGTGCGTGATCGACCCGGCGGCCATCACGATCGTCCGCTTCCAGACCGGGTAGCGCCACATCACGCGCGACTCGTCGCCCGGCTCGACGTCGTCGTCCTGCGGCGTCATCCCGACGATCTTGCAGAAGCCGCCGAGGGGGATGCCCTTGAGGCCGTACTCCGTCTCACCCCGGCGGAACGACCAGATGGTGGGGCCGAAACCGACGAAGTACTTCGTGACCTTCATCCCGAACGCCTTGGCGGTCAACAGGTGACCCGCCTCGTGCAGGCTCACCGAGATGAGAATGGCCAGGGCGAAGAGGACCACCCCGAGCAGGTACGACATCAAGCTCCTTCCACCGAACCCGCGATGATCTCCTGCGCGTGCGCGCGTGCCCACGACTCGGCCGCGAGCACGTCCTCGACGGTACCTGGTTCGTCGAAGTCCGGAGCCTCCTCCAACACCCGTTCGAGGGTGTCGACGATGCCGAGGAACGGCAGCCGGCCCGCCACGAACGCGGCCACGCACTCCTCGTTCGCCGCGTTGTAGATCGCCGGCCGGCAGCGCCCGGTCTCCCCGGCGGCCTTGGCCAGGGCGACCGCCGGGAACGCCTCGTCGTCGAGCGGCGCGAACTCCCAGGTGTGCGCGGCCGTCCAGTCGACGGCGGTGGCGGCCTCGGGCACCCGGTCCGGCCAGCCGATGCCGAGCGCGATCGGCAGCCGCATGTCCGGTGGGCTGGCCTGGGCGATCGTCGACCCGTCGACGAACTCGACCATCGAGTGGATCACCGACTGCGGATGCACCATCACTGTGATGTCGGCGTAGGGCACGTCGAACAGCTCGTGCGCCTCGATCACCTCCAGCGCCTTGTTGACCATGGTGGCGGAGTTGATCGTGACGACCGGCCCCATGTTCCAGGTCGGGTGCGCGAGGGCCTGCTCGGGTGTGACCTGCGTCAACTCGTCGCGCTGCCGACCCCGGAACGGGCCGCCGCTGGCGGTGACGATCAGCCGACGCACCTCGCCGCGCGAACCGGAGCGCAGGCACTGCGCCAGCGCCGAGTGCTCCGAGTCGACCGGGACGATCTGCCCCGGCCGCGTCACCGCGGCCTTGACCAACGGGCCGCCGGCCACGAGCGACTCCTTGTTGGCCAACGCGAGAGTACGACCACCGCGCAGCGCGGCCAGCGTAGGAGCGAGGCCCAGCGAGCCGACCACCCCGTTGAGCACGATGTCGCACGGCCACTGGGCCAGCTCGGTCATGGCGTCCGGGCCGGCCACGATCTTGGGAAGCTTGAAGTCACCGGTGGCCCACCCACGCCGGCTCGCCTCGGCGTAGAACGCGAGTTGCAGGTCCTGCGCGGCGGACGCCTTGGCCACCCCGACCGCCTCGACGCCCAGTTCGAGGGCCTGGGCGGCGAGCAGCTCGACGTTGCCGCCGCCGGCGCCCACGGCGACCACCCGGAACCGGTCCGGGTTGCGCCGGACGATGTCGATGGCCTGGGTGCCGATCGAGCCGGTGGACCCGAGCAGTACAAGGTCGCGGGGGGAAGTCACCCGGCCATTCTTCCCCACCCCCGCTGCACGCCCGCTGGGAGCCTCAGCCCTCCCCGTCCGCCGGCGCTTCGGGCAGCGCCTCCTCGCCCAGCAGGTCGGCCGGATCGATGGAGAACTCGAACGGCTCCCGCATGACGAAGCGCGTCCCGGCCGCAGCGGCAGCCACCGGCCGGTACTCCCCCTCGGTCAGCTCGTACAACGCGATGGTGGGCACCCGATTGCGCAGGTCAACCCGGAGGAAGAAGGGCACGCGGGCGGCCGCGTACTCACGCGGGCGGTCGATGATGTCCTTGCGCCGGTTTCCGGGCGAGACGATCTCCCCGAGAAGCACTGCGTGCCTGATGTCCATCGTCGTTCGACCGCCGCCGGGAGCGTCGAGAATGACAATGTCCGGGATATAGAGATCCTGGCCCGAGACGATGTTTGTCTCAAGGTAGAGCCACAGCTTCGCCCGACGGGCTGCCTGCTTGAGGAGATAGGCGAGGCCCAGCTCCGCGTCCTGATGGTCGTAACCGGCATGTGGTGTCACGATCACGCTTCCGCTCAGGACCTCAACCTTGGGGCCGTTGGTCTCCGGCAACAGGTCGAGGGCGAGCTGCGCAGTCCAGGGCTCGTCGTGCCACCGCAGCACGTCGAACGACGGCTCGGTGTCCTGTGGCGCCGGCTCCGGCGCGAACGCGGCCTGGGCCATCCGGGCTCACCCCCTCAGCGGGACATTCTGCTCAGGTCAGCCTAGCCACCGCCGCCCCAGTTGTGCGTCATCGCACACCCAGTCCGACACCCAAAATGGCTGACGGTCAGCCGCACTGCTCCTGACCAATGGGCCGGGGTGACACGACCACCCCCGGCACCAAGATGCGCGAGCGGTTCGTGCAGATCTTGGAGGGAAATCGCCCCTCCCGGGGCCGAATTCTTCCAAGATCTCGGTGAGCGAGTTCGCCCCGCGGCTCAGCGGCGGTTGTTCGACTGCTGTCCCGCACCCCGACCGTCTCGGCGAACCCCGCCGCTGCCGGCGACGCGACGCCCACGACGGACCCTGCGCGGCGGTGCCCAACACGGAAGTCGGGGTGTCCGCGACATCCGGACACCCCGACTTCACTCAAACCGTGTCGATCAGGGAGTGATGACGAACTGCGAGCCCGGCTGGATGACGATGTTGCCGTCGGCCGAGTTGGTGATGGTCACGTTGGTGAGGATGGCGTTACCGCGCGCGCCGCTCATCGCGAGGATGCCGGCACCGTTGTTGGACTTGTCGATCCGCACATTGGTGATCGCGAGGTTCGGTATGTTGCCGCCGCCGTTCTTGAACTGGATTCCGTCGTACGTGGAGTCGATGATGTCGGTGTCCCGGATCGTGACCCCGACGATGTCCCGAGTGGCCGGGAAGATCGTGATGGCACCGAACTCCTGGTCCTCGTTCCAGAACGCGCCACCGGTGCGGTAGAGCCCGTTGTTGGCGATCAGCGTCGTGCCGGAGAACGGCAGCGGGTCGTGGTCGGTCGCCAGCATGATGCCCGGGTAGTTGGCGGTGTCGTAGATCAGGTTGTTCTCGATCGAGTTGTCGTAGCCGCCGTAGATGGCGATGCCGTTGGCCCGCCAGGGCAACTGGATGGTGTTGTTGACGAAGTGGTTGTCGTGGGCGATGTCGACGCTGCGGTCCTTGACGTACGGGTTGGCCCAGACGGCGAGCGCGTCGTCACCTGTCGTACGGAAGGACGAGTTGAACACCCGCGAGTTGCGCGTGCCGTTGCTGAAGTTGATGCCGTCGGCGTACGTGTTGCGGATCCGCATGCCGCTGAAGTCCAGCCCGTCGGCCGGGCCCCACAGGTCAGGGATGTTGTCGTAGTCGCGGCCCACCCAGACACCCACGTTGGCGTGCTCGATCCAGACGTTGCTGATCTTCGTACCGGTGCCGAAGCGCCCGTTCAGGCCGACGCCGCCCTCGCCGTTGCCGTCACCGCCCCGGATCCGGCCCGAGCCGAAGATCGCGATGTCGGAGATCTGGGTGTTCTTGTCGATGTCGAAGCCGAAGTTGCCCTCGTGCGGGTGGTTGATGCCACCCACCACGTTCTGCGGCTCGGTCAGCGTGTAGAGCTGCGAGTGCCACATGCCGGCGCCCCGGATCGTGACGTTGCTGATGCCGACCTGGTTGTGCGTACCCCGGTTCAGCGGGTCGTCGGTCAGGATCTTCTGCTCCTGCCGCCACTGCCCGGCGGGGATCCAGACGCAGCTGATGACGCCGTTCTGGTCGTCGGTCACCGCCCGCTGGATGGCGACGGTGTCGTCGAGCCCGTCGTTCGGGACCGCACCGTACGACGTGATCGAGGTGCAGCCGGCCGGCTGGCTCGCCGCCGGCGCCACCTGCTCCAGATCGATCGTGTCGATGACGTAGAAAGAGGCGGTGTCACCCGAGTCGCGCTGCAACTTGAACCGGGTGCCGGCCGGGTACGACTGCGCCAGCAGCGCGTTCGACTCGTCGAAGAGCCGTCGGGCGTCGGCCTGCGGGGTGTTGGTCAGCGCCTCCGGCCCGTCGGTGTTGCCGTAGAGCCAGCTGTGCTTCGACGACAGCGTCAACTTCCGGGAGAAGACGTCGTTGACGTAGAGGCTGATGGTCGCCTCGATGCCGCCACCACCCGCTGCGTCCGGGATGGAGTTGCGCACCACTATGGAGTTGGCCTGGTTGGCCGAGGTGAACTCGACGAACTGGCCGGTGCTGGTGAGCCGTACCGACTTGCGACCCGAGGACTCACTGGCGAAGTTGGTGTGCCCGAAGGTGCGCAGCGGGTCGGCCTCCAGCAGCGTGCCCTGGTAACGGCCGGCCTCGGCCTCGTAGGAGACGTACGGGACGGCAGCCCCACGGCCGACCACTATCGACTGGCTGAACGCGTTGTTCGTCTCGTTGGTCTCGGTGACAACGTTCGTGGCGTCGGCGGTGGCGGTGATGGTGGCCCCGCCGCTGGTGGCGGTCCAGCTACCGCTGACGGCGACGGTGACCGTCGCGCCGGCGGCGATGGAGGCGGTGTTGGTGTTGAGCGTGGTGCTCCCCGCCACCAGGCGGGTGACGGTGGTCGCGCCGGTCGCGGAGGTGCCCCGGTTGCGAACCGTCACGGTGAAGGTGACGGACGCCCCGACGGCCGGGTTCGGCGGGTTCGAGGCGATGCTGAGCACCTGGAGGTCGGGGCCCGGCGCCTGCGCCACCACCAGCGGCGACGCCGCCGTGAGGCTGTTGTTGCCGTTGTTCTGTTCGACGATCGTGTTCGCCGGGTCGACCACCGCCGAGACGGCGTAGCTGCCCATCGGCCGCGTACCAGCGTTGAACGACACGGTGGTCGACGCGCCGGCGGCGAGCGCGCCCACCGAGGCGCTGCCGGCGACCGCGCCGGCCAGGCTGAAGTTGACGGTGGTGGCCCCGGCGGACGCCGAGCCGATGTTCTGCACCACGGCCGAGAGCGTGACCGGCGAGACCTCGCTGGGCGACGTGGGCGACCAGGTCACCGAGCTGACCACCAGGTCCGGGTTGGGCGCCGGGGTGCCGCACACCTCAAGCTCGGCGACCTGGCCGGACGGGGCACCGGTGTTGCCGGTGAACCGCAACTGCACGTCGGCGGTGGTCGCGCTGACCGGGATGGTCACCACGTTGGTGCCCTGGGTGAACTGGTAGGCCGCCGCCGACACCAGACTGGTGTACGAGGACGACGCCTGGTCGCGACCGAGGACCTGGATGGTCTGGGTCCGGGTGCCCCACGACGAGTCCGGGTTGAGCTTCACTGTGACACCGGAGATGGAGTGGTTCGCGCCCAGCGCCACTGTCAGGTTCTGCGGGTAGCTCGCGGCACCCTCCCAGTAGGTGGTGAGCTGCCCGTCGTTCGCCTTGTCCGGGGTGAAGCTGAAGGTGGAGCCGCTCGCCGTCATGCTCTTGCCCTGGGCCACGTTGGTGCAGGCGGGCGGGTTGCTGCCGGTCCGGGTGACGGTGTTGCTGTTGCCGGACAGGTTGCCGGCGCCGTCGCGGGCGCGGACGTAGTACGACACGGTCGCCGTCGCCGCCTGGGTGTCCTGATAGGTGAGGACGGTGCCAAGCGTCGCGATGAGGTTGCCGCCCCGGTAGACGTTGTAGCCGGCCAGCCCGCTACCGCCGGAGTCGGTGGAGGCCCCCCAGGTGAGCGTGATCGTGCTGCCCGAGGTGCTGTGCGACAGCGTCCCCGGGGTGCTCGGCGCGGTGGTGTCACCACTGCCGGTACGGGTCACCGTGTTGCTGTTGCCGGACAGGTTGCCGGCGGCGTCACGCGCCCGGACGTAGTAGGACACGGTCGCCGTGGCCGGCTGCGTGTCGTTGAACGTGGTCACGTTGCCCACGGACTGGAGGAACGCGCCGTTGCGGTAGACGTCGTAGCCGGCGACGCCGCTGCCGCCCGCGTTGTCGGTCGACGCGACCCAGTTGAGGCTGATGGTGGTGCCCGACTGGGTGTACGAGAGGTTGCCCGGAACGCTCGGCGCTGTGGTGTCGGGGGTGGTGGTGCCGCTGCCGTACACCTCCAGCTCGGAGAGCTGCCCGGCCGGCCAGCCGCTGTTGGCGGTGATGGTGATCCGGACGTAGCGGGTGGAGGTCGCGCTGAAGTTGATCGTGGCGGTGCTGCCGCTCGCCGGGTTGAAGGTGTACGTCTGCGACCCGACCAGATCGGTGAAGGACGAACCGTTGGCGCTGCCCCGCACGCTCAACGTCTGCGTCCGGGTCCCCCAACCGGAGGTCGGCAGCTTCAGCACGACCTGGTTGACGCTCTGCGACGAGCCGAGATCGACCTGCACCCACTGCGGGAACGAGTTGTTGACGCTCTCCCAGTAGCTGCCCGCGTTGCCGTCGACGACCTTCGACGAGTCGTAGACGTCGGCGTGGCCGCTCTCCTGGGTGGGGCGGCCCTGCGCGAGGTTGGTGGCCGCCGCAGCGAAGTCGGCGGCCGATGCGGCTGCCGTGTCGGCGGGACGGGCGGCGGCGGCCGGGTTCGCGACGGCGTTCGCCCCGGCCGTGGCGATCAGCGCGGCGGCGGCCGTGGCCGCCACCATCCTGAACAGATTCGTTCGTCTCATCACTGTCCTTGTCGTCGGGGGACGGTTGCCGCGGTGGCGTGACCACGGGGGTGGGGGTGCGGCGGTGCAGCGCCGGCCGATGCGGGAGGGCCGGTGTGGCGCGAGACGGGGTGGTGCGGGCGGCGCGGGGGCGCCGCTCGTCCTGGAAACACCTCATGGGTACGACCATCAACGGGCCTCCCCAGGAGGCCCGTTGAATCTTCCGAGAGCATGCACAGAACCGTGCACACGTTTGTCAAAATCTTGCGTTACTTTGGCCAAAGGTTACTGACGTGCTACGGGAGCGTCAACACTTCGACCGCCGTGACTATTGACGGACTTGTCTGCCCTGATGGCCGCCGCACCTGCTGAGCTGCCCACAACTTCGGGGAAGGTGCGGCATCCCGACGACTGGAGGCCACACCTTCCCCGAAGTTGCGCGGATCTTGCGTCAGGTCGTACGGGAACGATCAGGCATCTGGTGCCGTCAGCACGAAGGTCTCCAGCAACTCCCCGCCGTACCAGTCGGTGCGCTGACCGACATGGGTCATGCCCAGCCTCCGGGCGACAGCCATCGACGGCTCGTTGCTCGGCGAGACGACCGCGTAGATCTCCCGGGTACCGGCGGCGAACTCCCGGGCTACCGCCGCGCGGGCCGCCTCGGTGGCGTAGCCGTGACCCCACGCATCCGGGTGCAGGTGCCAGCCCACCTCGATGTCGTCGGTCCGGCGCGACTCGTCGCGCCCCGGCAGCGGCTTGAGCAACAGAGTGCCCACCACCTGACCCGTCTCGCGTACCTCGATCGCCCAGGTGCCGTACCGGCCGCCGTCGTCGGCGTGCCGCTCCTGCCAGATCCCCAGCCGCTCGACGGCCTGGGCCGGGTTGGTCATCGGCAGACCCGACGCCACGCCCAGATATCGGCTGATCTCGGGACGCGAGTAGATGTTGTAGATCCGGGCCAGATCGGCCGGATCATCGGTCCAATCGCGCAGGATCAGGCGTTCGGTGGTGAGAACAGTCATGACCGGCGATCTTAAGGAGTGACGGCCCCGACGGCAGGGAAGGAGGACCCGATGGGCAACGGATGGCAGCGCGCGAAACGGATCACCAGCGCCGCATTCCGTCCGGTGCGCGGACGGGACCTGTCGCTGCACGCCGCCGCGATCACCTTCTACGGGGCGATCGCCGTGGTGCCGGTCGCGCTGCTGGCGATCTGGCTCACCGCACTGGTGGCCGGGGCCGACCGGGTACGCCGGCTCACCTCGTACGCCGTCGAGGCCCTGCCCACCGCGATCGGCGCGCCCCGGGCGGTGGACGCGCTCGTCGACGCCGGGGTGGAGTTGACCCCGCTGCTGGCGCTGGCCTCCCTGCTGCCCGCCTCCCTGTACGGCGAGGGCCTGCGCCGGGCGTTCGTCTCGGTGGCCGCGCCCCGCACCGACGAGCACCTGGTCGGCTGGCGTGGGCGGCTCCTGCTGCTGCCACTGCTCGCGCCTGCCCCCGCGCTGCTGCTGTCGATCCTGCTGGCGCTCCCGCTCACCACCCGCCTCGTACGCCAGGGCGGTTGGCTCGGTGTGCTCGGCGTCGTGCTGTCGTTCCTCGCGGTCTGGCTGGTGCTCACGCCGGTGCTGGTGTGGGTGTTCCGGGTCGTCGGGCCGGCCTCACCGGACTGGCTCTCCACCCTCGGGGTCGGGTCGTTCACCGCGGCGAACCTCTCCGGGTTCCTGCACGGCTTCGTGCTCTTCGCCTCGCTCCCGCTGGACCTGGGAGTGCCCTTCGGCGGCTTCGACGAGATCGGCGCCGGCGTGGCCGTACTCCTCTGGCTCTACCTGTTCCACGTGATCGTCCTGGCCGGCTACTCCGCCACCCTGGCCCTCTCCCGCTGGCGCACCACCCGCCCCGCCCCCACCCCCACCCCCGCCCCTGACCCGCCGGGTTGATCATGGAGTTAGCGGGCACCTTCGTCGGCGTGTCGCGACGCTAACTCCATGATCACCGGGCTGGGGTGGGGTGGGGTGGGCTGGGGTGGGGTGGGTTAGGGGGTGTTGAGGGCTTCGGTGGGGGTTAGGCGGGCGGCTCGGATGGACGGGTAGACGCCGGCTACCACGCCCACCAGGAGTGCGCCGGTGATTCCGCCTAGCACCGCGGTCAGTGGGATCGTGGGCGGCCAGCCCTGGTAGGTGGCGTAGCCGACGGTCGCGAGCACCCCGAGGGCCGCCCCGGCGGCACCGCCGAGCACGCTGAGCAGCACCGACTCGGTGAGGAACTGCACCCGGATCTGGCCACGGTTCGCGCCGAGCGCCCGGCGCAGGCCGATCTCCCGACGGCGCTCCAGCACCGAGATGACCATCGTGTTGGCCACGCCGATCCCGCCGACCAGCAGGGCAACCGCCGCCAACCCGAGGAACAGCGCGGAGAAGCTGTTCTCCGTGGCCCGTTTGGCGGCGAGCGCGTCGGAGGGGCGGCTGACCTGGACGAGCCCGGGCAACTGCGGGTTGAGGGTGGCCGGCAGCACGGCTCGGACGTCCTCCAACGCGTCCTCCCTGGCCCGCAGGTAGACGACAGTGGGGTGACCGTCGAAGCCGAGCATGGCCTTGGCGGCGTCCCACCCGACCAGCACCGACCGGTCGAGATCCGGGGAGAGCGGCAACGGGTCCAGGATGCCGATCACTGTGAACCAGCGCTCGCCGATGAACACCTGGGGTGGTTGCCGGGGGTCCACAGTGGCGTAGCCGAGCCGGCTCGCCGCGACGTGGCCGAGGACGGCGGTCGGGAGCCGGGCCGTCCCGGCGTCGAGGGCCCGACCGCTGCGGATCCGGCCGTTGACAGTTCCCAACAGGTCCGGCCGGGACGCGAGCACGCTGAGCCCGGACGTGTCGTACCTGTCCAGCAGGTCGTTGCGGCGTACTGCGGTGTGGGTGTTCGCGACAGCGCTCGCCGTGTCGACAGGGCCGATCCGCGTCACCATGGCGGCGGCGTCCTCGGGCAGGAGGGCGGGCGGATCCTGATCCGGCACGGGCTCGGCCCGCAGCAGGTTGGTGCCGAGGGCGGAGAGCTGGTCCATCAGGTCGCGCTGGCTGGACGCGGGGATTCCCACCACGACGACCAACGTGGCGATGCCGATGGAGATGCCCAGGGCGGAGAGGACGGCCCGCATCCGACGCGTGGTCACCCCGAGCAGACCGAGCCGGAGTACGTCGGTCGGGGCGAGCCGGGACGGGCTCATACTCATGCCCCGCTCCCCGTTACGGTGTCGGCGACGATCCGGCCGTCGCGGATCTCCACCTGTCGAGGCGTACGGGCGGCGAGATCGCGGTCGTGGGTGATCACGGCGATGGTGGTGCCCTCCGCGTTGAGGTTCGTGAGCAGGGCCAGCACCGCCTCCCCGTTGACAGTGTCGAGGGCTCCGGTCGGCTCGTCGGCCAGCACCAGCGCGGGCTCGTTGACGAGGGCCCGAGCTATCGCCACCCGCTGCCGCTCCCCGCCGGAGAGCTGCTGTGGCAGGTGGTCGACCCGGTGCGCCAGGCCGACCCGGGCCAGCGCCTCGATCGCGGTGCGGCGGCGGCGACGGCGGGGCACCCCGGCGTAGAGCAGGCCGGTGGCGACGTTCTCGGCGGCGTCCAACCCGTCGGTGAGATGGAACTGCTGGAAGACGAAACCGAGCCAGCGACCCCGCAGCGCGGAGAGCCGACGGTCGGAGAGGGCGGTGACCTCCTGCCCGGCGACGCGTACGCGGCCGCTGGTCGGCAGGTCGAGGGTGCCCATGATGTTCAGCAGCGTGGACTTGCCGGACCCGGATGGTCCGACGATGGCGAGCATCTCGCCAGCGCGCACGGTCAGTGAGACGTCGTCCAGCGCGGTCACCCCGCCGGGGTACGTCCTACTGACCCCCTCGACGTTCAGCACCGGCTCGGCGATCACGATGCCGTCACCACGTCGAGGCCCTCGGTGACGCCTGGGCCGCTGATCTCGACCAGACCCCTGGCGAACATCCCGGTCTCCACGGCCACCAACCCACCGTCGGGCAGTTGCAGCGCATGCCCGCCCTCGCGGAGCGCCACCAGCGCGCCGACCGGCACCGCCAGCACGTTCCTGTGAACGGCGGTGGTGAACCGGACCTGGACCGCAGCCGCGTCCAGCTTGGCCACGTCCGCCGCCCGGGTCGGGGCGACGAGGACGTCCACCGTCGGGGGGCTGCCCTGCCCGGTTCCGCCGTCCGGGCCACCGCCACGCACCGTCTGGGAGATCGAGGCGACCCTGGCCGGGATCTCGGAGCTGTCGGGCAGGGCGACGACCACGGCGGCGCCGACCGTGATGGTGCCGACCTCGGTGGCCCCGACCGGCACGGTGACCAGCTTGACCTTCTCGGTGACGGCCAGCAGCTCACCGGCGACCGGGTCACCGGGCAGCGCCTTCACCGCGCTGACCCGGGCCGGCCCGCTCAGCACCGCGACCTGCCCGACCCCGATCGTGCCGGTGGGATCCAGGCCGACGGCCTTCTGCCACTTCTTGATCGCGGCGACGAGGCTTCCGGTGAGCACTGCCTGACCCGTGCCGATCTTCGTGCCGTCGGTGCCTCGGGACGGCTGCGAGCCGGTGTGGTAGCCCAGCGCCTTCAGGTTGTCCCACACGATCCGTACGTCGCTGCCCACCAGTCCGGGTTTGTCGAGCGTACGAAAGAGCGGGGTCCCGCCGAACAGCACCGGCACGGGTCGGTCGTTGACCCGGTAGAGCGGCTTGCCCCGGGCCACCGTGTCGCCCACCTTCGGCAGCCGGGTGACGACACCCTCGCCGGCGCCCTTCACCACCCGTTCCGGGCCGAAGCCGAGCGTGCCGTTGAGCGAGCGGGTGTCCGACAGGTCGGCCCGGGTCACAGTCGTCGTGGCCACCGATGGTGGGGTGCTCGCAACGTCACCGTCGGCGTGACGTCGCAGCGCCAGCACCCCGACGCCGGCACCCACGGCGATCACCAGGGTCACCGTCGCCACCACGATCGCGGTACGCCGGGTCGTCCGCCGACCACGATCGTCGGTCGGACTACTTCTTGGCACCGAAGATCTCCATCGTGCATTCCCTCTCGGCCTTGTCCAGCGCGGGACCCTCAAGGCCGCCGGCCGGGTCGGCGACCCCGTCGTCGTAGGTCCAGCCGGAGCCGTCCGGCAGTGAGTGGATCTTCATTCCGCGTCCACGCAGACACTGGACGTAGTCGTTCCACTGGCTCACGTAGTTCGGGTTCTTCTCCGGGTCCAGCTCCGGCGGCTGGAGCGGCAGCTTGTTCGCGCACGCCACGTAGGCCGCCTTCGGCTCCCCGCTCTGGTCGAGGGACAGGCCCGTACCGTCCCCCACCGGGCCGGGTTGTGACCGGCCGTCGTTCAGCTTCACGCCGTTGTCATGCAGGCAGATGTTGTACGTCCCCCAGAGCCGCTCCTCCTCCTCGTCGGTCATGTCCAGGCGTAGCTGCGGCCGACCGTTGGCGGCGCCCCCGGCGGGGGTGGCGCTCGCCAGGGCGGACGGGGTGGTGAGCGACGCGACGTCACCGCCGGCGGTGCCCTTGTCGGCGCTGGACGTACCGCCGCCGCAGCCGCTGAGGGCGACAGCGAGGACTGTGAACGCGGCGAGCCCGGCCGCGACCCGATGGATTGAGTTGGTCATGGTGTGGAGCTTCACGCCCAGGTGTCAGAGACCTGTAAGGAACCGGTCGTCATCCGGTAGCCCCAGCTCAGCGGCACTGCCGGACCCGGTCGGGGCCACGTACAGTCGCTGCCGTGTGTGCGTACGTGCTGGTAGCCGAGGACGACCAGAAGCAGGCCGAGTTGGCGCGCCGGTATCTGGAACGCGAGGGGCACGAGGTGGTCGTGGTGGCCGACGGGCGGGCCGCCCTGGAGCAGATCCGTCAGCGGCCCCCGGCGCTACTGGTCCTCGACGTGATGATGCCGAAGGTCGACGGCCTGGACGTCTGTCGCATCCTGCGCCGGGAGTCCGACCTGCCGGTGCTCATGCTGACCGCCCGGTCGACCGAGGACGACCTGCTGCTCGGCCTCGACCTGGGCGCCGACGACTACATGACGAAGCCGTACAGCCCGCGTGAGCTGGTCGCCCGGGCCCGCAGCCTCTTACGCCGGGGCCAGCGGACGCAGGCGGACCCGGTGCTGCGGGTCGGCGCCGTGCACGTCGACCCGGTACGCCACGAAGTACGCAGCGACGGACGACTCGTCGACTGCACCCCTGGCGAGTTCCAGCTGCTCCAGGCGATGGCCGCCCAGCCCGCCCGGGCGTTCACCCGGGACCAACTCCTGGGCTACCTGCACGGGTTCGACAGGTACATCACCAACCGGACCGTCGACGTGCACATCATGAACCTCCGCCGGAAGATCGAGCCGAACCCGCGCAAGCCGGCCCGGCTGGTGACCGTGTACGGGATCGGATACAAGTTGGTCGAAGAGTCACCCCGTGTCACGTGAGGTTCCGCTGCGCCGCAGCCTGCTGCTCCGGCTGCTGGCGCTTGCCGTCCTCATCGCCGTCGGCTCGATCGCGGCGACCGCGTGGCTGGCCGTCCGCACCACCACCGGAGCGATCCGGCAGGAGCAGGGCCAGGCGCTCGCCGACGACGCGCGCATCTACGACACAGTGCTCGCGTACGCGGCGACCCACCCGAACTGGGACGGGGTCGACGCCGCCGTTCGGCCGCTCGCGCGGGACGTCGGCCGGCGGATCGCCCTGACCACCGACACCGGTGCGCCGATCGCGGACTCGGCACCCGGCGCGGGCCCGTTGCCGACGACGTCGTCCGCGACCGTCGACGCGCTCGCCGTCGACACCGCCCTGATGCCCGGAACCACCCCGCCGAACAGCGGTGACAGCGGCACCAGCCGCATCGACCCGCGCACCACCGGGCCGTACCTGCTCCCGCCCGAGGAGCGCGCCGCACTGCGCGACAAGGCTGCCAAGGCCGTCCAGTGTCTGCGGCTGCGGGCGCAGATCGACGCCACAGTCGTGGACGGGCCCACCGGCCGCCCACGGATCGAGACCCCCGGCACCGACCTCGCCGACAGTGCCGCCTGCGGCCAGTTGAGAGAGGATCTCGCGACCCGTACGGCCACCGAGGGCAAGGCACTCGCCCAGCTCAACGCCCTGGTGAACACCTGCCTGGCGCGGCGGCGCCTGCCCGCCGTGCAGGTCGACCTGAACTGGACCTGGACGAGGCAGCCGGCGGCCAGCGCACCCGACTCCCGCAGCGCGGCCGGCGTCGACCAGGAGCACAACCGTGCGATCAGCGCCTGCGTCGGCACCAGTCGACGCGAACAACTCCTCCCGTACGTGGCCCCGGCCGCGACACTCTTCGTCACCGACCCGGGCGGTCGTCCCTCGACCACCTTCGACCTCTCCCCCGCCAACCAGACCCGCATCGTCGCGGTCGCCGGTCTCGTCCTGCTCGTGACGATCGGCTTCACAGTCCTCGCCGGCATCCGGCTGACCCGCCCGCTGCACGCCCTGACCGGGGCGGCCCAGCGGATGCGCGACGGCGACGGCTCCGCCCGGGTCCGGGTGACCGGCCGCGACGAGATCGCCCGGCTGGCCGAGGTCTTCAACGACATGGCCGAACGGCGGGAACGGCTGGAGCAGCTGCGCCGGGCCATGGTCAGCGACATCGCCCACGAGATGCGTACGCCGGTGAGCAACATCCGGGGCTGGCTCGAGGCGGTCGAGGACGGCGTCGCGGCCCCCGACCGCCGGCTGCTCTCCTCACTGCTGGAGGAGGCGACAGTGCTCCAGCATGTGATCACCGACCTGCAGGACCTGGCCGAGGCCGACGCGGGCGCGCTGCGGCTGCACCGCGAACAGGTCTACCTCACCGACCTGCTCAGCCAGGTCGCGGAGGCGCACCGGGCCCAGGCCGACCGGGTCGGCGTCACCATCGCGGTACGCACGGAGGCCGACCCGCAGGTGGACGCCGACCCGGTGCGGCTCCGCCAGGCCGTCGGCAACCTGGTCGCCAACGCGGTACGGCACACCCCGTCGGGCGGGCGCGTGACGATCAGCGCCGGCCCGACCGACGCCGGGGTCGTCGTCTCCGTGGCCGACACCGGCAGCGGTATCAGCGCCGAGGACCTGCCCCGGGTCTTCGACCGCTTCTGGCGGGCCGAGAAGTCCCGGAGTCGACAGACCGGCGGCAGCGGCCTGGGCCTCGCCATCGTGCGCAAGCTCACCGAGGCCCACGGCGGCACGGTCAGCGCCACCAGCACCCCCGCCCAAGGCTCCACCTTCACCCTCCACCTACCAGTGATCACCGAGGACGTGCGCGGAACTGGTGACCGGTCCGGCGAGGCGGACTAGGCTGCCGCGGCATGAGCAGTGAGATTCCGGCCCGCGTCGACGTCGTGATCGTCGGTGCGGGGCACAACGGTCTGGTCTCCGCGGTCCTGCTGGCCCGTGCCGGCCTGGACGTCCTCGTGTTGGAGGCCGCCGACGTGATCGGCGGCGCGACCCGTACCGAGAACCCGTTCCCGAAGGTGCCGGGGCTGCGCCACTCCACCGGCTCGTACCTGCTCGGGCTGATGCCCCCGGAGCTGCTCGCCACCCTCGACGTACGGATCCCGGTGCTGCGCCGCGACCCGCACTACTTCCTCCCCACCCCGGGCGGCCTCGGCTCGCCGTACCTCCTCTTCGGCAGTGACACCGCCGCCACCCGGGCGCAGCTCGCCGAGTTCTTCTCCCCCGCCGACGTGGCCGCCGACGACGCCATGCAGGCCGAGCTGGCCGCGCTGCGGGAAGACCTCGCCCCGGCCTGGCTGGCGGAGCCGCTGAGCGTCCAGGAGACCGCCGAGCGGCACATCCGCCCGGCGCTGCGTCAGGTCTTCGTCGACCTCGTGCAGGGCTCCGTCGCCGACTACCTGGCCCGGTTCGAGTTCCGCTCCGAGCTGCTGGTCAGCATGTACGCGGTCACCGACGGCCTGTCCGGGCTCAACGCCGGCCCGGACGACCCCGGCACCGGCCACAACTTCCTCGTCCACAACATGTGCAGACTCCCCGGCTCCGGCGGCACCTGGATGATCGCCGAGGGTGGGATGGGCACGGTCTCCCGGACGTTCGCCGAGGCCGCGCGCGCCGCCGGAGCGACCATCCGGACCGGTACGCCGGTGCGAGCGGTGACAGTGGACGGCGGCGCGGCGAGCGGAGTGGTGCTGGCCGACGGTCGAGAGGTCGCCACCCGGGTGGTGCTCGGCGCGTGTGACCCGTACCGGCTGATGGACCTGTTGCCCGACGGCGCGCTCCCGGCGCGGCTCGGCGAACGGATGGCGGCGGTCCGCCGGCCCGGCACCACCCTCAAGCTGAACCTGGCGCTCACCGGGCTGCCGCGGTTCGCCTGCCTGCCGGACGGTACGCCGAGCCCGTTCGGCTCGACCATCCACCTGCTGCCCGGGTCGGCGTCGCTGGTCGGCGGGGCGGCGGCGTCGCCGATGACCGCGCTGCGGGCGATGTGGGCGGACGTGCAGGCCGGGCTACTGCCGGCGGAGCCCACCATCGAGTGGTACCTGCACACCACAGTCGATCCGTCGCTCTCCGACGCGGCCGGGCACCACTCGTCGGCGCTCTTCGTCCAGTCCGTCCCCTACGAGCTGGCCGGCACGACCTGGGACGCGGAGCTGCCCGGCTACGTCGATCGGCTCATCGGGATCGTCGAGCGGTACGCCCCCGGCACCGCCGACCTGATCGCCGACGCGGTGCCGCTGCCGCCGCCCGGCATCGAGGAGCACTTCGGCATCACCGGGGGGCACATCCACCACGTCGACAACACCGTCTCGTTCACCGACCGGATGCCCTACGCCACAGGCATCGACGGCGTGTACGCCGGCAGCGCCGGCTGCCACCCGGCCGGCAGCGTCATCGGCGCGGCCGGCCACAACGCCGCCCGCCGAATCCTCACCGACCTGGGCGCCTAACCCCTGGCCCCTGACCCCTGGCCCCGGCCCCCCGGCCTAGCGCCGTCGATCATGAAGTTATTGCCCGCCGTGGCGGCGTGTCGTGACAATAACTTCATGATCAACCGGGCGGGTCAGATCACTGCCTCGCCGGCGGGGGCGGGGGTTTCCGCGTCTACCCGGTGGGCTCGGACCTTGTGGCCGACACTGGTCAGGCAGCGGCCAGAGGGGAGGTCGAACTTCCAGCCGTGCAGCTGGCAGGTGAGCTGGTCACCGTCGACGATGCCGAAGCGGGTCAGATCCGCCTTCAGGTGCGGGCACCGCCGCTGCACCACCCAGTCGCCCAACGTGATGTCCTCGGCGTCGGTGCTGCGCTCGTGCTCGTCGTACCAGCCCTCGGCGTACTGGAGTCGCTCCTCGGAGAGGCACTTGAAGAACGCGTAGACGAACTCGTTGTACTGGCCGATCCGGGCCGCCGAGAATCGGCAGGACAGGAAGAGCGAGTTGACCCAGTCCACCTCGTCGATGAAGAGCAGGTGCTCGATCAGCGACCGCTCCATCCGGAAGCGGTAGCGCACCTTCTCGTCCGCGTACGGCCGGACCTCCTTGCCGGGGAAGTCCACAACGATCGATTCAATCGTCTCGCCGCCCGTGCCATCGGTGCCGACCAGGTCGAAACGGACCGGGCCGCCGACCCCCTTGGCCAGGTAGATCGACTCGTCGAGCAGCGGCTCGATCCGACGCTTCATCTCGCCGAGCACGTCCACCTCGGGGTGCCGCCAGGACGCCTTCTCCGCCTCGATGATCGGGCGCTTGCGCTCCCGCATCTCCTCCAGGTGCGCGACCTTGTTCGCGAAGAACTCCTCCACCGGCACCGGGTGGGTGGTGCTCGCGCCCTCGGTGGTGACCTCGGCGACGCTGCCCGGCAGCAGCACGATCCCGTTGGTGCCGCCGACCTTGGCGTACTCCGACAGGAAGACGGACTGGTCGGGGAAGATGTTGCCCTCGTCGCCATGGATGTCGTTGAACTGCCACAGGGCGTCGTCCAGGAAGCACGGCGGGCCGGCGATCGGGAAGACGTGCGACGCCTTCAGGTCGTCGATGTAGCGCCAGGTCCGGTCGAACTGCCGGTCACGCTTCTGCTTGCCGAACGCGGTCTTCGCCGCCTGCGGCAGCTCGTAGACCATCGGGTACCAGATCGCGCCGGAGAACTGGAGCAGGTGCGCGTGCACGTGCCCCAGCTCGGCGAAGACGCTCAGGTCGGTGGGGCGGGCGTCGTTCTGGTTGAGCAGCCGCACCCCGTCGTGCTCGACCCAGAGCGACGAGTCGCCGATCGGTCCGTCGGTCGGGCTGGTCAGCGCCTGAATCATGATCTTGAGGCCGCCGGGCAGCTCCACCACCTGCTCGTTGGGCGCCTTCAGGAACTTGGTGAAGCCCAACGCACGGAACTCGTCCTCCATCTCCGAGGTGGGGAACTCGGGGAGCAGGACAGTCGCGTCCTTGGAGACGAAGTCCCGCAGGTGCTTCGCGTCGAAGTGGTCCCGGTGCAGGTGGGAGACGTACAGGTAGTCGACCTGCCCCAGGCTCTCCCAGTCCAGCAGGGAATTGTCCGGAAAAGGAAACCACGACGCGAAGTAGGCCGGGTTGACCCACGGGTCGCACAGGATGCTGCCCGCGGCCGTGTCGATCCGCATGCTGGCGTGCCCGGTTCCGGTCACTCGCACCGCACAGTCCCCCTCAAACAGACAATCAGGTGTACGCCAAACGCTACCGGAGCGAGTCTGACCACCGCCCCGCGACGCCGGTAGTGCCATCCAGCCCGGCTGGGGAGGGCCGATGGCCAGGAAACCCCCACCCCACCGCGTCGCGCACGAGGCGTGCCAGACTAACCAAAGATCCGATCGCGAGGGAAGGACCGACAGTGGCAGGAAGCGAGCCGGTAACGTCGCCAGACCAGCACAAGCCCGGGCACCGCAAGGCCGGGCAGATCGGCGCCGTGCTGTCCGCACTGGCGCTGCTGGCGATGATCTGCGGCAACCACGAGGGCAAGGTCGAGGACATCTGGCTGATCGGCCTGGCCGCGCTGCTGCTGATCATCGTGATCGGCGACATCGTGCTGCGGCGCAGTGGTCTGCGCTCCTGATCCGACCCACCGCCGGACGACCGGCCGACGTACGCCGAGGGCCCGCCCCCACCCGGGGGACGGGCCCTCGTCCGTACGCGTCGGGGTCAGCGGCCGAAGAGGATGTCCTGCACGTCCTTGAGCGCGGCGTCGACCTCGGCCTCGAAGTAGCCACCCGGCACCAGGCCGAACCGGAGCGTGTCCAGGTCCTTCGGGTCGACAGGCATCGGGTTGCGGCGCTGCATGCCGCCGAGCAGGGTGTCGAAGAACCGGTCCACCTGGTCGGGGTCGTACCCGCTGCCGAACCGGCGCACCTGGAAGCTACGGCGGATCTGGTCCACCCGGTACAGGTCGCTGCCGGGCGGACCGGCCATCGGCGGACCACCCATCGGGGGACCACCCATGGGCGGGCCACCCATCGGCGGGCCGGCCACCGCGGGCGGGCCGGCCATCGGCGGACCACCCATGCCCTGCTGCGGCAACGGAGGCGGACCGGCCGGACCACGGCGCATGTCGCGCAGGTCCCGCTCCGGCATCCGGATCTCGGCCGTCATGTCGGCGCGACCGTGCCGCCCGGCCTCGAAGCCGTCGAAGCGCGGCTCCTCCGGCGGCGGCGGATAACCGCCGGGCGCCCGCTGGTCGTCGGGGCCGTACCCGCCGCGCTGATCATCCGGGCCGTACCCACCGGGTGAGCGCTGGTCGTCCGGGCCGTACCCACCGGGGGCGCGCTGGTCGTCCGGGCCATACCCACTGGGGCCGGCGGGCAGGCCGCGCTGCGGCATGCCGTGGCCACCCATCGGGCCGGGGCCCATCGGGCCACCGGGACCCATCGGGGGCCCGGCCGGGCCACGTGGCGCGTCGTAACCACCGCCGCGAGGGGCGTCGTACCCGCCGGCGAAGGCACCTGTCGGCTCGTCGTAGCGACCGTAGGGCGGGCCGGCCTGCGCGGGCATCGGCCGGGGCGGCATCGGCTGCGGAACCATGCCCCGGTCGTCACGCATCGGCGGACCCATCCGGTCCGGTGGGCCCATCCGGTCACCCATCCGGGGGTCGGCACCGCGCCCGGCGTTGTTGCGCTCCTCCAGCTCGGCCAGCTGCCGCTCGACCCGATCCAGGTGCAGGTCGACCTGCCACTCGTCGTAGCCGTTGAAGCGGACCCGGAAGACGACGTCGTGAACCTCCTGGGAGGCCACCGGGGCGCCGACCTGTCGGCCGTCGAGCGTCGCCTCGACCCGGTCGAGGAAGGCATCCACCTCGTCGACCTTGTATCCCCGGCGGAGCGCCTTGCGCCGGAAACGCTGACCCTGACTCGCCACTATGTCTCCTGGTCTCGTTCGCCACGCCCGGTCACGCCGGTGCCTCTCCGGCGCGGTCGGTGAAGGTGTCGTTGTCCTCGGCGGCGGCGAGCTGGCCACACGCGCCGTCGATCTCGCGACCTCGGGTGTCCCGAACTGTGGTGGACACCCCGGCATCGCGCAACCGCCGGACGAACTCCCGCTCGACCGGCTTCGGGCTCGCGTCCCAGCGGCTGCCCGGCGTCGGATTGAGCGGAATGAGGTTCACGTGCGCCAATTTGCCGGCCAGCAGCCGTCCGAGCAGGTCGGCTCGCCACGGCTGGTCGTTCACGTCCTTGATCATCGCGTACTCGATCGACACGCGACGGCCCGTCCGGGCGGCGTAGTCCCACGCTGCGTCCAGCACCTCGGCTACCTTCCAGCGCTGGTTTACCGGCACGAGTTCGTCGCGCAGATCATCATCGGGCGCGTGCAACGACAACGCAAGGGTCACTGAGAGGTCTTCGCTGGCCAGTCGGCGGATGGCCGGAACCAGGCCGACCGTGGAAACGGTGATGTGCCGCTGGGACAGGCCGAGCCCCTCCGGGGCCGGGCTGACCAGCCGACGGATCGCCGCGATCACCCGGTTGTAGTTGGCCAGCGGCTCGCCCATGCCCATGAAGACGACACGCGACAGCCTCGGCGGGGAACCAGCGACCACGCCGGAGGCAGCCACCCCGGCCATGTACACCGCCTGGTCGACGATCTCCGCCGTCGACAGGTTGCGGGTCAGCCCGGCCTGGCCGGTCGCGCAGAACGGACAGGCCATGCCGCAACCCGCCTGGCTGGAGATGCAGACGGTCACCCGGTCCGGGTAGCCCATCAGCACGCTCTCCACCAGCGCACCGTCGTGCAGCCGCCAGAGCGCCTTGCGGGTCGCGCCGTCGTCGCAGGCCAGCTCGCGAACCGGGTTGAGCAACGTCGGCAGCAACTGGTCGGCCAGCCGCTCCCGGGTCGCCGCGGGAAGATCGGTCATCGCCTGCGGGTCGCGGACCAACCGCCCGAAGTAGTGGTTGGAGATCTGCTTGGCGCGGAAGGCCGGCTCCCCCAGCCCGGTGACCAACGCCTGGCGGCCGGCCAGGTCCAGGTCAGCGAGGTGCTGAGGAGGCATGGAGGCCCGGCGCGCGGCGGGGGCGACCGAGATGGCGGGGATCAGGGGCAGGCTCGTCATGGCTGGTCCAGTGTGTCACGCCGTCTGCGGCGGATGCCGGTCCGGAGGTGTCGAACGGGCTGCGACCGCCGCAGCCGGATGGCCAGGTAGCCGTGATTCATACCTCAGCTCACCACCGGCACGAGGACCGCCAACAGCAGGTAGGCCGTCGGCACCGCGAACAGAATCGAGTCCAGTCGGTCCATCAGACCGCCGTGGCCGGGCAGCAGGTTACTCATGTCCTTCACGCCGAGATCCCGCTTGATCATCGACTCGGCCAGGTCGCCGAGGACCGCCGCGCAGGAGACGGCCACCCCGAACAGCGCACCCCACCAGGGGGCCACCTCGAACATCAGCCACAGCAGCAACGCGCTACCCAGGGCCGCCGCGGTGACCGAGCCGGCGAAGCCCTCCCAGGACTTCTTCGGGCTGATCGACGGGGCCATCGGGTGACGGCCGAAGGAGACGCCGGCGGCGTACCCACCGGTGTCGGAGAGGACCACCCCGATCAGCGTGGCCAGGATGCGCAGGTGGCCGTCGCCGGGGGCCGCCGCCAGCAACGCCGCGAAACCGGCGAGGAACGGCACGTAGACGGCGATCAGGGTGGCCGCGGTGAGATCCCGCTGGAAGCCGGCCGGCCCGTCACCCAACCGCCAGATCATGGTGCCCAGCACCGTGACCAGCAGCCCCAGGCTGAGCGCGTCCGGGCCGGCGTACCAGGCCAGACCCACTGTCAACACGCCACCGCCGATCAGTGGCACCAGCGGCGGGTGCGCACCGCTGCGCCGGACCGCGCGGGCCATCTCCCACATGCCGACGGCGACCGCGGCGGCGATCACCGGCAGGAACGCCAACGGGTAGACGACAAGCGGCACCACGATCAGCGCGCCGAGGCCGAGGCCGACCCCGATCGCCGCAGGAAGGTTGCGCCCGGCCCGGCCGTTGCCCAGCTGCTGGGTGGCAGGTCGGTCGAGACTGGCCCGACGCCGGCCCTTCGGCCGTCGACCGGTCGTCGGAGCCTCGTCCGGCGCCACCTCCGCCCGGACGGGCGCGAGCTGCTCGGTCGGGTACCCCGGGTCGTCGAGGCGGGCCGGATGGCTCGGCTCGTCGAAACGCACACGGTCCGGGCCGTCGTAACGGGGCGGCCCGTCGCCGGCGGCGGGAGGTCGGTCCGGGTACCGGTCACCGCGACCCCGGTCGTCGTACCGGTCGGGCTGGTTGCGGTCGTCCACGTGCCGGTCGAGGTCGTCGAAACGATCGTGCCGGTCACGGTCGTCGAAACGATCATCCGGTCGGACCGGGCGGCCACGCTCGTCGTACGGATCCGCGGCGTGCGGGTCGGCGTACGGTCGGGCGTGCGGGTCGGCGTACAGCTCAGGGCCGGCGGCCGGACGGCGGCTCCACTGGCCGGCCTCCAGCTCCTGCTCCGGCCAGGGCAGCGCCACCGGGCGCTCCGGCCGGTCCCAGCCGCGAGGCTCGCTACCGTAGGGGTCGGGGTGGGACATCACGCACCGCGAGGCGACACGAGACCCACCACATGACGCAAGACCACAAGCATCCCCTACACGTGCGATGTTCCTCCGATTGACCGCCCCGACGGTCGGTCGATCCCCGGTGTTCACCACCCGGTGGCCGGGAATCCTGCCGAGCCTACTGCACACACCGGATCGGCACGGCGGACGAGGCACGCCTTCGGACGCCACCCCTCGCCGCCAGGCCGCCCGCCAGCGACGCAGACCCATCCGGTACGGCAGACTCGGCTGATCTACGGCACGAGGCCCGTTCCCGACGTCGGGAACGGGCCTCGGAGCGTCGCAATCCGTCCGACCGGCGGACGATCACACCTCGAGTAGCTCGGTTTCCTTGTGCTTCACCAGGTCGTCGATGCTGGCCACGTACCGCTGGGTCAGGTCGTCGAGTTCCTTCTCGGCACGGCGACCGTCGTCCTCGCCGGCCTCGCCGTCCTTGACGATCCGGTCCAGCTCCTCCTTGCCACGGCGGCGGACGTTGCGGATCGCCACCTTGGCCTCCTCGCCCTTGTGCCGAGCCACCTTGATCATGTCGCGGCGGCGTTCCTCGGTCATCTGCGGGAGCAGGATGCGCAGCTGGTTGCCCTCGTTGTTCGGGTTCACCCCGAGGTCCGAGTCGCGGATCGCCTTCTCCATCGCGTTGATCTGCGAGTTGTCGTACGGCTTGATGATGGCCATCCGCGGCTCGGGGACCGCGATGGACGCCATCTGCGTCAGCGGCGTGGGCGTGCCGTAGTAGTCGATGATGACCTTGGAGAACATGGCGGCGTTGGCGCGACCGGTACGGATGGCGCCGAACTCCTCCTTGGCGTGCTCAACCGCACGCTCCATCTTTTCCTCGGCCTCGAGGAGGGTGTCGTCGATCACCGGTCTCCTCGCCTCCTTCTGTGCTCGTCGTGGGCTCTGCTGAAAGTCGTCAGACCGCTGCTGTCGTCGCCGTCGGCGGGACTCAGGCGGTGATCAGGGTGCCGATCTTGTCGCCACCCACCGCGCGGATGATGGTGTCGTCACCCTGCGCGCCGAAGACCAGCATCGGCAGGCCGTTCTCCATACAGAGGCTGAACGCCGCCGCGTCGGCCACCCGCAGGTTGCGGCGCAGCGCCTCGGAGAAGGTGATCGAGTCGAGCTTGCTGGCGGTGGGGTCGATCCGCGGGTCGGCGGTGTAGACGCCGTCCACGCCGTTCTTGCTCATCAGCACCACGTCGGCCCGGATCTCCAGCGCCCGCTGGGCGGCCACCGTGTCGGTGGAGAAGTACGGCATCCCCGCGCCGGCGCCGAAGATGACCACACGGCCCTTCTCCAGGTGCCGGATGGCCCGCAGCGGAATGTACGGCTCGGCGACCTGGGCCATCGTGATGGCGCTCTGCACCCGGGTCTCGATGCCCTCCTTCTCCAGGAAGTCCTGGAGCGCGAGGCAGTTCATCACGGTGCCGAGCATGCCCATGTAGTCGGCACGGGCCCGGTCCATCCCACGCTTCTGCAGCTCCGCGCCGCGGAAGAAGTTGCCGCCGCCAACCACCACGGAAACCTGCACGCCGCGGCGGACCACTGTGGCGATCTGCCGGGCGATGGCCTGGACGACGTCCGGGTCGACGCCGATCGCGCCGCCACCGAAGACCTCGCCGGAGAGCTTCAGCACCACCCGGCGGGCACGTCCCGGCGGTGGTGCCGTCGGATCGTCCAGCTCCAGCGTCCGGTCACTCACAACCTGCGTCATCCGCCCCGCCCTTCCCCACGCGCACGCCCCGTGCGGCGCGTACCGCGAACCTGCCGCTGCCGACCCTATGTGACGAGGAGGCCGCGGTGCCTGTCACGTACACCGGCGGCCTCCTCGTTTATGTCTCCTGCCCACGGGCGCGCGCGGCGCCCGGTGGCGGCTCAGGCCTGGCCGACCTCGAACCGCACGAAGCGGGTGACCTCGATGCCGGCCTCGGCCAGCAGCTGCTTCACCGACTTCTTGTTGTCAGAGACGGACGACTGCTCGATCAGGACGAAGTCCTTGAAGAAGGAGTTCACCCGACCCTCGATGATCTTCGGCAGGGCCGCCTCGGGCTTCTTCTCCTCGCGGGCGGTCTGCTCGGCGATGCGCCGCTCGGACTCGACGACCTCAGCCGGAACCTCGTCCCGGGTGAGGTACTTCGGCCGCATCGCGGCGATCTGCATGGCCACACCACGGGCGTCGGCGTCGCCGGCCTCGTCGGTCTTGCCGGTGTACGACACCAGCACGCCAACGGCCGGCGGCAGGTCCTGGGCCTTGCGGTGCAGGTAGACGGCGGTGGTGCCCTCGACCCGGGCGAACCGGTTGAGCACCAGCTTCTCGCCGATCTTGGCGGACTGCTCCTGGATCAGGTCCGCGATGACCTTGCCGTCGAGCTCGGAGGCGAGCAGCTCCTCGGCGGAGTTCACGCCGGCGCGCTCACCGTGCTCGACCAGCTGCTGGCCCAGCGCGATGAACGACTCGGTCTTGGCGACGAAGTCGGTCTCGCAGTTGAGCTCGAGCAGCGCCTTGCCGGAGTGGGCGACCAGGCCGTTCGCGGCCGTACGGCCGGCCCGCTTGCCAACGTCCTTGGCGCCCTTGACGCGCAGGATCTCGACGGCCTTGTCGAAGTCGCCCTCGGCCTCGGTCAGCGCCTTCTTGCTGTCCATCATGCCGGCGCCGGTGAGGTCGCGGAGCTTCTTGACGTCCGCGGCGGTGATTTGGGACATGGCTCTCTCTTCGGTGTTGAGACGGCGTGTGGATGGTCAGAGGTGCCGGTTACCCGGATCCGGGCGGATCGTGCCCGGCGTACCGTCGCTGCCCGCCGTTCGCGAAAACGGACGGCGGGGCAGCGACGGTGCGATCACTCCGCGGCGGCGGCGGCCGGCTGCTCGGTGGCGGCCTGCGCCGGCTGCTCCGGGGTGGCGGGCTGCTCGGCGGCGGCAGCGGCGGGCTGCTCGGCCGCGGCGGCCGGAGCAGCCGGAGCAGCCGGAGCGGCCGACTCGTCGGCCTTCTTCGGCTCGAGCAGCTCGCGCTCCCACTCGGTCAGCGGCTCGTCGCTCGCGACACCCTCGGGCTTCTCGTCGTTGCCCCGGCGACGGCCAGAACGCGCGATCAGACCATCCGCGACGGCGGCGGCGACGACCTTGGTCAGCAGCTCGGCCGAGCGGATCGCGTCGTCGTTACCCGGGATCGGGAAGTCGACCTCGTCCGGGTCACAGTTGGTGTCCAGCACCGCGATGACCGGGATGCCCAGCTTGCGGGCCTCGTCGACAGCGATGTGCTCCTTCTTGGTGTCGACGATCCACACCGCGGCGGGAAGCTTCTGCATGTCCCGCAGGCCACCGAGGGTGCGGGTCAGCTTGATCTTCTCGCGGGAGAGCTGCAGGGTCTCCTTCTTGGTGTAACCGGCGGCGGTGCCGCTGAGGTCACCCAGGCCCTCCAGCTCCTTCATCCGCTGGAGCCGCTTGTACACGGTCTGGAAGTTGGTCAGCATGCCACCGAGCCAGCGGTGGTTGACGTACGGCTGGCCGACCCGGGTCGCCTGGTCGGCAATCGCCTCCTGGGCCTGCTTCTTGGTGCCGACGAACAGGATGCTGCCACCCTCGGCGACGGTCCCACGCACGAACTCGTACGCCTTCTCGATGTACTCGAGGGTCTGGCGCAGGTCGATGATGTAGATGCCGTTGCGCTCGGTCATGATGAAGCGCTTCATCTTCGGGTTCCAGCGCCGGGTCTGGTGCCCGAAGTGGACACCGCTCTCCAGCAGCTGACGCATGGTCACGACGGCCATGGTTGGGGTACTCCTTCAAGGTCCCTGGTTGTCACGCCCGGCCGGTGGCCGGGCGTCCTGGCGCCTGGTCGCCGACCCATGGTGGACCCGATCAAGATCGGGACCAGGGAGGCCGTCGCTCCACGACGATTCGTGAAGAGGGCGCGCGAGGTCGACCGCACGAGGCGGTCGCCAGTTGGCCAGTGTACGCCCCTCACCCGTTCAGCTGCCCCGGGGTGCGCGCGGGCGCCGCTCCGGGGCCCGGTCGCGGGTCAGCCGGCGGCGAGCGCGGCGGCCACGAAGAGCACCAGCCCGACGGTCAGGTAGGCGGTCGGTGGGCGAAGCCAGCCCCGACCGTTGTCGGCGAGCGCCAGACCTCCGGTTCGTAGCCCGTACAGCCCGGTCGCGAAGATCGGCAGTCCGGCGACCAGGGCGATACCCACCACCACGTTCCCGGCGTCCACGGGATCACCGGTCACGCCCGCCAGCAACACCCGCAGCGCCGGGACCTCGAAGACCAACACCAGCAGAGCGAAGAGTACGGCCAACACCGGTCGACGGGTCCGATAGACGCCATCGGCGGCCGGCGGATACGCCGGGGGCTCGCCCGGGGACAGGTCGGGTCGCGGGCCGATCCCCGGCATCGGGCCGGTCGGCATCTCCAGCGGGTGCGGCGTGTCGCCGCCGCCCCGGGTCGGCTCGACGATCGGGTACCCACCGAGCGGAGCGGGACGAGCCTGGTCAGTGAGCACGCTGGCCGGCGCTGTCGACGTACTGTCCCGGGACGTCTCCGGCGCCGCGCTGGGCACCGGAGATCCCGCCGTGGTCGTCTCGCGGGCGGCCCGGCGACCGGGCAGCTCACCGGAGGTCTCCGAGGGGTCCCGGTCAGCTCGCCGCGACCGGGTGGCCCGGTAACCGTCCGCCTCCGGCCGCGCGGCGCCCAACGGGTCGACCGCGCCGAAACGCCCCGAATCAGCCTCACTCGCCCCGAACCGACCGGACTGATCGTCCAGGGCGCCGAAACGACCGGAGTCCGACTCGGGCGTACCGAAGCGGCCCACGTCCACCGCGCTCAGACGACCCGAGTCCGACTCGGGCGGACCGAAGCGGCCCACGTCCACCGCGCTCAGACGACCGGAGTCCGACTCGGGCGGACCGCCGAAGCGGCCCGCGTCGACGGCGCCGAAGCGTCCCGAGTCCGGCTCGCGGCGTCGGCCGACGCCGGTGTCCTCGACGGAGCGGCCGTCTTCCGCGCCGCGCTGCTCGGGAATCTCGCCGTCCCGGTACCGCGGCTCGCCCGCGCCGCGCCACTCCGACTCGCCGTAACCGCGACCCCGCTCGTCGGGGTACCAGCGCGACTCCTGATCTTCCGGAAAACTCCGTCGTCCGTCCACGTCAGGCACCGTATGCGACAGGCCACGCCCGCGCCATTTCAGCACGGCCGGCAGCTCGCCACCGGTCCCCCGGCAGCGCGGGGCAGGCGTCGCGTCGAGGTGGCGCGGGCCCACACCGTGATCAAGTGATGGAAAGCAGGCCAGCAGTGGCTCTGACACCTACTTCTCATCACCTGATCATGGCGGTCCCGTCGGTGGAGCGCGGCCGACGCCCTAGCGGACTCGAACGCCGTTAGCACACCGGGGGCATGATCGTTTGGTTGTCCACAGCTCACCCGTTGTCCACAGCTGGGCCGTTGCCGGGTCGCGGTGAGCGCCCTCCGACGGGCACGGTGCCGGCCATGACGAAGCGGAACCAGGCCGTTGGGGCGTACGGCGAGCGGTGCGCGGCCCGGCACCTGACCGAGGCGGGGCTGCGCCCCATCGCCCGGAACTGGCGCTGCCCGGCCGGGGAGATCGACATCATCGCGTGGGACGGGCCCGTGCTCGCCTTCTGCGAGGTCAAGACCCGCCGGGGTGAGGGCTTCGGCACCCCGGCCGAGGCGGTCGTGCCGGCCAAGGCCCGCAGGCTGCGGGGGCTCGCCGCGCGGTGGCTGACCGAGACCGGCACGACCGCCGAGGAGGTGCGGTTCGACGTGCTGTCGGTGCGGCTGCCCGACGCCGGCCCGGCGCAGGTCGACCACCTCAAGGGCGCGTTCTGACATGCGTACCCGGAGGATCGGTGACGCGTCGTGAGCTACGCGAAGGTGCTCTGCGTGGGGCTGGTCGGGGTGACCGGCCACCTCGTCGAGGTGGAGGCCGACCTGGCCGCCGGCCTGCCGGCGGTGGTGATCTCCGGTCTGCCGGACACCGCCCTGCACGAGGCCCGCGACCGGGTCCGCGCCGCCGTGGTCAACTCCGGCCAGCGCTGGCCCAACCGGCGGATCACCCTCAACCTGCTGCCCGCCACAATGCCGAAATTCGGGTCGGCCTTCGATCTGGCCATCGCCGCGGCGCTGCTGGGCGGCTCGGGTGAGCTGCCGCTCCTCCCGCTGGAGGGGGTGGTGGTCCTCGGCGAGCTGGGGCTCGACGGGACGGTCCGGCCGGTGCGCGGCGTACTCCCGATGGTCGCCGCCGCGGCCCAGGCCGGTGTCACGCGGGTGATCGTCCCGGTCGGCAACGCCGCCGAGGCCGCCGTCATCCCCGGGGTACTGGTGCGAGCGGTGGACAACCTGCACCGGCTCGTCGCCTTCGTCCGCGACGGGACCCCGCTGATCGAACCACCGGCGGACATCCCGACGCCGGTGGTCGGTGGGCCGGATCTCGCCGACGTCGCTGGGCAGCAGATGGGTCGGCGCGCCCTGGAGGTCGCCGCGGCCGGCGGGCACCACGTGGCACTGCTCGGCCCGCCGGGCGCCGGCAAGACGATGCTCGCCGAACGACTGCCGTCGATCCTGCCCGAGCTGGACGACGACGCGGCGCTGGAGGTCACCGCGCTGCACTCGGTCGCCGGGCTGCTGCCGCCGGGCGGTCGGTTGCTGCGTCGCCCGCCGTTCCAGGCGCCGCACCACACCGCGACCGTGCCGTCGCTTGTCGGTGGCGGCTCGGGGCTGGCCCGGCCCGGCGCGGTGTCGCTGGCACACCGCGGGGTGCTCTTCCTGGATGAGGCTCCCGAATTCAGCAAGGGTGCGCTGGAGGCGCTACGCCAGCCGCTGGAGCACGGCCGCATCCAACTGAACCGCAGCGGGGGCGGCACCGTCTACCCGGCCCGCACCCAGTTGGTGCTGGCCGCCAACCCCTGTCCGTGCGCGAAGCCGGCCGGTGACGCGCACTGCGAGTGTTCGCCGCTGGCCCGCCGCCGTTACCTGGGAAGACTCTCCGGGCCGCTGCTCGACCGGATCGACGTTCAGGTGCAGCTGAATCCGGTACGGGCGGCCGAGCTGATGGCGACCGACGGCGACGTCGAGCCCTCGGCGACGGTCGCCGCCCGGGTGGCGGCGGCCCGGCAGGCGGCGGCCACCCGCTGGGCCGACCTCGGTCGGCGGCTCAACGCCGAGGTGGAGGGCCCGCACCTGCGCCGACCACCGTGGCGGCTGCCGGCCCGGGTCACCGTCGAGCTGCGTGGCCGGCTCGACTCCGGCTCGCTCTCGGCGCGCGGCTTCGACCGGGTGATCCGGATGGCCTGGACCATCGCTGATCTGGACGGTCGCAATCGGCCGGACCGGGACGACGTCCGGGAAGCGCTTCAACTACGGACGGGGGAGGCGACGTGAGCGCCGAGGAGGAACGCAGGCTGGCCCGGGTCGCTCTGACCTGGTTGGCGGAGCCGGGCACGCGCGCGGTGCATCACCTGGTCGACCGGCACGGCCCGGTGGCGACCCTGGAACTGCTGCTCGACGGAGGCAGCCCGGACGGCTGGCTGCACACCACTGTCGCCGCCCGCTCGGCGGCCGGCGACGCGCGGGCGGTGGCGGCGGAGGCCCTGGAGCGGGCGGGCCGACTTGGCGCCCGGCTGGTCACGCCGGACGACGAGGAGTGGCCGGCCCAGGTTGCCGACCTGGCCACGTTGCGTCTGCCGGACGCCAGCCGCCGGGTGGACGCCGAGACCGCCCCGCCGCTCTGTTTCTGGGTACGCGGAAGCTGGCAGCTCGGCGAGGCCCTGGATCGTTCGGTGGCCGTGGTGGGGGCGCGGGCCGCCACCGGCTATGGGCAGCACGTCGCGACCGAGTTGGGGTACGGGTTGGCAGAGCGGGACTGGACCGTCGTGTCCGGTGGCGCCTTCGGCATCGACGCCGCCGCCCACCGAGGCGCCCTCACCGCGGGTGGACTGACCGTCGCGGTGCTCGCCTGCGGGCTGGACCGTCCGTACCCGATGGGCAACGCGGCGCTCTTCGACCGGATCGCCGAGACGGGGCTGCTGGTCAGCGAGTGGCCGCCCGGTGCCGAGCCGCTGCGACCCCGGTTCCTGATCCGCAACCGGGTGATCGCCGCGGGCACCCGGGGCACCGTCGTGGTGGAGGCGTCGGCGCGCAGTGGCGCGACGCAGACCGCACGGCGGGCCATCCACGGCAATCGGGTGGCAATGGTGGTGCCGGGGCCGGTGACCTCGGCGATGTCCGTCGGCGCCCACGAGTTCCTGCGCGAGTTCCCTGACAAGGCCCGGCTGGTCACCGGGGTGGCGCACGTGCTGGAAGAGGTGGGCCGGATCGGCGCGGACCTGGCCCCGCTGGCCCGTGGACCACAGCGTGCCACCGACGCGCTGGACGACGACGCACGGTCGCTGCTGGAGGCGCTGCCCCGCCGAGGCGCGATGGGTGTGGACCGGCTCTCCTCGCGCGCCGGTGTCGACGTACGGACGGCGTTGCGCAAGCTGTCGCTGCTGGAGGAACTGTCCATGGTGGTCCGTCGCGACGACGGCTACGCCCTCGCGCCACCCGCCAAGCCCAAGCGAGGAGCGGCGGCGGACACGTCCGATCGGCCTGGTACCTGAGCGGATGCGTCACGGTCGTCCGGATGCCCGCACCCCCGCACGCTCGGGGCCCCGGCCAGCCGACACTGCCGGTACCGTGCCCGGTCATGGGTGCAATCAAGCCGTGGCACATCAGCGTTCTCTGCTGTCTCGTCGTGACCGCCGTGCTCGTTGTCGGCCTGGTCGTGTTCTTCATCAAGAGGAGCAACAGCCGGTAGCCGTGGCGAACACCGACACCAACACCGTCATGTCCGGTGCCGTACCCGGACCGGCCGTAGGCTGATGCCGTGCCAGCCGTGAGTGAGGGTGCCTGGGCCGTTGCACCGGCCGGCACGTTGGCGCGGCCACGATGAGTCGGCCCGACCGGGGCACCCGGGCCATGCACCAGGCACTCCCGCCGGCGCTGCGCGACGCGGTCGACGACTTCGCCGAGCACCTGTCCCGGGTCCGTAACCGGTCGGCGCACACCGTCCGCGCCTACGTCACCGATCTCGTCTCGCTTCTCGACCACGCCGTCCGGATGGGCTGCGTCGACCTCGCCGAGCTGGACCTGTCGGTGCTGCGTAGTTGGCTGGCGCGGCAGCGCACCACCGGTGCGGCCCGCACGTCGTTGGCCCGGCGGGCCGCGTCGGCACGGGCGTTCAGCGCCTGGGCACATCGGTCCGGGCTGCTCCCCGCCGACGTGGGCGCCGCGCTGGCCAGCCCTCGCGCGCACCGGGAACTGCCCAGCGTGCTGCGCGCCGACCAGGCCGCCGCGCTGGTCGAGGCGCCCGCCCGACGGGCACCACCCAGCGACCCGCCAGCGGAGCCGGGGGCGGGTGCCGCCGCCGCGGCGGTGCCGCTGCGGGACCGGGTGCTGCTGGAGCTGCTCTACGCCACAGGCGTACGGGTCAGCGAGGCGTGCGGGTTGGACGTCGGCGACGTCGACCACGGCCGGCGGGTGATCCGGGTGTTCGGCAAGGGCGGGCGGGAGCGCTCGGTGCCGTACGGGGTGCCCGCCCAGCGAGCGTTGGACGACTGGCTGCGCCGGGGCCGCCCGGCGATGGTGAGCGCCCGCTCCGGCGACGCGCTGCTGCTGGGCGCCCGGGGCGGTCGACTCAACCCGACGACGGCGCGTCAGATCGTCGGTGCGTACGCCGAGACGGCCGGGCTGCCCCGGACCAGCCCGCACGATCTCCGCCACTCCGCGGCCACCCACCTCCTGGAGGGTGGCGCCGACCTGCGCGCCGTGCAGGAGCTGCTCGGTCACTCGTCGCTGGCGAGTACGCAGATCTACACCCACGTGTCGGTCGAGCGGCTGCGCGCCGCGTACCGGCAGGCGCACCCGCGCGCCTAGACAAGGGCCGGAGGGCCCGCACGCGCGCCTGATCAAGGGCCGGAGGGTGCGCGAGCGCGGCGGTTACGATCATCACGTGAGCGTCCCGCAGCCCCCTGAGCCGATCCCGGGCGCCCGCCTGCTCTTCTCCCTGGACCCGGCGGTCAGCCACCTCAACCATGGTTCGTTCGGCGCGGTGCCGATCGGTGTGCAGCGCGCCCAGCAGCGGCTGCGCGACGAGATGGAGGCGAACCCGCTGCGCTTCTTCACCCAGGGGCTCGTCGACCGGATCGCGCACAGCCGCCGGCACCTCGCCGGGTTCCTGGGCGCCGACCCGGACGGCAGCGCCCTGGTGGGCAACACCACCACCGGCGTCGCCGTGGTGCTCCAGTCGGTGGGCCTGCAGGCCGGCGACGAGGTGCTGAGCACCGACCACGGGTACGGGGCGGTGAGCCTGGCCATCCAGCGCGAGTGCCGCCGTACCGGCGCGGTCAGCCGGGTCCTGCCGATCCCCCTGGCCGCCACCGACGAGCAGATCGTGCAGAGCATCCGGGACGGCCTGCGCCCCGGGCGGACCCGGCTGCTCGTCGTCGACCAGCTCACCTCGGCCACCGCCAAGCTCTTCCCGACCGCCGCCATCGTCGGGGTGGCCCGCGAACAGGGCGTGCCGGTCCTGGTGGACGCCGCGCACGCCCCGGGCATGCTGACCACCCCGGTGGCGAGCATCGGCGCGGACTTCTGGGTGGGCAACCTGCACAAGTGGGCGTACGCGCCGCGCGGCACGGCCCTGCTGGCGGTGGCACCGCAGTGGCGGGACCGGATCGAGCCACTTGTGGTGTCCTGGGAGCAGGAGTCGGGTTTCCCGGCCCGGCTCGAGTGGCAGGCGACTCTCGACTACACGCCCTGGCTGGCCGCCCCGGCGGGCCTGTTCACGATGCGCAGCCTCGGCGTCGACCGGGTGCGGGCGCACAACGCCGCGCTCGCCGCGTACGGCCAGCGGGTGGTGGGGGACGCTCTGGGGGTGGACCCCGCCGACCTGCCCGACCCCGGCGGGCCGGGGGTGGCTCTGCGTCTCATCCCGCTGCCGCTCGGCCTGGGCAGCACGATCGACGCGGCGCGGGCGTTGCAGACGCGGATCGGTGCGCGGCTCGCCGCCGAGGTGGCGGTGATGAGCTGGAGCGGCCGGGGGTGGCTGCGGCTCACCGGCCAGGTCTACAACGCCGCCGACGAGTACGAACGGCTGGCCGCACGGCTGCCGGCACTGCTCGCCCAGCGCTGACCGGACCTACCGCGAGCAACAGCACCGGGCCGACCGGGAGCAGGCGCACCGGGCCGAGGCCGAGCAGAGCCAGCGGGTCGAGATACTCCTCGCCCCGGCGCAGGCCCCAGTGCAGGCACGCCTCGGCCGGGCAACCCGGGTGCCCGGGCAGCAGCTCGCCCAGCGGTGCGCCGGCGGCGACCGGCTGGCCGGGGCGTACGCCGGGTTGGACCGGTTCGTGGGTGGTCCGCAGCCCGTCGGCGTGCCCCACGGTGACCACCGGTCGACCGGCCACCAGGCCGGCGTAGAGCACGGTGCCCGGCCCGGCGCTGCGGACCACCGCTCCGGCGGGGGCGGCCAGGTCGACGCCGCGATGCCCGGGTAGCCACGGTCGCGGCGGCCTGTCGAACCGGCGAACCGGACGGGGTGGCCCGTCGACCGGCCAGCGGAACCGTCCGGCGGGCGTCGGGGCGGCGACCGGCTCCCCCAGGACCGCGACCGGCATGGTCGGGGTCGGTGGTTGGCCGGGCGCCGCCGCTACCAGCACCGCCAGCCCGCAGAGCTGGACGGTCAGTGCGAGCGGAAGCGCGGCGCAGAGCAGCACCGTGCGGCGGATCGAACGGACGGGTGGCTGTCGCATGACGGCAGCCTCCGGCCGAGGCCGGGCCGACCGCCAGCCCCGCCGACGCGGCTGTGGACAACCGGAGGCGCTGTGGACGACCACCCGACGGCTCCGATGATCTGCTATGCCCGGGGCCGCCGAACGCCGTCCACGGCCCGTCGCGCCAAGGCCGCCGCACTTCCGCTGCCGTTTTCGGGCCGCCGCGCAGGGCCTAGGCTGGGCCGGGTACGGCGGGTGCCGCCGTCTGTACCGGGGAGGCCCCGCATGACCACTCTCGATGACCGGAAGCCGTCCTCCCGCGAGCCGACGCTGGCCGACGTGAGCGGCCCGTCCCGGCTCGCGGAGCCGGACGAGGCGATCAGCGCCGAGGAGTTGCAGCTCGCGGCCCGCAACCACGGCATTCCGTTGGAGGCGCTGCGCTACGACGTCACCCCGGCCGGGCTGCACTACCTGCTGATCCACTACGACATCCCGGAGCTCGACCCGGCGACGCACACGCTGACCATCGGCGGGGCGGTGGACCGGCCGCTGACTGTCACCCTCGCCGACCTGCGCGAGCGGCAACGGGTCACCCGACAGGTGACCCTGGAGTGCGCCGGCAACGGACGAGCCCTGCTGCACCCCCGGCCGGTCAGTCAGCCCTGGCTGGTCGAGGCGGTCGGCAACGCCAAGTGGACCGGCACCCCCCTCGCACCGCTGCTGCGGGAGTCGGGCATCGACCCGGACGCGGTGGACGTGGTCTTCACCGGCGCCGATCACGGTGTGGAGCGCGGGGTCGAGCAGGACTACCAGCGGGCGCTTCCGGTCGCCGACGCGCTGCGCGAGGAGGTGCTGCTGGCGTACGAGATGAACGGCGCTCCCCTGCTGCCGCAGCACGGCGCGCCGCTACGGCTGATCGTGCCGGGCTGGTACGGCATGGCGCACGTGAAGTGGGTCCACTCCGTCGAGCTGCGGACCGAGCCGTTCGAGGGGTACCAGAACGCGGTGGCCTACCGGGTACGCCGCGACGCCGACGATCCGGGCGTGCCGGTCACGCGGATCGAGCCGCGGGCAGTGGTCCGCCCGCCCGGCTTCCCCGACTTCATGTCCCGCCGCCGGGTGCTGCGACCCGGCCCATGCCTTCTGGATGGTCGGGCCTGGTCGGGGCACGCCCCGGTGGTCGCCGTGGAGGTGACCACCGACGGCGGGGAGAGCTGGGCGCCGGCCGAGCTGGACCCGACGGACGCGGGCGATTTCGCCTGGCGGCGCTGGCGATACGAGTGGGTAGCCGACCCCGGCCGGTACGTGCTCGGCGCGCGGGCGACCGACGCGTCCGGGCGGACCCAGCCGGTCGAGCAACAGTGGAACCGTGGCGGCTTCGCCAACAACATGGTGCAGCGGGTCGAGGTCGTGGTGCCGGCCGAGTGATCGGCGGCGGGTGTCACGCCACGGGTGGGGGGCCCGTGGCACGGCCCGGCGGCTCGGGTGCGCTCAGCCGCCGAAGCCGGAGTCGGCGGGCAGCGAGATGTCGGGCTTCTCCAACTCCTCGACGTTGACGTCCTTGAAGGTCATCACCCGGACGTTCTTCACGAAGCGGGCAGGACGGTACATGTCCCACACCCAGGCGTCGTGCATCTCGACCTCGAAGTAGACCTCGCCGTCGGAGTTACGCACGTGCAGGTCGACCTGGTTGGCCAGGTAGAACCGGCGCTCCGTCTCCACCACGTAGGAGAATTGGCGGACAATGTCGCGGTACTCCCGGTAGAGCTGCAGCTCCATCTCGGTCTCGTACTTCTCGAGATCTTCCGCGCTCATCGCACTCCGCCTTCCATGGCCACATCTTCCCCCACCGGCGTCGGAGGCCGAGGCTGCTCGCCCAACGCCACGCCGACGGTACCCCCTGACGCCCACGAGCGCTCCATCGGCTCATCCGGGCGGTGGCCGCCGGGCCGTCGAGCACGCGGCGGCCGGCCGTCGCGGCCGGAGACCGCGGCGACATTGACGTACGAGAACCGGTGCTCCCGGCACGGCCCGTGCTCCCGCAGCGCCGCCGAGTGCTCCGGGGTGATGTAGCCCTTGTGCTCGGCGAAGCCGTACGCCGGGAAGACCCCGTCCAGCTCCACCATGAGCCGGTCCCGCGTGACCTTGGCCAGGACACTGGCCGCCGCCACACACGCGGCCACCCGGTCGCCCTTCCACACCGCCAGCCCGGGAACACCCAGGCCGTCCACGCCGAAGCCGTCGGTCAGCACGTACTCCGGGCGGGTGGTGAGCGAGGCGAGCGCCCTGCGCATCGCGGCCAGGTTGCACACGTGCAGGCCGCGGGCGTCGACCTCCTCGGCCGGGATGACCACCACGGCGTACGCGAGCGCGCGGTCCACGACCTCCGCGTACACCCGTTCCCGGCTGGCCGGGGTGAGCAGCTTCGAGTCGGCCAGCCCCTCGACCTCGCCGCGCCGCCCCTCGGGCAGCACCGCCGCGGCGGCGACCAGCGGACCGGCGCACGCACCGCGGCCCGCCTCGTCGGCACCGGCGACGTGCCGGAAGCCACGTCGCTGCAACGCCCGCTCCAGGGCGTACAGGCCGGCCTCTCGGCGCACCACGGTGCGCGGCGGGGTCAGCACGACGCCTCGTCCTGGCCGGCGGTGGTCGACAGCCCGAGCCGGGTCAACAGGGCGGGCAACTCGGGCGGGTAGAACCGGTCCCCGCTGGCCACCAACTCGTCGGGACGCCACCAGTTGTGGTCGGCGATGCTGCGCCGCTCGATGTCGTTGAAGCCCGTGGTGTCCACGAGCCAGGAGTCCACCCGGAAGAGGAAGAAGTCCTGCTCCTGGCGGTACCAGACGCCGTCGAAGGAGAACTCGGTCGCGTCGGACCAGACCGGCTCACCCAACTCGGCCGGGTCGAGCCGCAGGCCGGTCTCCTCGGCCAACTCCCGGGCCGCGCCCGCCGCTGGGGACTCCAGCGGATCGAGCCCGCCGCCGGGAGTGAACCAGTAGCGGTGCTCGGGCCGGGCCGGGTCGAAGCCCTCGAACAGCAGGACCCGGCCGGCCGCGTCGACGAGCAGCACGCGGGCCGCACGTCGAGGGGTGTAGGCACGGTCGCCACTGCTCGCGCCTGCGGGGCTCGCAAGCTCACTCCTCGCGCTCACGGTCACCGCACCAGCCTGCCAGACCGACGACGGATCGCCCACGCCCCGTCTGCCTACGGCTTGGGAATGCCGTCGAACCCGTCGGGCACCGTGAGCCAGGTGGCCCGGTTGACCGGCCAGAAGACGGTGAACGCCCGCCCGACCACTGAGTCCTCGGGGATCGTGGCCTCGGTGATGTTCTGCTGGGACTGCTGCCAGTGCTCCAGCGAGTCGCCGGAGGCCGACCGGTGGTCGCCCATCACCCACAGCCGACCCTTCGGCACGGTGATGTCGAACTCCTGGTCGGCGGGCTTGTCGCGAATCCCGTCCATGGAGAAGATGTACGGCTCGTCCAACGACTTGCCGTTGATCATCAACCGTTCCTCCGGGTCGCAGCAGACCACGTGGTCGCCGGGGATGCCGATCACCCGCTTGATGAAGTCCTCCCCGTCGGGGTTGCCGCTCCACTCGGTCGGGGCCTTGAACACGATCACCTCGCCCCGGTGCGGTGATCGGAAGTCGTAGACCAGCTTGTTGACCAGCACCCGGTCATCGATCTTGAGAGTGTTCTCCATGGACGGGGAGGGGATGAAGAAGGTCTGCAGCACGAAGGCGCGGACCAGCACCGCGACCAGGATCGCCACACCCAGCAGGATCGGCAGCTCCTTCCAGAAGGAGCTGCGGGGCTTGTCGGTCTGCTCGTCAATCACGCCAAGGAGCCTACGTTGCCCGACTGGACGGCACCGTCCGGAACGCGCGGGAACCGCGTAGTGCGGCTGCCAGCGGAAGCATCAGCAGCACACCGCCCTCCGGAGTCGGTCGCACCGGAGGCGCAGCGGGGGACGCCGTGGCCGACCCGGACACGTCCTCGAACGTCGGCGGCACCGACAACGCGCTCCACCGCGACGAGGGCCAGACCACCATGAAGGCCCGGCCGACCACGTTCTCGATCGGCACCGGCCCCTGGCAACGCGCGTCCTGGGAGACCTCACGGTGGTCGCCCATCACGAAGATCTGACCGGGCGGCACGACGACCTCGTCGAAGCGCCGGGAGCGACACTCCGACGGGTTGGGGGGCAGATCCAGTGGGGAGTCCCGCAGGACGTACGGCTCATTGAGCGGCGTGCCGTTCACTGTGACCCGCCCCTGGCTGTCGCAGCACTTGACCCGGTCACCGGGGAGACCGATCACCCGCTTGATGAAGTCCTTCTCACCGGGGCGGCTCACCCCGATCAGATCGCCGACGGTCCGGGTGAGCCGGCCGGCGACACCGGGCTTCGGCTGATCGTCGACCTGCGGCGCCCAGCGGTCGGTGCCCCGGAAGACCACCACCTCGCCGCGCAGCGGGTCACGAACGTCGTAGACGACCTTGTTGACCAGCACCCGGTCACCGACGAGGAGGGTGTCCTCCATCGAGCCGGACGGGATGAAGAACGCCTGGAGCAGGAAGGTCCGGATCAGCACCGCGAGGCAGAACGCGACCACCAGCAGCAGCGGCAACTCCTGCCAGAGGGGCATCTGCCGGCGGGTGCGGCGAGCCCGTCGGCGCCACGGATCGACGGTGCCGTCCTCGTCAAGCGTCTGCACCACGCCACTCCCCGGTCCGCAGAAACACCACCGCCCGGGAGCCTCGTCGAGGCTCCACGGGCGGTAGTGGACAACTGCCCGCCACGTGGGCGGGACCGCTACCTCGCTGCGCCCGTACCGACCAGGGTAGTGCGCTCTGGTCGGTACGGCATACGCGCAGCTCGGGCAGCGTGGCGAGCGGGAAGTCAGCTGGGCTGCTTCTCCCGCTTCTCCTTGATCTTGGCCTTCTTGCCGCGCAGCTCGCGCAGGTAGTAGAGCTTGGCGCGACGCACGTCACCGCGGGTCACGATCTCGATCCGGTCGATGCCCGGGCCGTTGAGCGGGTAGGTCCGCTCGACGCCGACACCGAAGCTGACCTTGCGGACCGAGAAGGTCTCGCGCAGACCGTCACCCTGGCGGCGGATCACGACGCCCTGGAAGATCTGGACACGGGACCGGTTGCCCTCGACGACGCGGGCGTGCACCTTGACGGTGTCACCGGCCCGGAAGTCGGGAAGGTCGGTCCGCTTCGACTGGGCGTCAAGGGCGTCCAGGATGTTCATCGCTGCGTCCTCGTAAGGCTCACGGCGCACCGTCACTCGGTGCGCGGGTGGGTGATTCTGATTCCCGGGTGGTGATCGGCGGACCGACCCCCGGTCGGGGATCCTCGCAGCCGACCGCGGGCGCGGACGGATGCGGCAACCCCACTACTTTGCCACATCCCCCGGCGGAGGTTGAAATCCGGCCTGGTCGAGGGCCGCGATGTCCCGTTTGTCGAGCCGATCGGCGGGCAGCGCGGCCAGCAGGTCCGGACGGCGGGCCGCGGTCCGCAGCAGACCCTCCTCGCGCCGCCAGCGGGCGATCTTGCCGTGGTCACCGGAGCGGAGCACCTCCGGCACGTCGTGCCCACGCCAACTCGGCGGCTTGGTGTAGATCGGCGCCTCCAGCAGCCCGTGCGCGTGCGACTCCTCGTCCAACGAGCCCGCGTTGCCCAGCACCCCCGGCAGCAGCCGGGTGACCGCCTCCAGCATCACCAGGACCGCGACCTCGCCGCCGAAGAGCACGTAGTCACCGAGCGACACCTCGGTGACCGGCATCCGGGTGGCGGCGTGCGCCAGGACCCGCTGGTCGATCCCCTCGTAGCGGCCACAGGCGAAGAGCAGATGCGACTCGGCCGCCAACTCGTACGCCATGGCCTGGGTGAACGGGGCACCGGCCGGCGACGGCACCAGCAGCCGGGGCGGCGGGGCGTCGACCGGCGCGAGGGCGTCCAACGCCTCACCCCACGGCTCCGGGCGCATCACCATCCCCGGCCCGCCGCCGTAGGGGGTGTCGTCGACAGTGCGGTGCACGTCGTGGGTCCAGGTCCGCAGGTCGTGCACGGCGAGCTGGAGTACGCCGTTGGCCCGCGCCCGTCCGATCAGCGACAGGTCCAGCGGGGCGAAGTACTCCGGAAAGATCGACACGACGTCGACGCGCATGCGGGCTGGTCCTAAAGGTCGAGCAGTCCGGCTGGCGGGTCGACGACCACACGTCCGCCGGCCAGGTCGACCTCCGGAACGATCGCCCGGACGAACGGGATCAACGCGGTACGCCCCTCGGGGCGCCGCAACACCAGCAGGTCGGACGAGGGAGCGTGGTCGATGCGGGCGACCTCACCCAGGCGTTCGCCGGCGGGGGTCACCACGGCCAACCCGACCAGCTGGTGGTCGTGGAACTCCTCCGGGTCGTCCGGTGGGGCCACGTCGGCGCTGTCCACCACGAGCAGCGTCCCACGCAGCGCCTCGGCGGTGTTGCGGTCCAGGATGCCGTCGAACGCGATAAGCACCCGGCCCTGGTGGAAGCGGGCTTCCTCGATGGTCAGCTCCGCCGGAACCCGGAACGGCACGCCGGGCTCGTCGGTGGCTGGAGGGGGTGTCGCCCCTGGCTCAGTGCGGAGCACTGTGCCAGGGGCGAACCGTGCCTCGGGCTCGTCGGTCCGCACTTCCACGGTGACCTCACCGCGGACACCGTGCGGCTTGCCGATCCTGCCGATGACGAGCTGCATCAGTACGAGTCGACGATGTCGACGCGGACTCCGCGCCCGCCGATGGAGCCGATCACCTGGCGCAGCGCCTTGGCGGTCCGGCCGGACCGCCCGATCACAGTGCCGAGGTCCTCGGGGTGCACGCGGACTTCGAGCCGCTTGCCCCGACGGGAATCGACAAGCCGCACCCGGACGTCATCCGGGTGGTCGACGATGCCCTTGACCAGGTGCTCCAACGCCGGACGCAGTGGCATGTCAGGCCTGCTCACCGGCGTCGGCAGCGGCCGGGGCCTCGGCCGGAGCCTCGGTCTTCGGCGCCTCGGCCGTCGGAGCCTCAGCCGCAGCCTCGGTCTTCGGCGCCTCGGTCTTCGCAGCCTCGGTCTTCGGAGCCTCGGTCTTCGGAGCCTCGGCAGCCTTGGCGGCCTTCTTGGCCGGCTTGGCCGGGGTCTCCGGGGCGAGCCCGGCGGCGGCCTTCGCCTCAGCCTCGTACGCCGCCTTGCGGTCGGCCCGCTCGGGGGCGACCAGGAGCGGCGGCGGGGCGGGCAGGCCCTTGTACTTCTGCCAGTCACCGGTCAGCTCCAGCAGCCGCTGCACCGCCTCGCTCGGCTGGGCGCCGACGGACAGCCAGTACTGGACCCGCTCCGACTTGACCTCGATGATCGAGGGGTCTTCCTTGGGCTGGTAAATCCCGACGAACTCGATCGCCCGACCGTCGCGCTTGGTGCGCGAGTCGGCGATGACGATGCGGTACTGCGGGTTGCGGATCTTGCCCATCCGCAGGAGCCGGATCTTTACGGCCACAGTTGTTTCGCTCCTGTTGCGATCTCACCGGCCCAAACGGGCGGTGTGCATGGGTGAGCGCCGACCGGACCCGTGGGGTTGGGCCGGAGACTACTCGGTGGACTGGCAACGCGCCTGGGTTAGAGGGCGCCGGACGCGCGCCGGATACCAGCGACCCATTCTGCCAGATGAAGCGCCGATCACTCACACCGGAGCCCCAGACCGGCCCGCCCGACGCCGCTACGTGACCGACATCACTCTGCCTTCGGGGTCCACGGGGCCCGGCAACCCGGGGGTGGCCAGCCAACCCAGCAGCTCGCGGGCCGGACCGGCGGGCACGATCCGCAGCGCCTCTCGCGCCCGTTGGGCGTGTTCGGCGATCAGGCCGAGCAGACCGGCCACCCGGGGGTCGTCGGGCGCAACCGCCCCGGGCTGCGCCGCCCCACCCCACCGGGACGCCCCTGCCAGCTCCCGAAGCTGCTCGCCGAGGGCGTGGGCCGCGCCGACCTCACGACCGTACGTGGCCAGCGCGTTCACCACCGGAACCCGGGCGCCTCCGAGCCGGCCGCCGAGCCGACACGGCAACTCGAACGCGATGGCGGCGCGCCCGGCCAGGACGGCACCGCCGGCTCCCCCGCCCGACGACGGGTCGTCGCGCAACTCCTGAGCCCGACCTTCACAGGCCACTGTCAACGCCTCGGCGAACTCGGCGACCACCGGGCCGCCGCCCTGCGCGGCGAACTCGTACGCACGGGCCAACAGGAAGTCCGCGACCAACACCGCGAACCGGTTGCCCCACGGCGTCGGTCGGGGCCCGGTCGACCGGGGCTCCTCCCGGGCGCTGTCCACCGCCAGCCCGGCGAGCAAACCGAGGTCAACAGCTGCGGCGAGGGCGTGCCGAAGCGGATGCTCACGGCCCCCGACCGCCGCGGCGACCAGCAGCAGCACCGCCGGACGCAGCGAGAGGGTCGACAGGTCCTCGTCCACCCCGCCGAGCCGGACGAACATCGGCCAGTCCTCGCGTACGCAGCCGGCCAGCAGCTCGCCCACCGCCATGAGATCGCGCCGCAGGTCACGGGCGAGGCCCGGAGCTGGCTGGGGCAGCGGGTCCAGCAGGACACCCGCCCGCGCCCCGTCCGGGAAGAGCGCCAGCCGGCGGCAGAGGGCGAACAGTGGCCGGTCGTCGTCGAAGGTGGCGTCGAGCACCCGCCAGGCGAGCAGGTAGCGGCGCACCGAGTACCGGCCGGTCTCGAAGTAGCCGGACTGCCGGGCGGCGAGCTGCCGAGCGTACGGAGCCGGGTCCACCGGTCCCGTCTCGGCGCGGCGGAGTGCCGTGTCGATCCGGTCGGCGGCGAGCAGGCCCGATTCCAGGGCGAAGCTGATGCCCTCACCGGTGAACGGGCTCACCAGCCCCGCCGCGTCGCCGACCAGCAGCAGCCCTGGCACACCGCACCGGGACGGGTCGAAGTCCAACCGCAGTGGCGCACCGGTCATCGGTCCGGCCGGACGGGCCGCCCGGAACCGGTGGTCGGTCGCCACCAGCTCGGTGACGAAACGCTCGTACAGCACTCGGACGTTCTCCCGGTGGGTCGGGTCGAAGAGGCCCACGCCAACGTTTGCCGTCCCGTCGCCGACCGGAAACACCCAGCCGTAGGAGGGCAGCACCCGCCGGTCCGTGACGTCCGCCAGCGGAAGGTGGATCTCCAGCAACTCGTCGAGGTCCGCGATCTGGGTGAAGTAGCCCCGGACGGCGAACCCGGTCCATTCCCGGTCCGGGCTACGCAACCCGGCCTGGTGAGCCAGCCGCGAAGAGGCCCCGTCGGCGGCGACCACAGCCGGGGCACGCACCGGAAAACGGCGGCCCGCGTACTCGACCTGCACGCCGTGGACCCCGGCGGCGCCGCCGAGCAGCCGGGTGGCACGTGCCCCGGTCCAGAGCACCGCGCCGGCGCGCACCGCCCGCCGGCACAGCACCGCGTCCAGCTCCAGCCGGGGCACCACCATGCCGTACCCGGTGCCGTCGGGGTCCTCGTAGTGGAAGTCGCGACCGCCCCGCCCGCGCATCCGGATCCGCACCCCGCCGACCCGCTGGGCACCCGTCAGCTCGTCGAGCACTCCCATGTCCGCGAGCAGACGTACGGCGCTGCGGGTCAGGCCGTCGCCGCAGCACTTGTCGCGGGGGAACTCGCGCCTGTCGATCAGCAGAACCCGGCGGCCCAGCACCGCCAGCCGGTAGGCCGCGGCGGCGCCGCCCGGGCCGGCGCCCACGACGACCGCGTCGAAGCCGTCGAGCCGGTCCGGGACCATCGGCGGGTCCGGCGTAGCCATCTCAACCGGCCCTGGTGACGGCGTAGTCGGCGAGTCGGACCAGCGAGTCCCGGGCCGGGCCGGGCGGCAGCGGGTCGAGTCGCCGGGCGGCCCGAGCGGCACGGCTCCGGGCCTCGGCGAGGACCTCGTCCACGGCACCCGAAGCGACGACCAGCTCCGCCACCTCGGCCAGCTCCGCCGGGGTGGGCTCGCGTACTTCCAGGAGGTCGCGTACCCGGCCGGCCGCCGGTGTGTCGCGGGCCAGCAGGCGCAGCACCGACATGGTGTAGATCCCTTCTCGCACGTCCGTCAGTGGCCGCTTGCCGAGCGCCGCGTAGCTGCCGCGCACGTCGAGCGCGTCGTCGGCGAGCTGGAAGGCGACGCCGAGGTCGTGGCCGTACCCGGCCAGCGCCTCGACGGTCGCCGGCGGCGCCCCGGCGAGCAGCGCGCCCAACCGGCAGGGCAACTCGAACAGGGTCGCTGTCTTGCCGGCGATGATCTCCAGGTGCTCCGCCTCGGTCAGCCCGGTGTGGAACGCGTTCTCCGTCTCGCGGAGCTGCCCGGTGCAGAGCGCGACCAGCGCCGCGGCCGCCTCCCGGCCGTACCTGTCGTCGAAGGCGGCGAGCAGGGCGATCGCCCGGGCCACCAGGAAGGTCCCGGCGACGACGGCCGCCGGCTCGCCCCATTCGGCGTTGACGCTGGGGCCGTGCCGCCGCGTGACGGCGCGGTCCATCACGTCGTCGTGGTAGAGCGAGGCCAGGTGCAGCAATTCCAGCGCCGCGGCGGCGTCGAGCAGATGTGCCGAACGGACGGTGCCGAATTCGGCCGCGACCAGCAGTAGCGCGGGACGGATCCGCTTGCCACCTCGGCGCTGCAGTGCCGTCGCCATCGCCCACAGCGCCGGGTCCGACGCTGCGACGGCGTCCCGCATCCGCCGGTCCAGGCCGGCCAGCGCCTCCCGGGTACGGGCGCTGGCCAGCCAGTCCAGTTCAGGTGCGTCACCCACCGTGACCGGCGCTCCCACCGCCACCGCAGCCACAGCCGCCGTCGCCGCGCCGCCCACTGCCCGGAGCGCACAGAGTGGGCACCCGCTCGACCAACTCCTGCGCCTTCTGCAGCAGCTGCTCGTCGTCGAGCATCCGCAGGATCTCCATCGGAGTACGACCAACGGCGTCGTTCGCCAGCGCCAGCACCTCCTCGGCGGCGGAGAGTTCCTCGGTGGTCAACCGGTCCGCGAAGCGGCGCAGCGTCTTGCGGGCCTCGTCGATGTGCTCGGTGGTGAGCGTCGCCTCGGAACGCTGCGGCTGGAGCATCGCCGCGCGGGCCGTCTCGGCGTAGGTGTCGTAGAGCTTCTGCAGGTGCCGCCGGTCGGCGTCGGAGAGCTTCGTCGCCCGCGCCCGGGCGACCAGCCGGTCCTCGTTGGCGAAGTAGGTGTCGACAGCGAACCGGCCGACCCGGGTCTGCTGCAGGTAGCGCTGCCGGAACTCCTTCTCGACCGCCACATCGAGGTCGACGTCACGGTCCAGGACCCGGCGGGCGGTGCTGCTGGAGGCGCAGCCGCAGGCGCTCTCGTTGCCACCTTCGCCGCCCAGGTAGACCACCGACCCGGAGTCGCCACCCTCGGACAGGTGGGCGGTGGCGATCTGGCCCTCGAAGCTCAACACGCCGACGCCGGGGCCGTAGTCGATGCTCGCGCTGACATCCAGCTCGGTCACCGTGGAGGTGGTGTACTCCGTGGTCCGGCCGACCTTCTCCACATTGCTGCCGATGTCGACGCCGGCGATGGCGTTCGCACCGCTCAGAAACGTCACGTCGAGCTGTTGCAGCACCTCGTCGATGGGGTTGATCAGGGTCCGGTTGCACGAGCCCGCGAAGAGCAGACCGATCGCCGGGTGGTCGCTGTTGGCCACCGGGAAGATGTCGTCTTTCACCCGGTCGACCACGTCGTTGGGCTGGGAGACCTGGCCGATAGCGCAGTCCACCCGATTGCCGGCCGCGTTGATCATGACGAATCGCTTGAGCGTGGCGATGGTGTCGGCCGGCGCGGTGCCGCCGTCGGCCGGGCCGGGCTGCACGATCGCGTCGCCGATCGCCCCGGCGTTCGAGTTGGCCAGCACGTGGTTGTTGCTCAGGATGCAGAGCGACCCGTCGGTGTTGTCGGTGACCAGCGCGCCGAGCGTGCCGGCCGTGACGTCGATGTGCGCGACGCTCACCCCGTTGGGCGCCGGGCGTTCCCGAGCGGTGAACTCCTGGGCGAAGAACGGGCCGGTCTCCACCACGTCGACCTCGACGAAGTCGGGCCCGAAGTAGACCCGCCGCGGCAGCAACCGGGTGGTCGGTAGGAACTGCCTCGGCACCTTGCGTACCACGTACACCACCAGGGCCGGCTCGTCCGTGCGGCGGCCGCTGACCTCCCGTCTGCCGTAGGCGAGGCCGCTGACGTTCGGGTCGCCCAGCAGCCCGGCCAGTGGTCCTCGACGGGCCGCCCGGGCCAACGCCCGGGCCTTGACGTAACTGTCGTCGTTGGAATTGGACATGGCCGCCTCCTGCCGATGGAACGGGGTGATGGATCAGGTTGGGCGGGCCTCGAACGGCCCGGTGAGCACGAAGCGCAGCGCGACACCGTCGACGCGCTCGCTGGTGCGGGCCACCAACACGGGGTCGGTGACGTAGACGGTGATGACGTACGGTCCGGCCGGGTCGGGCCGACCGATGCCGGTGCCGACTGCGGCGAACCGTCGGGTGAGGTCAGCTCGGTGCGCGGCCAGCACGGCACGGACGGCGTCGAGCGAGCCAGGCTCAGCCACAGCAGCCGCCACGCAACGGCGGGTCGGATCGGCGCGCCGGGCCGGTCGCAGCGGGGTCGATCGGAACCGGGTGCGACGTGGGGTCGCCGTGTTCGTCAGCGGAGTCGTCGTCCGGCCCGGAGGCGTCGGCGTACTCGGCGCAGAGCCGGACCAGCAGCCCTTCGGCCGACCGCCCGACGATCCGGACGGCGACGATGCCGGGGCCGGTGAGAGTCACCGTCGCCGGGCCCGGAGGCGAGTTCGCCGGCACGTCGACGCGGTCGAGTGGCGCACCGTCGTCGTCGAGCGCGGTCAGCTCGACCGGTTTGCCGCCCTGGTTGACCAGGGTGACGATGACCCGGTCCGCCGGGTGGGGCAGTCCGACCTGGACGCCGGCGCCGAGTTGCAGGGCCGCACCGCCGGTAGGCGGCCCGACCGCGACGACCACCCGGCCGACGCCGTCCACGGAACGGATGAGGAACTCGTGGTCCGTCCACTCCGCCGGGAACTGGGTGCCGGGCTGCCGGCCGGCGAAGTCGAGGCAGTCACGCGGCCGTGGCGGCGGCGGCTCCGTCGGGCAGTACGGCTGCACGGCCAGCAGGTCCACGTCGTCGAACCACACCCGCCCGCCGCCCCTTCGGGGTTCACGCCCGTCGGCCACCGCCTCCAGGAAGACGGTCAGCGCGGCGGCCTGGGCAGCGACGCGTACCGTCAGCGGGCTCCACCGCTGGGCGCTCGTGCCGTCGCTCCAGACGACGGCGGCGGAGGTCGGGTCGGTGCCGCCGGTGGGGTCGACGCCCAGCCGCGCGGTCGAGGGGTCGGCCTGGTCGAGGTCGTACCAGGCGGTGAGCTGGTAGGCCCAGCCCGGGTTGGCCCCGATCTGCTGCCGGACGCCGACCCGTTGCTGCGGCCCAGGCACCAGCCCCTGTGCCCGGCGACCACCGTGCACCACGAAGTTGCTCGCGGCGTGCTGGCCGGTGCCGCCGGCCGCCGAGCCGGCGAGCACGTATGGCTCCCAGCCGTTGGCGACCTGTCCGGTGGTGCGCTGGGCGAACCCGTCCTCGAAATGCCGGTTGACCACGTCGACGGCCCGGACCACCAACTCGTCGACACCTGTCCCGCCGTCGTCGTCGGTGACCGTGCACCGGGTCAGGAACGTTCCGCAGTCCGGGTAGCGGTGGGACAGCACGGCGGTCCCCCGGCCGATCGGCGGCTCGTGCGTCTCGTCGACCAGGGCCGGCAGCGGCGGGGTGCAGTCGCCGAAATCCCAGACCGCGGTGTGCGTGTCGCACCAGCCGGGATCGGTGAACCGGGCGGTGAGGGTCAGGACCGTGCAGGGGTAGGTGAACAGATCGGGGCCGGCATCGACCGTCGGCGGGACGTTGCGCACCGTCACGGTTCGGGTGTCCGTCGCCATCCCGCCGTTCTGGTCCCGGACCCGCAGGGTCACCTCGTACACACCGTTGTCGCACCAGGCGTGCCGCACCGTGCTGGTGCCCTCGGCCCGGGGTGGGGTGTTGGTCTCCACGACCGTGCCCGGTTCGGTGGGTTGGGCGTCGCCGAAGTTCCAGGTGGTCTCGTGGGTGTCGGCGTACTCGACGTCGCTGAACCGGCCGACGAGCGTCACCACCTCACCCTCCTCGACGGTGAGGTCCGGGCCGGCGTCGACAGTGGGCGGCACGTTGGCGACGTACACCAGCGCGAAGTGGCGGCTGGTGGCGCCGCCGGGCTGGTTGATCGTCAACGAGTGCGCCGCCAGGTAGGTGCCGCTGGCCGCGTAGACGTGGTTGACGTCCGCGGTGGCGGCCGGTCCCGCGCCGTCGCCGGTCAGCCAGGTGTAGCCGGCGGCGGCGCTGGTGTGCCCGGCGGCCAACAGGAGGGCCGACTGGGCCGTCCCGGTGTACGGCCCGCTGCTGCGGGCGGCGAGCACCTCGGTGCTCTCGCAGGAGCTGAGCACCTCCAGGTCGCCACCGAGGAGGAGCCCGTCGGCGTTGATCACGATTGGGTCGAAGAAGACAGCCCTGACCCGCCCGATCCGGGCCAACTCGGGCGGCCAGCCGGTGATGCCGCTGACCGCTCCGGTGATCGGGTCGACAAGGCGCGACCCGCCGATGTTGTTGACCACGGCCGTGATCACCGCGGCGATCACGATGATGATGACCCCGATCAGGATGCTCCCGGCGCCGAAGCTGATGATCGCCAAGATGATGGCGATGACCCAGAACAGGACCGACTCCTCGGGGTCGACGTCCGGCTCGCCGATCAGGTGGTTGTCCATCCGCTGGACCCCGTCGGGATCGAGGTCGCCGCTCGGGGTCCAGTGCAGTCCCACGTCGGCCCGGAAGCTGGCGTCGACGTCGATGCTGCCGAGGATCGCGTCGATGACGGTCAGCTCTCCGGTCATCCGGATCGACCCGTCGCGGAGTACGACGTCCAACTCACGGACGTCCGCCTTGTCGTCGCCCTGGTCGACGCGGCGCGGCAGGTCGCTGTCCGCCCAACCGTTGGTGACCCGGGCGGAGTCGATGTTCTCCTGCACGATCGTCCCGTCGAGCAGGATGGCGAAGTCCCGACCGGCCGGTACGACGTTTGTCATCGCCCCGATGTCGGCGCCCTCGCCGGCGTTGATCGCGATCACCAGCAGATCGGCGAAGACCCGGGTGGCGACGGTGTCGGCCTCGAACACCTCGCCACCGACCTCCGGCGTCCACAGTGCCAGGAAGCCCCGCCCGACCAGGTCGCCGAAGAGCAGGTCGCCGATGGCCGTCTCGATCTGCGCCACGGTTGGCACCACCACGCTCTGCGCCCCGAAGCCGTGCACCAGCGCCGCCCCCTGCTGGTTGAGCTGGGCTTGCAGCGCGTTGTCGAGGAATCCGAAGAGGGTGGCGTTGTTGGTGGTGAAGTGGGTGCCCTCGATGCCGGGTGCCGGGTTGATCGGTCCGGCGACCACGGTCGCGGTGTCGAACCGCAACGTGTACGCCCCCGGCGGGGTCTCCAGCGGCACCGTGATGGCGAGCCGGGTTTCCACAGCCATCGGGTCGGCCAGCGCGGGCGCCACGCCACTACCCACGATGTGGAACATCCGCAGGTAGACCGGCATGCTGATGAGGACGTGCCCCGGATCGGGCTGACTGACGTCGATCCGGTGGGCGGGGTCGGCCTGGTCGTCGTAGATCTCCAGGTGGGTGTCGAGGGTGTAACTGCCGACGCCGAGTCCCAGTACCAGCCCGGTGTCGTCCTGCTCGTGCGGGATCGCCGGGATACCGGGATGCAGCACGCCCCCGGGGCCGCCGTTCTCGTAGGCAGAGTGGACGTATTCGCCGAGGATCTGCACGAGCTTCGGGGCGAGAGGGTCGCCGCTGGTCAGAGTCGCGGTGACCGCGCTGCGGGGCAGGCCGTCAAAGCGCAGCCCCACGTTCTTCGAGTCGGGCAGCACCCCGATCGGCACGGCGGCATGCGCGGTGGCGGTGAGGTCCAGCAGTTGCGCGGATGGCACCGGCGGGTCGGCGACGGTCACCTGGATGATCAAGCCGAAGGTGAGTTCGCAACCGTCGATGTCGGGCCGTGGGGTGGCGTCGAGCTGGTCCCGGGGGATCTCCACCTGGCCGCCGGCCGTGGTGAACCCGCCGATCCCGAGGCCGGCCGGGACCGGCAGGTATTGCGGGATACGTCCCTCGTCGGTGCTGGTGTCGCCACACTCGGCCGACTTCCAGGCGCCCTGCAGGGCCTTGCGGAGAACGGGCGGGGTCGCCTCGATGACGACCTCGAAGCCATGGGTGTCGGCCATTGGTCCCCCTTCGGGGCCGGTGTGGTGGAGGCCGGAGGGTGTGGACGGCCGGATGCCGGGCCGGACGTCGGGAGTTGCCTGGGACCGTCGCCGCGCGACGGGCCGCCTGTTGGTCAGCGGGGGTGGGTCTCGGGTTCCGGCTCCGGCGCTGGCGACTGGAGCCGGCCGGTCACCGCCGTCAACGGTGTGGTCACCGCACCGCTGAGGATCGCGGCGAAGGCCCGCGGGGGCGCGAACCTCGGCCGGCGGGCGGAAACCCTCCGGTACTCCAGCAGCGGTTCCATCACCGGGTGCCGGTCCCGGAACGGTTCCAGCGGGTCGGGGCCGGCGCCGCCGGGCTGCCAGCGCGGCGGGTCGGTGTCCGGTTCATCACCGTCGGGGCAGGCCGGGAGCACGCCCAGGTCGGTCAGGAGCCGGCGGACGGTGGGGCCGTCGTCGGGGTCGACCTGACGATCGACAAGCCGGGCGATCGCGGTACGCAGCTCGGCGAGCTTCTCGGCGGCGGTCGGTCCGAGTCGGATGCGGTCGCCGATGCCGGTACGGGTGTCGGGGTTGAACTCGTAGCCGAGGTGCTCGACGGCCAGCAGCGGATTCGTGGCTGCCGCGATCGCGACGGCGGGAGCGGCATTCAGCCTGGCGAGGATCACGCCGGCGCGGGCCTGCAGGTCGGAGAAGGTGTTGATCTGGTCGACCATGAGGGTCTCCCATTACTGGTGGTGACGTTGCCTGAACCCTAGGCCGCCACGTCGCGCACGCACGCTCTATGTCCGCAGGATGACACCGAGTAATCGGAGCAGGTCAGCGGACTGGTGCTCGGTCCCAGCCGGCGGGCAACCCGTCCGGTACACCCCAGCCCGGCGGCGGAGTGTAGTCACACCAGGTGCCGTCGAACGGGAACTCGCCGGCCTCGGCGAGCGCGATCACCCGCTCCCCCTCGGCGCGGACCGCCTTCTCGTCGGTCACCCAGTAGTCGGCGCCGAAGGCGAGTCGCTCGACGAACTCGCCCTCGTCCTTCCACTGCCAACTCAGGTCCGGGTGGACGACCACGTCCAGGTCCTGGTCCACCACGTCCACCCCGGCCACCGGCCCGTCGTCCCACCGGACGCCCGGCTCCTCCAGGTTGACGTACCAGTTCAGGAAGCGCCCCTGCGCGTCCCGGAACCACCAGACCGAGTGCGCCGCCCCTGTGGGCAGGAACTTCAGCAGCGGCGGGCCGTTCCAGCGCCCCCGCGCCAGCCGGTACGTCGACGAGATCCACTCGGCGAACGGCATCGCCCGCATCCCCAGCCCGGCCTCGGTCACCTCGTGGGCGACCGGCGAGTCCCGGGCGATCCAGACCAGCAACCCCCGGTCGTCGTCGCTGACCACGCGGGCCGGCCGGACCCACCCGATCCGGCCGTGCCGCACGTTCCGATGCATGATCAGCCGGCCCGGCTCGAACCGGTCGACAGGGTTGCCCGGCCGCACCTCAGTAGGCGCGGGCGAGGATCGCGACCAGGTCGGGCTCGTCCTCCGAGTCCGGTACCGAACCATCGGCGCGCAGCAGGCAGCGCACCGTGACGCCCTGACCGTTCGCCTCCGCCTCGCCGGCCACGCCGACCGCCGACCACGGCACCCGCGCCCAACCGGTCGCGGCGGCCTCGATCGCCTCCGCCAGGGTGGCCACCTCCACGGTGCGCGACTCGCGGTTGGCCAGCGCCTGGTCGTGCAGCACCTGCTGATCGGTCTCCAGGGCGGCCAGCACCGCGGCGACCACGTCGGCAACCGGCGTCGGGGTCTTCGAGCCGTCGGTCCGGCGCACCACCGTCGCGTTGCCCACGGCCAGGTCACGAGGGCCGACCTCGACACGTACCGGATAGCCGCGCAGCTCGGCGTCGACGGCCCGGCGGCCGAACGGGGTGTCGGTCCGGTCGTCGAGCGCGACCCGGACACCGGCGTCGCGCAGGCCGTCGCGCAGCTTGGCCGCCGCCGCGCCGACGCCGTCACCATCCTTGACGACCATGACGTACGCCTGGATCGGTGCCAGCCTCGGCGGCACACGCAGGCCGTTGTCGTCGCCGTGCGCCATGATCAGCCCACCCAACATTCGGGTGGACGTGCCCCAGGAGGTGGTCCAGGCGTGCTCCCGGCCGCCCTCCTTGGAGGAGTAGCTGATGTCGAACGCCTTGGCGAAGTTCTGGCCCAGCTCGTGGCTGGTGCCCAGCTGCAACGCCTTGCCGTCGCCCATCATGCCTTCGCAGGTGTACGTGGCCGTCGCGCCGGCGAACCGCTCGCGCGTCGTCTTCAGGCCCACCACCACCGGAATGCCGATCACGTTGACCATCAGGTCCTCGTACGCCTCGTGCAGGATCCGCCGCGCGTACGCCCGGGCGTCCTCGCGGGTGGCGTGCGCGGTGTGCCCCTCCTGCCAGAGGAACTCGCTGGTACGCAGGAAGATCCGCGGACGAAGCTCCCACCGGACCACGTTCGCCCACTGGTTGAGCAGCAACGGCAGGTCCCGGTACGAGTCGATCCACTTGGCCATGAACTCGCCGATGACCGTCTCGCTGGTGGGGCGCACCACGATCGGCTCGGCCAGGGGCTTGCCACCACCGTGCGTGACGACCGCCAGCTCCGGCGAGAAGCCCTCGACGTGCTGCGCCTCGCGCTTGAGGTAGCTCTCCGGGATGAACAGCGGGAAGTACGCGTTCTCCGCACCCGCCGCCTTGATCCGGGCATCCATCTCGAGCTGCATACGCTCCCAGATGGCGTAGCCGGCCGGTCGGATGACCATGGTGCCGCGAACCGGGCCGTTGTCGGCCAGCTTCGCCTTGGCGATCAGGTCCTGGTACCAGCGGGGGAAATCCTCCGCACGGGGAGTGAGCACGCGTGCCATGACCGCACATCCTATGCGCCACGCGGGCGGCCACCGCGTCCGGGAGTCGCCAAGCCGCGCCGTGCCGCACTCCGCGCCCGCGCCGTGCCGCTCCGAGTGGTCCCGAGTGGTCCCGAGACCGCGTTGGGTGGGTCCACGGCGTTGCGTGGGTCCACGGCGGTGGGCGGGCCTGGACGACGCTGGGCGGGCCGAGGGTGCGACCGTAGAATTCGACCACCATGGCTACATCGACGGACTCCCCTCGACAGCGGCTGCGGGACACGATCGTGGACGCCGCCCGCGCGCGGACCATCACCGCCGGGTGGGACGCGGTCCGGATGGGCGGAGTGGCCACCACTGCCGGGGTGAGCCGGCAGACCGTCTACAACGAGTTCGGCAGCAAGGCGGGCCTCGCCGAAGCGCTCGCCCGCGCCGAGGTGGACCGGTTCGTCGGCGACGTTCGCGACGCGCTGCTCGCACACGGCTCCGACGTACGGGCCGGCGCGTACGCCGCCATCGCGCGCACCCTCTCCACAGCGGCGGACTAACCCGTTGGTCACAGCGATCCTGACCAGCGCCCGGGGCGGCTCGGACGAGCTACTGCCGTACCTCACCACCAGGGCCGAGGTGGTGCTCACCGAGGCGTCCGGCGCGCTGATCGACCGGGCCGGCGACCACCTGCCCGGGGCGGACCGGGCCGCACTGGCTTTCGCCGCCGACACCACCGTCCGCCTGGTGGTCAGCCACATCGTGCTCCCCCGCGAACCGATCGAGCAGACCGCCACGGCCCTCGCCGACCTTGCCGTACACCTCTTCAGCGCCGCCGCCCGCCCAGCCCCCTGAGCCCCCGGCCGCCCCCTGAGCCCCCCGGCCGCCCCCTGAGCCCTCCGGCCGCCCCCTGAGCCCCCCGGCCGCCCCCTGAGCCCTCCGGCCGCCCCCGGCGCCCCCGGCGCCAAGATCCGAGCAAATTCCCGGATGTTGCTGCCTCGGGCGCGCGGGAGGCAGCAACATCCCCGATGTTGCGCGGATCTTCCTCATCGATCTCGCACCCGAGACTGCTGCTGGAGACGACCGACCTCACCGTCGACCAGATCGCCCACCGCTCGGGTTTCGGCACCACCGCCGCCCTACGCCAGCAACTCCACCAACGCATCGGCGTAGCGCCCTCGACCTACCGCCGCACCTTCCACCCCCGCCCCGAGCTGGCCGAACCCTGATCCCCCACCCCCAGCCCTCGCACCTCCCCGCCTCCCCGCCTCCCCGCCTCCCCGCCTCCCCGCCTCCCCGCGATCTTGCATTTACTGTTGTGGATTTGCCCTTTTGTGCGGCTTTTGTCGCGACAGAAAGTGCAAGATCGGCGGTGGGATTGGGGCGGGGTGGGCAGCACTGGTGTGAGCGTGATGTCTGTGGGTCATCGTGATGACTCACCGACATCACGCTCAACTGGGCAAGACCTTCGGCGCCGACCGGCCGATCGACGTCGCTCAGGACCGGAGGACGTGCAGCTGGGACTGATGCTTCGGCAGGTGCACCCGCATGTGCAGGTCCAGGGTGCGGGACCAGGGCAGCGGCTCGTCGACGATGAGGTCGAAGCCCTCGCGTAAATGCGTCGCGACAGGGGTCTCGGCGGCCAGGCCAAGCTGATCGACCAGCCCGCACAGCCGATCGCTGGTGCCATGCAGCAGCGCCTCGGTGGCCTGGATCATCAGCTCGTCGTTGGCGACCAGATGCGCGACGATCTGCTCGGCGCTGAGCTGCCCCTCCGGAGCCGGACCGAACCCGCCGGCGTCGACCTCCGCGAACAAGGCACCGTAAGCCCGCCGCAATCCCCACCAAGATCGCGCTCGATCCTGGATGTTGTGGCATCCCTTAACGCCGAGGCCACTACATCCTGGTTCGAGCGCGACCTCGCGCGCCGCATACGGCGCGGCACGGCGCGGCGCTCGCAGGGGTTAGCGGATGACACGGCCGCGGAGGATCGTGCGGGACGGGGCGCGGACGACGCGCAGGTCACCACGGGGGTCTTCGGGGTAGACGGTCAGGTCGGCCAGGCCGCCTTCGACCAGGCCCGGGAAGCCGAGCCATTCGCGGGCGCCCCAGGAGGCGGCGGCGAGTACGTCGATGGGGGCCATGCCGGCTCGTTCGTGCAGCAGCAGCATCTCCTCGGCGGCCAGCCCGTGGTCGATGCCGCCTCCGGCGTCGGTGCCCACGTAGATCGGCACCCCCGCCTCGTACGCGGCACGCACCACCTCGGGGAAGCCGTCGCGCAGCGCGAGCATGTGCTCGGCGTACCCGGGGAACTTGCCCCGCGCCTGTTCGGCGATGCCTCCGAAGGTGGCAATGTTGATCATCGTGGGGACCAGCGCGGTGCCCTGGCGGGCCATCTCGTCGATCAGGTCGAGGTTGAGCCCGGTGCCGTGCTCCACCGAGTCGACGCCGGCCCGCACCATGATCTCGACGGCTGATTCGGAGAAGGTGTGCACCGCGGCGCGCACCCCGGCGTCGTGCGCGGCCCGCACGGCGGCGGTGAGGGTGTCCGCGTCCCAGGCCGGCGCGAGGTCACCCACCCCCCGGTCGATCCAGTCGCCCACCAGCTTCACCCAGCCGTTGCCGGCCCGCGCCTGCGCGGCCACCGTGGCGGCCACCTCGGCCGCGTCGACCTCCACGCCGATGTCACGCAGGTAGCGCTTCGGTGGGGCGACGTGCTGGCCCGCGCGGGCCAGTCGCGGTAGGTCCGGCGCGTCGTCGAGTTCCGGGTACGGGTACGGCGAGCCGGCGTCGCGGATCGCCAGCACACCTGCGTCCCGGTCGGTGTGGGCCAACTCGCGGGCCTGGTCGAGCGAGGTGATCGGGGCGCCACCTCGGGCGATGCCGATGTGGCAGTGCGCGTCGACCAGCCCCGGCAGCACGAAGCCGCCGTCGACGACGGTCTCCGCGCCGGGCACCGGGTTGAAGGTCACCCGGTCGCCGACCAGCCAGAGATCCCGGACCTCGTCGTCGGGGAGCAGCACGCCGCGCACATGAAGAGCCATGCGCACAGTCCTACCTGATCACTCCCCGTCGGGGGCGAGCAGGTCGCCCCCGACCGGCAGGGAGGTCAGCGGGGGCGGTTGTCGCCACCCTTGCCGAGCTTGTTGAAGTCGATCTTCGGGAGCTTGAAGCCGGGCGGAAGGCCCTGGCCGCCGGCGAGATCGTTCGGGTCCATTCCCGGCGGGAGCTGCGGCATACCACCCGGGAAACCGCCCGGGAGTCCGGCGCCGGCGCCAGCGCCGGTACGCGGACGACCGCCGCCCTTGGTGCCCTTGCGCTTGTTCTTGGGCGACTTGGTCGCCTTGCGGCGGCCACCGCCGGGCAGGCCCATCATGCCGCCCATCTGCTTCATCATCTTCTGCGCGTCGGCGAAGCGGTTGAGCAGTTGGTTGACGTCCATCACGGTGACCCCGGAGCCGTTGGCGATGCGCGCCCGGCGGGAGCCGTTGATGATCTTCGGGTTGGTCCGCTCGCCCGGGGTCATCGACCGGATGATCGCGGTGACCCGGTCGAAGTGGCTGTCGTCCAGCTCGGCGAGCTGGTCCTTCATCTGCCCCATGCCGGGCATCATGGCCAGCACGTTGGCGATCGGGCCCATCCGCCGCACCGCGATGAGCTGGTCGAGGAAGTCGTCAAGGGTGAACTGCTCACCGCCCATCAGCTTGGCGGTCATCTTCTCCTTCTGATCGGAGTCGAAGGCCTGCTCGGCCTGCTCGATCAGAGTGAGGACGTCGCCCATGCCGAGGATGCGGCTGGCCATCCGGTCGGGGTGGAAGACGTCGAAGTCCTCCAGCTTCTCGCCGGTGGAGGCGAACAGGATCGGCTGCCCGGTGACCTCACGGACCGACAGCGCGGCACCACCACGGGCGTCGCCGTCGAGCTTGGAGAGCACCACACCGGTGATGCCGACGCCGTCGCGGAACGCCTCGGCGGTGCGGACTGCGTCCTGACCGACCATCGCGTCGATGACGAAGATGACCTCGTCCGGCGAGACGGCGTCGCGAATGTCGGCGGCCTGCTGCATCATCTCGGCGTCGATGCCGAGCCGGCCGGCGGTGTCGACGATGACGATGTCGCGAGCGGAGCGCTTCGCGTGCTCGATCGACGCGCGGGCCACCTGCACCGGGTCACCGGTGCCGTTGCCGGGCTCCGGGGCGTACACCTCGACACCGGCCCGGCCACCGAGAACCTGGAGCTGCCCGACGGCGTTGGGGCGCTGGAGGTCGGCGGCGACGAGCAGCGGCTGGTGCCCCTGGCCCTTGAGCCAGCGCGCCAGCTTGCCGGCGAGGGTCGTCTTACCGGAACCCTGGAGGCCGGCAAGCATGATCACCGTGGGCGGCTGCTTGGCGAACTGGAGCCGTCGCCCCTCACCGCCGAGCACCTTGATCAGCTCTTCGTTGACGATCTTGATGATCTGCTGGGCCGGGTTCAGCGCCTGGGAGACCTCGGAGCTGCGGGCCCGCTCCTTGACTGCCGCGATGAAGCCCTTGACCACCGGCAGCGCGACGTCCGCCTCCAGCAACGCGAGGCGGATCTCGCGCGCGGTGGCGTCGATGTCGGCGTCGGTGAGCCGCCCCTTGCCGCGGAGCTTGGTGAAGATCCCGGACAGGCGGTCACTCAAGGTGTCAAACACGCGAACATCCCGTTTGTCAGTGTTCCGGCGGGCACAACGCGGCCGGCACTGCGGAGTCCGGCCACCGCTAGGGTAACCGCCCGGCCGTAGGGCCGCTGTCGCCCGGCCCGGGCCTCACCCCGACACCAACCCCGACTGGTACGCGAACACGACGAGCTGGGCCCGATCCCGGGCTCCCAGCTTGCCCATCGCCCTGCTGACATGGGTTCGCGCGGTCGCCGGGCTCACCACCAACTGGGCGGCGATCTCCTCGTTGTTCAGGCCCTCACCGACCAGGCCGACGACCTGACGCTCCCGATCGGTGAGCGTGTCCAGCCGGGGGTGCGGACGGAGCACCCGGGACGGCCGGGTGGCGAACTCCCGCACCACCCGCCGGGTCACCGACGGCGACAGCAGCGCCTCCCCCTCGGCGACGAGCCGGATCGCGCGCAGCAGCTCGGCCGGCCTGGTGTCCTTGGTGAGGAATCCACTCGCACCGTGCCGGAGCGCGTCGAAGACGTACTCGTCCAGCTCGAAGGTGGTGAGCACCACCACCCGGGTACCGGTCAGGTCGGGGTCGGCGACGATACGGCGGGTCGCCTCGATGCCGTCGATGCCGGGCATCCGGATGTCCATCAGCACCACGTCCGGCCGTTCCCGACGCGCCAACTCGACCGCCAGCAGCCCGTCGGACGCCTCGCCGGCCAGCGCCAGGTCGTCCTCGCTCTCCACAAGCGCGCGCAGTCCGAGCCGGACCAGGTCCTGGTCGTCGGCGATCAGCACCCGGATCATGTGGCCGGCTCCACCGGCAGCCCGGCGTACACCCGGAACCCGCCACCGGCGCGCGGCCCGGTGGTCAACCGCCCGCCGAGCGCCGCGACCCGCTCCCGCATCCCGGCCAGTCCGTGACCGCCCTCGTCGTCGACCGGAGCCGTTCCGGCGCGGCCCGTCCCCATCCCCCGGTCGGTGACCTCGACTGTCACCTCGTCCGCGCGGTAGTCCACGGTCACCTCCGCGCTCGCCACCCCGGCGTGACGCAGCACGTTTGTCAACGCCTCCTGCACCACCCGGTACGCGGCGAGATCCACCGCGGCCGGCAACTCGCGGGGCGCACCGACCACACGCACCTCGACCGTGAGACCCGCCCCGGCGAGCCGGTCGCGCAGTGCGGAAAGCCGGGCCAGGCCGGGTACCGGCTCACGCTCGGCACCCCGCCGGACCGCCCCCAGGGTGACCCGCAGCTCGTCCAGCGCCTCGCGGCTGGTCCGACTGATCGCGGTCAGGGCCACCTCCGCCTGCTCCGGCCGCTTCGGCAGCAGGTGCAGGGCGATCTCGGCCTGCATGCTGATCGCGGCGAGCCCGTGCCCCACCACGTCGTGCACCTCCTGCGCGATGCGCAGCCGCTCCTCGTCGGCCTGCCGTCGCGCCTGCTCAACTCGACTGCGGGCCTCCTCGGCACGGGTACGCGCGGCCGCCTCACGACTCACCCGCACCACCACCCCCACCGCGAACGGTACGACCACCCAGGCCGACGCGGGCAGCACTCCCGTCCAACCCGGCGCGGGCCCCCGCCCGAAGAAGACGTGCGCCAACAACAGGACGAACGCGCCACCGCTGGCGAGCGCCGCCGGTCGCACCGGCAGCCGCACCGCCACGGTGTACACAGCGACCAGGAACGTGACCAGAATCGGCCCGTACGGATAGCCGATCAGCAGGTACGTCGAGGTGACCACTGTGACCACGGCGAGGGCGGCGACCGGAGCACGCCGCCGGAGCAGCAGGGCGAGCGCGGCGACGGCGATCAGCACCCGACAGGCGGCGTCCACCGGCCTCGACCCCGGCTGGTTGTCCCCGGCCAAATCGGTGGCGAGCAACCCGAACCCGAGCAGCACCAGGGCCAGCACGGCATCTGCCGCCACCTCCGGCCACCGCCACTGCCCGCCTCGTCGCATGGCCGTCATTCTGCCCGCGCCGACGCCGCTCGACGTGCGTCCACGAGCGGCACCGCCCCTACGCCCCCGGACGTACCCCGCCCCACCCTCACCCCGGCCTCGGCCCCGGCCCCGGCCCCGGCCCCCGGCCCCCGGCCCCCGGCCCCCGGCCCCGCGATCTTGCACTTTGTGTCGCCACTATGCGGCTTTCGCGCCTTATGCGGGGACACAAAGTGCAAGATCGACGCGGGGGGCGGGGCGGGAGTGCGGCGGGGCGGTTAGACGGCGGCGAGGACCGCGGCCTCCAGGCGGGCCCGGGTGGCGTCGTCCGGCCAACCGCCGACCAGATAGAAGGCATCGACCACGTCGGCGCCGAGGGTGGAGATGCGGGCCGCGCGAACCAGGGCGCCAGCCTCGTCGAGCGCACAGGCGACCCGGAAGAGCAGGCCGGCGGCGTCGGCGGCGCGCAGTTCCAGCAGTACGGCGTCGGTGGCCGCCTCGCGATGCCAGACCACTCGTGGAGCCGCGCCGCCGGCACGGCTGGCGAGCGCACGGCCGCGCAGCCGTTGGGTGACCGACACGTCGCCGGCGACCGCCCGGCGCAGGTCGGCGCGGAGGGGGACCGGGTCCGGCGGGAGGCCGTAGCGGGGCTGCACCCGGCACTCGACCAGGGCCCGACCGTCGACGGCGGAGGCGTCCGCGGAGATCACTTCCAGCCGGTGCAGCGCCAGGCAGCCGGCCACCGTGGCGAGCAGACCACGCCTGTCGGCCGCCGCGACCGACACCCGGTCGCCGGTCAGGTGGACGACCGGCAGTGGCCCGGCCAGCAGCTCCGGGTCCGGGGCGGGCGGCTCGGGGAGTACGCCGGTGTCCAGCGCGGTGCGAACCCGGGCGACCAACTCGGCGACGAGTCGGCCCTTCCAGTCGGACCAGGCCGCCGGCCCGGTCGCCGCCGCGTCGGCGCGCACCAACGCGTGCAGCACGTCGAGGGTGCCGGTGTCACCGACCGCGTCGGCCACCGAGGCGATGGTGACCGGGTCGGACAGGTCCCGGCGGGTGGCCACGTCGGGCAGCAGCAGGTGCAGCCGGACCAGCTTGCCGATCAGCTCCACCTCCGGGGCGGGCAGACCGACCCTGGTGGCCACCGCCTGGGCGACCGGCACACCGACGGTGCTGTGGTCACCGGGGAGGCCCTTGCCGATGTCGTGCAGGAGGGCGCCGAGGAGCAGCAGGTCGGGGCGCTCCACCTCGCGGGCGTGCCGGCTGGCCTCGTGCGCGGTCTGCACGAGGTGCCGGTCGAGGGTGAAGCGGTGTACCGGGTTGTGCTGGGGCAGGCTGCGCAGCCGGGTCCACTCGGGCAGCCAGCCGTCGACCAGGCCGTACCGGTCGCAGGTCTCCCAGGCCGGCACCAGGCCGGGACCGGCGCCGAGCAGGGTGATCAGCGCGGCCCGTGCCTCGGCCGGCCAGGGGGCGGGCAGGGGCGGGCAGTACGCCGCCAGCCATTCGCAGGTGGCCCGCGCGATGGGGATTCGGGTCGTGGCCGACGCGGCGGCCATCCGCAGCGAGAGGCTCGGATCGGGGCGTGCGCCGATCGCCGTACGGGCGAGCACCAGCTCGCCGTCGTGTTCGACCACGTCGCGGGCGACCGGGCGGCGAGCCGGGCGGCCGTTCCCTCCCCGGGAGCGGCCGGAGCGCAGCCGGTCGGCGGCCCGGAAGGCGTCGTCCAGGGCGTGGCTGACCGTGCGCGCGTCACCGGCGACCCGACGCAGCAGCGCGTCGCGGTCTTCCAGATTGAGCAGGGTGGCCACCCCGTCGCGCTCCTGGGCGACCAGACGGTCGACCCGTCGGCCGACCTGCTGGTGCAGCGCGTCGCGGGTGTCCAACAAACGCAGGTGGGCGGCGCGTGCGGCGGGACGCAGCGCGTCGGTGATGCCGGCAGCGGAGATCGCCCGCAGCAGGCCCACGTCGCGCAACCCACCGGCGGCCTCCTTGAGGTCGCCCTCCAGCAGAAATGCCAGCTCACCGTGGGCCTGCCAGCGAGCTTCGGTGACCTCCCGCAGAGCGGGCAGGTGCCGGACGGCGGTGCGCCGCCAGTGATCGGCTGCGGTGTTGATCAGCGCGTCGGCCAGCGCCTGGTCCCCCACTACCAGCCGGGCGTCGAGCAGCCCGAGGGCGACCTTGACGTCGTCCTGGGCCACCGAGAGCGCCTCGGCGACGGTGCGTACCGAATGGTCCAGCCGCAGGCCCGCGTCCCAGATCGGGTACCAGACCGAGGCGGCCAACTCGTCGATGCCGGACACCCCGGCGTGCACCAGCACCAGGTCGAGGTCGCCGTACGGGGCGCACTGCCGCCGCCCCAACCCCCCGACGGCCAGCAGTGCCACCCCGTCCCGCGCCGGCAGCAACCCTCGCAGGAACGAGTCGTAGGCGGCAGCCCGCCCCCGCCGGGCCGCTTCCCCGATCCCCCCGGGAACGCCGACGACCTCGTTGATCAAGAGGTTCGCGTCGCCGTCATCGGCGTTTCCTGACGCATTCTTCTTGATCAACGAGGTCATGTCAGTCGTGGCCGAGATCAGAGGGCGTCGAGGCCGCGTTCGCCGGTACGCACCCGGACGACCTCTTCGACACCGGTGACCCAGACCTTGCCGTCACCGATCTTGCCCGTGCGGGCCGCCCCGACGATGGCGTCCACCACCTTGTCGACGTCGATCTCGTCGGTGAGCACCTCGACCCGGATCTTGGGCAGGAACTCGACCGTGTACTCGGCACCCCGGTAGACCTCGGTGTGCCCCTTCTGCCGCCCGTACCCCTGAACCTCGCTGACGGTCAACCCGGCCACCCCGAGGGCGTGCAGGGCCTCCTTCACCGCGTCCAGCTGGTACGGCTTGATGACTGCGGTCACCAGCTTCATGTCCAACCCCTCCATCCCAGGAACGTTAACCGGCGACCTTTTCGCTCACCGGCTCGGCGGGCTCCGCCTCCGGCTTGGCACCGCTCGTCGTGCCGCCACCGGGGGTGCCGATGCCGGCCATCGCGAACGCGCTGCCCGTGCCGCCGCCGGCCGGGGACAGGTCGTAGCTGCTCTCGGCGTGCTCGGCGATGTCGATGCCCTCGACCTCCGCCTCGCCCTTGACGCGGAAGCCGATCGTCTTCTCGATGACGAAGGCGAGCACCCAGGCGACGCCGAACGACCAGACGGTGACGATCAGGCCGGCGAGGGCCTGCCGCCCCAGCTGGGTCGCTCCGCCGCCGTAGAAGAGGCCGTCGGAGGCGCCCACCACATCGGTGATCGCGGCGTTGACCGAGTTGGTGGCGAACAGACCGAGCCAGAGCGAGCCGATCCAACCACCGACGAAGTGCACGCCGACCACGTCGAGCGAGTCGTCGTAGCCGAGCTTGTACTTGAGGCTGACGGCGAGCGCGCACACCGCGCCGGCCACGATGCCGAGCAGGACCGCCGCCCACGGTGCGATGAAGCCACAGGCCGGGGTGATGGCGACCAGACCGGCGATGGCGCCGGACGAGGCGCCGACCATCGTCGGCTTACGGGTCTTGACCCACTCGACAGCGATCCAGCCGAGCACCGCCGCCGCCGTGGCGAGCTGGGTGTTGATGAAGGCGAGACCGGCGACCGAGTCGACGGTCAGCTCCGAGCCGGCGTTGAACCCGAACCAGCCGAACCACAGCAGACCCGCACCGAGCGCGACCAGCGGGATGTTGTGCGGCTTCATGCCCTCGCGTGGCCAACCGAGCCGCTTACCGAGGACCAGGACCACGGCCAGGGCCGCCGCACCGGCGTTGATGTGCACCGCGGTGCCACCGGCGAAGTCCAGTGCGTGGATGTCGCCGCCGATGATGCCGCCGCCCCACACCCAGTGCGCGACCGGGAAGTAGACCAGGGTGGCCCAGCCGAAGGCGAACAGCAGCCAGCCGGCGAACTTGGCCCGGTCGGCGATGGCACCGCTGATCAGCGCGACGGTGATCACCGCGAAGACCATCTGGAAGGCCATGAACACGTAGAGCGGAACCCCGATGCCGCTGGGGTTCTCCGCCGTGGCACCCCACAGGTCGGTCTCGGCGAGGAAGGTCTTGGTGCCGAGGTACGCGCCCGGGTCACCCCAGAAGCCGTTCACGTCGGTCCCGAAGGCGACGCTGAAACCGTAGAACCACCACAGAATAGAGATGAGCCCGATAGCCGAGAAGCTCATCATCATCATGTTGAGTACGCCCTTGGCCCGGTTGAGGCCGCCATAGAACAGCGCCAGTCCGGGGGTCATGAGCAGCACGAGCGCGGTCGAAACCAGCAGCCACGTGGTATTGGCGCCGTCGATCGTCGGTGCTTCAGGCACGCTGGCCTCCTAAAGGTGAAGTCCTCCTTCGCGGCTTTCCGGGGCAGCGTCGCCCGTAGGCCGGTTGGGCGGAAGCTTCGCGGCCGGCTGTTTCACTTTGGGTCCCGTGCGGGTTTCCGTTTCGTGACGGGTTGTTTCGTACGTGTCACGAAGTCCGCACAGTCAGGAGCATGGACGACTGTGGATCGCCCGGACAGCGAACGTCGATGGCTGACCGGTCAGAGGCATCGACCGGTGGGCCTGACAGGCCCGGCCGAGCATCGGCCTACCGACGCTCAGCGGAGGGCGTTCTCCAGAGCGTGCCGCTCGTAGTCGAGCAGCCGCAGATCGCGCATCGGCCGGCGCAGGTGGCCCTTGTGCACGATCCGGACGAACGCCGGCTCACCGGCCGCGGCCATCCGGCGGATCCCCTCGACGTGGTCCACGATCCGTTTGCGGATGGTCCGGATCAGCCGGTGCCGGTCCCGGGGAATCAGCCCGTACGCGTCGGCGAAGAGCCGGAGGCGGCGCGGCCGGTCCGGGTGCTTCCAGCCGAGCGTGATCGAGTCCCGGTCCGCGAAGATCGGCACCCAGGTCCAGGCCGCGTACGCCACGTCGTAGATCCGCGCTCCGGGTGAGGCGAGGTCGAAGTCGATCAGCCCGAGGGTGCCGTCCGGACGCCAGATCACGTTGTGCGGCGCGGCGTCGTGGTGGCAGATCACCTCGGTGTCCGGTGGCGGGGGCCCGAACGAGCGCCAGACCGCCGACTGCGGAGGGGTGAAGCCGTACTGCGCGTCGTGGAACATCCGCAGCATGGTGGCGACGGTGACCAGGGCCTCGTCGGTCACCCAGTGCGGGGCGAGCGGATATTCTCCGCACTCCCCCTCCAGGTACGACAGCACCTCACGGTTGCGCTCGTCCATCCCGAGCGCCCGCGGGGCGCCGGTGAACCCCACGTACTCCAGGTGACGCAGCAGCGCGTGCACGGACGGGGTCCACGGTCCGGCGTTGCGCCGGACGGTGTCACCCACGCGGACAACTGTGCTCACGTTGCCGCCGTGCAGCGGGATCTCCTGCGAAGTCACGTACGGTCTCCCGAGGCGCTGCGAAGGATGGCCGGGGTCGCGCCAGCCCGCGTACGCGCGATCGTCAGTGGTCACCCGAGACTACGCGTCCCGGCCGGTGGCCTCGGTCCCCAGCAACGCGTCGACGAACTGCGCCGGGTCGAACGGAGCCAGGTCGTCCTTGCCTTCGCCGAGGCCAACCAGCTTCACGGGGATGCCGAGCTTGCGCTGCACGGCGATCACGATGCCGCCCTTGGCGGTGCCGTCGAGCTTGGTCAGCACCACACCTGTCACGTTGACCACGTCGGTGAAGACCCGGGCCTGCTCCAGGCCGTTCTGACCGGTGGTGGCGTCCAGGATGAGCAGTGTCTCGTCGATCGGGCCCTGCTTCTCCACCACGCGCTTGACCTTGCCCAGCTCGTCCATCAGGCCGACCTTGTTCTGCAGGCGGCCGGCGGTGTCGATGAGCACGGTGTCCACGCCGGTGTCGATGCCGCGCTTGACGGCGTCGAAGGCGACGCTGGCCGGATCGGCGGCCTCGGGCCCCCGGACGGTTTCCGCGCCGACGCGCGAGCCCCAGGTTTCCAGTTGGTCGGCCGCGGCGGCCCGGAAGGTGTCGGCCGCGCCGAGCAGCACGCTGCGACCGTCGGCCACCAGCACCCGGGCGATCTTGCCGCAGGTGGTGGTCTTGCCGGCGCCGTTGACGCCGACGACCAGGACCACCGCCGGCACGCCGTTCTTGGGGGCGGTGCGCAACGAGCGGTCCAGGCTCGGGTCGAGCGCGTTGACCAGCTCGGCGGCGAGCAGCGCGCGCAGCTCGGAGGCCGAGCGGGTGCCGAGCACCCTGGTGCGCTCACGGAGCCGGTCGACGATGTCGCGGGTGGCGTCGACGCCGACGTCGGCGGTGATCAGGCTGTCCTCGATCTCCTCCCAGACGTCCTCGTCGAGGTGGTCACGGGCGAGCAGGCCGAGCAGGCCCTTGCCGAACACGTTCTGTGAGCGGGACAGCCGCGAACGGAGCCGGACCAGCCGCCCGGCGGTCGGCTCGGGGACCTCCACCTGCGGTTCGAGCACCGGCGGTGGCTCGACCAGGACGCCGGTGGACAGATCAGACTCCGGTGCCTCGACCGGCGGGCCGGCGAGATCCTCCTCAACCCTGGTGTCGACCTCGGTGCGCGGCAGCGGGGGCTCGGGCCGCCGCCGCAATCGCGGCACGACCAGCCCGACTGTGCCGGCGATCAGCACGCCGAGCAGGACCAGAGCGAGGACGAGATATTCGGCCATGCCGGAATCCTGTCAGATGCGGACGGCGGCGTCCCAGCCACCGCACCCCGAGCGGTGCCCGGGGTCTCAGCCACCGCACCCGGCCGGGGTCGGGAACCGGCGGTAGGCTCGGCCGCATGCCCGCCGCACACCTCCTCATCGGCCCACTGCTGCGGCGAGTGGTGGACACCCGGGCGACGATCTGGGTGGAGACGGCGGCGCCCGCCGTGGTCACCGTCCGCACCGCGGGCGGCGCCACCGGCACCGCGCCCACCTTCTCGGCGTACGACCACCACTACGCCCTCGTCGTGGTGGAGGGGCTTGACCCGGACAGCGAGACCACCTACGAGGTGCTGGTCGACGACGAGGTCGTCTGGCCGGTGCCGAGCAGCGGGTTCCCGCCGAGCGTGATCCGCACCCGGGCCGCCGACGATCGGGACCAGCCGGTCAATCTGATCTTCGGCTCGTGCCGGGAGACCACCCAGCACGCCACCACCCGCAAGCTGCCGCCGGACGCGCTCGACGCGTACGCCCGGCGGTTGATGGCCGACCCCGAGTCGAATCCGCTGCCCGACCTGCTGGTCCTGCTCGGTGACCAGGTCTACGCCGACGTCACCTCGCCCACCGTGCGCCGGCTGCTGCGTCGACGGCGGCGGCGGCCGAAGGGCGCTCCGGCCGACCAGGTGGTGAGCTTCGACGAGTACACAAAGCTCTACCTGGAGTCCTGGCGTGATCCGGAGATCCGCTGGCTGCTCTCCACCGTGCCGAGCGTGATGATCTTCGACGATCACGAGATCATCGACGACTGGAACACCTCGGCGGCGTGGCGAGCCGAGGTGCGCGAGCAGCCGTGGTGGCAGGAGCGGATCGGCAGTGGGCTCGCCTCGTACTGGGTCTACCAGCACCTGGGCAACCTCTCCCCCGACGAGATCGTCGCCGATCCGGTCTTCGCGAAGGTCGCCGCCGCCGAGGACGCCACAAGCGTGCTGCGCGAGTTCGGCCACCGGGTCGACCAGGAGTCCGACCTGGCGCACGACACCGAGCGCTGGCGCTCGGTGCAATATCAGTGGAGCTACGCACTGGATCTGGGCCGGACCCGGCTGGTCATGCTGGACAACAGGTGCAGCCGGGTGCTCGAGCCCAACAGCCGGGCGATGCTGCCGCCCGGCGAGTGGGCCTGGTTCCTCGACCAGGCGCACGGGGTCTACGACCACCTGGTGGTGGGCGCCTCGCTGCCCTGGCTGCTGCCGCAGGGCATCCACCACATCGAGGCGTGGAACGAGAAGCTGGCGGACTCACGCCGACCGTGGGTGGCGCGCGGGGCGGAGAAGCTGCGCCGTGCCCTGGACCTGGAGCACTGGGCGGCGTTCCGGCGTTCCTTCGAGGCCCTCGCGGAGACGTTCGCCCGCATCGGCACCGGCACACCACGGCAGTCCGGCGCACGGATCGGGGCCGGCCCCGCGTACGCCCCGCCGGCGTCGATCAGCGTGCTCTCCGGTGACGTGCACCACTCGTACGTGGCGCGGGCCCGGTTCGCCGACCCGGCGGTGGTCACCCCGGTGCACCAGCTCACGTGTTCGCCGATCCACAACCAGGTGCCGGCGGGCATCCGTCCGCTGATGCGGCTGGGCTGGTCGCCCGGTCCGGCAGGGGCGACCCGGGCGCTGGCCCGTTCGGCGGGCGTACGCCGGCCGGGGGTGCGGTGGCGCAAGCTGGCCGGCCCGTACTTCGGTAACGCGGTCGCCACCCTGACCCATCAGGGGCGCGGGGCCGACGTGGTCATCGAGGGCACCACCAAGGACGGCCATCTACGCCCGGTGATGCGGCGCCGACTTTCCGGTGGCGGCGAGCCGGCCGCGCCGTAGTCTCTACGCCGTGGATGAGCACCTGCCGGAGCCGATCCGGGCGGTCGAGCACGAGTTGACCGCTCTGCTGCGTCGTGGCCGGGCGGTCTCCTGGGAGATCGCCCGGGAGGTGCACCCGAACCTGGAGCCGAACACCTACGGGTTGCTGCTCTGGTTGCGCCGTAGCGGGTCGATCCGGTTGACCGAGTTGGCGGCGCGGCTGGGCGTGGGCAAGGGGACGCTGAGTCGGCAGATCAACGCCCTGGAAGTCCTCGGCCTGGTGCACCGCGACCCCGATCCGAGTGACCGGCGGGCCGCGCAGATCAGCCTCACCGACGAGGGGCAGCGCCGCTTCGACGTGGCCCGCGCGGCCCGGCTGGGCGAGTTCCTGCGCGCCCTGGACGGCTGGCCGGAGCGGGACGTCGAGGAGTTCGCCCGGCTGCTCGGCCGGTTCAACGACTCCTGGCAGTAGCCGCAGGGAACCGGGGAATAGGGCACCGGTCCGACAAGTTGTTGCTTCAGGCAACTAAGGCATACGGTTGCCTCAGGCAACTCACAGGCGGCCCGTGCGTACCAGCCCCGCCGTTCCACCTCGACTCCGCTCGGAGGCAACAAACGATGAGCCAGGCGACAGCGCCTCCCCAGGCGACCGCCGTGACCATGACCCACCGGCAGATCCTGGAAGCACTCTCCGGCCTGCTGCTGGGTCTGTTCGTCGCGATCCTCTCCTCCACGGTCATCTCGAACGCGCTGCCGCGGATCATCACCGAACTGCACGGCGGCCAGTCCGCGTACACCTGGGTGGTGACCTCGGCCCTGCTCGCCACCACCGCGACCACCCCCATCTGGGGCAAGATGGCCGACCTGACCAGCAAGAAGACCCTGGTCCAGCTGGCCCTGGGGATCTACGTGCTCGGCTCGGTGCTGGCCGGCCTCGCCCAGGGCACCGGTGAGCTGATCGCCTGCCGGGTGCTCCAGGGCGTCGGCGCCGGCGGTCTCACCGCGCTGGCCCAGGTGATCATGGCTACGATGATCGCGCCCCGCGAGCGCGGCCGCTACAGCGGCTACCTCGGCGCGGTGATGGCCGTCGGCACCATCGGCGGCCCGCTGATCGGCGGCGTGATCGTGGACACCTCCTGGCTCGGCTGGCGCTGGTGCTTCTACGTCGGCGTGCCCTTCGCCATCCTCGCGCTGATCGTGCTCCAGAAGACCCTGCACCTCCCGGTGGTCAAGCGGAAGGCCCAGATCGACTGGTGGGGCGCCACCCTGATCACCGCGGCCGTCTCGGTGCTGCTGATCTGGGTCTCGCTCGCTGGCGACCAGTTCGCCTGGGCCTCCTGGCAGAGCGCCGTCATGGTCGTCGGCGCGCTGGTCCTCGGCGCGCTCGCGATCCGGGTCGAGACCCGGGCCGCCGAGCCGATGATCCCGCCGCGACTGTTCCGCAACCGCACCATCACCCTCGCCGTCGTCGCCAGCATCGCGGTCGGCGTGGGCATGTTCGGCGCGTCGATCTTCCTGGGCCAGTACTTCCAGATCAGCCGCGGGCAGAGCCCGACGATGTCCGGTCTGATGACCCTGCCGATGATCCTCGGCCTGCTGGTCGCCTCCACTGTCATCGGGCGGGTCATCAGCAAGACCGGCCGCTGGAAGCGGTACCTGGTGATCGGGTCCGCGCTGCTCACCATCGGCTTCGCGCTGATGGGCACCCTCCGCGCCGACACCAGCTTCACACTGCTCAGCGTCTACATGCTGCTGATCGGCGTCGGCCTGGGCATGACCATGCAGAACCTGGTCCTCGCCGTGCAGAACACCGTCGGCCCGCACGAGCTCGGCGCGGCCAGCTCGGTGGTGGCGTTCTTCCGCAGCCTGGGTGGCGCGATCGGCGTCTCCGCCCTCGGCGCGGTGCTCGCCCACAAGGTCAAGGACTACACCGCCGACGGGCTGGCCCAGCTCGGTATCCCGGCGTCCAGCTCCGGCAGCGGCGGCGCCCTGCCCGACGTGCACACCCTCCCCGGCCCGCTGCGGGCGGTGGTCGAGGGCGCGTACGGCCACGGCGCCGGTGACATCTTCCTGGCCGCCGCCCCGTTCGCGCTGATCGCGCTGATCGCGGTGACCTTCATCAAGGAGGTGCCGCTGCGCCAGCACAACGGCAACCCGGTTTCCGACGAGGTCGAGCGGGAATCGACAGTCGCCGCCGGCGCTGGCGCACCCGTGATCCGTACCGGCGAGCAGAGGTGAGGTAGAACCATGGGCGTGGGAGCACCGGACCGCGAGGAGTACGGTCCCCGGACCCGACCGCTGCCCTTCGAGCGCGGCACGGACGGGCCTCGGGTGATCATGGTGGGCGTCGACGGCACCCGTACCTCCGAGCGGGCCGGCTCCTACGCCGCGGGCCTGGCCCGTCGGCAGAGCGCCGCTCTGGTGGTGGTCTTCGTCAGCTCGCCGAGCGGGCTGACCGCCCTCGTGCCCGGCATGGATGCCGGCGCGGTCCAGCGCACCCACGACGAGTTGGCCGACGAGCTGCGCCGGGAGTGCCGGCGCGGGGCCGAACAGTGGGGCATTCCGGTGACCCTGCTGGTGCGGCGCGGCGACGCGTACGGCGAGCTGTGCGCGGCGGCCGACGAGTTCCAGGCCGACATGGTGGTGGTCGGGGCCTCCGAGCAGGCCGGGCACCGGCTGGTCGGCTCGGTCGCCACCCGGCTGGTCCGCGCCGGCCGCTGGCCCGTCGTCGTGGTGCCCTGATAACCCGTCGCGGCGTGTCCGGGGTGCCGGGCAGGATGCGCGGCATGACGTGGACCGCACCGGAGATCACCCGGACCCCCGAACCGTACGTCGGCGACGAGCGCACCATGCTCGACGGCTGGCTCGACTACCACCGACAGACACTGCTGCTCAAGTGCGCCGGCCTGACCGAGGAGCAGTTGCGGACACCCAGCGTGGAACCGTCCGGGCTGACGCTGCTCGGCCTGGTCCGACACCTGGCCGAGGTCGAGGCCTGGTGGTTCCGGGAGAACTTCGCCGGCGAGCCTGTCGACTACCCGTACTTCACCCCGGAGACCCCGGACGCCGACCACGACGTCAGCGCCGCCGACGCCGAGGCGGACTTCGCCATCTTCCACCGCGAGGTGGCGCTGGCCCGGGAGGCCGCCGCCGGCCACTCGCTCGACGAGACGTTCACCGAGGTCGGCGCGAAGAAGCGCACCTTCAACCTGCGCTGGGTGTACGTGCACATGATCGAGGAGTACGCCCGGCACAACGGGCACGCCGACCTGATCCGGGAACGCATCGACGGCGTCACCGGCGAGTGACAGGCGCTCAGTAGTTCAGGGCGGCCCGCAGGTAACGGAGGTCGGCGTGGCCGCCCCAGCGGTGCGCCGACAGCCCGGCGGCGCGGGCACCCCGCACGGCCCAGTCCTCGTCGTCGACGAAGAGGACCCGGGCCGGCGGGGTGGCCAGGGCCACGCAGGCGGCCTGGAAGTATTCCGGGGCGGGCTTGTGCACGCCGACCGTCGAGGAGTTGACCACCACGTCCAGCTCGCCGACCAGGCCGAGGGCGGCCAGGTCGGCGTCGAGCAGGTCGGTGGCGTTGGTGCCCAGACCGACAGTGATCCCGGCCGCGCGCGCCTCCCGGACGAAGTCGAGCACCTCGGTGTCCACCTCACCCCGGTAGCGCTGCCACTGCTCCACCGCCGCGCGGGCCCGGTCCGGGCCGCCGGCCGGCTCGGCGAGCGCGTCGGCCACGCTGCTCACCCACTCGGCGTGGCTGACCTGGCCGGTGAGCACCGGCTGAAGCCGGCCCCACTGCATGGCGATCTCGCCGAGCACCCCCTCGGACAGGCCGTACTCCCGCTCGACACCGGCAGCCACCGCCGGATCCCACCGGCGCAGTACGCCGTCGAAGTCCAGCAGGAGCGCCGTCGCGCGTTCCCGAGCCACTACCCGTTCTCCTCGCCGCGGCCGTGCCGCTGGTCGTCCTCGTCGGCCCGGTTGAGCCGTTGGCTGATCACCTGGGTGACCCCGCTGCGCATGGTCACGCCGTAGAGCGCGTCGGCGATCTCCATCGTCCGCTTCTGGTGCGTGATGACGATCAGCTGGCTCTTCTCGCGCAACTGTGCCAGCAACAGGATCAGCCGGCCCAGGTTGACGTCGTCCAGGGCCGCCTCCACCTCGTCCATGATGTAGAACGGGCTGGGTCGGGCACGGAAGATCGCCACCAGCATGGCCACCGCGGTCAGCGACCGCTCGCCACCGGAGAGCAGCGACAGCCGCTTGATCTTCTTGCCCGGTGGGCGGGCCTCCACCTCGACACCTGTGGTGAGCAGGTCGTCCGGTTCGGTGAGGATGAGCCGCCCCTCGCCGCCGGGGAACAACACCGTGAACACCTGCTCGAACTCCCGGGCGGTGTCCTCGAAGGCGCTGGCGAAGACCTCCAGGATCCGCTCGTCCACGTCCTTGACCACGGTGAGCAGGTCCCGACGGGTGGCCTTGAGGTCCTCCAACTGCTCGGAGAGGAACTTGAAACGCTCCTCCAGCGCGGCGAACTCCTCCAGCGCGAGCGGGTTGACCTTGCCGAGCAGGGTGAGTTCACGTTCCGCCTTCGCGGCCCGCTTCTCCTGCACCGGCCGCTCGTAACGCACCGGCTCGGGCACCGGCAGACCGTCACGTTCGGCCGCCGCGACGTCGACAGGGGTCGGCGGAACGGGCTGAGCCGGGCCGTACTCGGCCACCAGCGTCTCCACGTCCAGCCCGAAGTCCTCGGCGGCCTTCGCCTCCAACTGCTCGATGCGCAGCCGCTGCTCCGCGCGGGCCACCTCGTCGCGGTGCACCTGGCTGGTCAGCCGCTCCAGCTCGGCACCGAGCCGCTTGGCTGCCCCGCGTACCTCCTGAAGCTCTGCCTCCCGCGCGGCGCGCTCCAGGGCGACCGCGTCGCGGTGCTCCTCGGCCGTCGCGATCGAGGTGGTCAACCGGGTCAGCGCCTCCCGGGCGCCACCGGCGACGGACCGGGCGATGCCCGCGCCTCGGGCGCGGGCGGCCCGCCGGGCCGCCGCGCGCTCCCGGGCGGCCCGCTCCGCGGTGGCCTGCCGGGCGAGCGAGTCGGCGCGGCCGGCGATCGAGGAGACCCGCTCCTCGGCGGTACGCACGGCGAGCCGGACCTCCATCTCGTTCTGCCGGGCCTGCGGCACCATCGCCGCCAGTTGGTCCCGTTCCTCGGTGGACGGCTCGGCGTCGACCGGGGTCTCCTCGGCCAACCGCAGCCGCTCCTCCAGCTCGGCGAGGGCGGTGAGGTCGCGTTGCCGGGCAGCCTCGGCGCGGGAGCGGGAGTCGCCGAGCCGGTCCGTCTCGGCCTTCGCGGACCGGGCCGCCGCGCCCAGCTCGGCCAGCCGGCGAGAGGCGGCGTTGCGGTGGCTCTCCGCTTCGCGCTTCTCGGCGGCGGCGTGCTGCACGGTCTCCTTGGCGGCGGCCACCTCGGCGCGCGCCTCGACCAACTGATCACGTAGCTCCAGGCCGGCGCGTTCGGCGGTGAGCCGGTTGGCGCGGGCCTCCTCGACGGCGGCCTGCACCTCGATGTAGCTGGGAGCCTTGGCCGACCCGCCCGCCGCCGCGTACGCCCCGACCACGTCACCGTCGGGGGTGACCGCCCGCAGCTCGGGGTTGCTGGCGACCAGCTCGGCGGCGGCGGCGAGATCATCGACGAGCGCCACGTCCCGCAGGGCCCTGTGCACCGCCGGCCGCAGCTCGGCGCCGCACTCCACCAGGTCGGGCGCCCACCGGGCGTCGTCCGGCAGCTTCGGGCGCAGCGCGTCCGCGGAGCCGGTCATGCCGGGCCCCGCCGGGCTGCCGACCAGCAGGCCGGCCCGGCCGGCGTCGGAGATCTTCAGCAGCCGCATCGCCTCGACGGCCTCGTCCACCCCGCTGACGGCGACCGCGTCGGCGAGGCCGCCGAGCGCGGCGGCCAGCGCGGCCTCGTGGCCCGGCGCGACGGTGAGCAGCCCGGCGAGGCTGCCGAGCAGGCCGGGGACGTCCCCGGCGCGGGCGAGCAGCGCCCCGGCGCCGTCCTTGCGGCGCAGCCCCAGGGCGAGCGCCTCCTCGCGGGCCTTCCAGGTAGCGGCGTCCTTCTCCGCCGCCCGCTCGGCGTCGGCCAGCGATCGGACGGTGGCCTGGGCCCGTTCCTGCACGGCGACCGCTTCGTCGTGCCGGGCGTCCAGGTCCGCGTTGTCCCGGTCGGCCTCGGTGGACTGGGCGGCGACCGCGTCCAGGTCGGCCTGCGCCTGCTCGGCGCGGCCCAGCGCGTCGGCGTGCGCGATCGCGAGGCGTTCGATCTCCTCGCCGGCGCTTGTGGTTCGGGCCCGGGCGGAGTTGACCTGCCCGGTGAGCCGGGCCATCCCCTCCCGCCGGTCGGCGATGGCCTTGGCCGCGGCGACCAGTTCGCGCTCGGCGGCGGCCAGCTGCCGCTCCAGCTCCTGCCGGCGCTCGACCGCCTCGGCCAGTCGGATCTGGTCGTCGGTGAGCGCGCCGCGTAGCTCCTCCTCCTGCTCGCGGACGCGTTCCGCCTCGGCCTCCAGCTGCTCCGGGTCCCGGCCGGGTCGCTCGTCGTCGCCGGTGGCGCTGAGGTGCCGGAGCCGTTCCCGGGCCAACTGCTCGATCGAGCGGAAGCGTTCCTGGAGGGCGGACAGCTTGTACCAGGTGTCCTGGGCGGCGGCGAGCAGCGGCGCGTCCTCCGCGAGGGCGGCCTCCAACTCGCCGAGCCGGCCCTGCACCTCGGCGTGCTCACCCTCGATCTGCTCGCGCCGCTCACGCAGCGCGGTCTCGTCGGCGATCTCCCGGTCGAGGGTGGTCCGCAGGGTGGCCAGGTCGTCGGCGAGCAGGCGCAACCGGGCGTCGCGCAGGTTGGCCTGGATGGCGGCGGCCCGTCGGGCCACCTCGGCCTGCCGGCCCAGCGGCTTGAGCTGACGGCGCAGCTCGGCCGTGAGGTCGGTCAAGCGATTGAGGTTCACCTGCATCGCGTCGAGCTTGCGCAGCGCCTTTTCCTTGCGCTTGCGGTGCTTGAGGACGCCGGCCGCCTCCTCGATGAACGCCCGGCGGTCCTCCGGCTTGGCGTGCAGCATCCCGTCGAGGCGGCCCTGCCCGACGATGATGTGCATCTCCCGGCCGATGCCGGAGTCGGACAGCAGCTCCTGGATGTCGAGCAACCGGCAGGTGTTGCCGTTGATCTCGTACTCGCTCTCGCCGGAGCGGAACATCCGGCGGGTGATGGAGACCTCGGTGTACTCGATCGGCAGCGCGCCGTCGGTGTTGTCGATGGTGAGGGTGACCTCGGCGCGACCCAGCGGCGCCCGGCCGGCGGTGCCGGCGAAGATGACGTCCTCCATCTTGCCGCCACGCAGGGCCTTGGCGCCCTGCTCGCCGAGGACCCAGGCGATGGCGTCGACGACGTTGGACTTGCCCGAGCCGTTCGGGCCCACCACACAGGTGATCCCCGGCTCCAGCTTCAACGTCGTGGCGGAGGCGAAGGACTTGAACCCCTTCACCGTCAGGCTCTTGAGATACACCTACTCGATCCTCGTCCGGTGGCCGCCGTACCGTCGCCGGCTGTGGGGACCTGGGTGAACTCGCAGACTAACCCGGCGGTGGGAGTGGGCCGGCACGCGACCCGCCCCAGGTCGCGTCGACAGTGGGCGCGCTGTCGTTCCGCCGACCGCGAGAAAGACAAGCGCCTTTCATGATCGGCTTATCCGGCGACGCGCTTTCGGTAACTGCGCGGCGCGCTTCCCGCACGATCGGCCACAAGATCACGAATCGTCGGCGCCGAAAGGTACCGGACAGTGTTACGCGCCGGCACAGACGTGTCGGCGCGCATTTTGCGATGGTGCGATTCAGTTTTTTTACGACCTGGAGATCAGGTCAGCGCCGGCTCGGCCAGACGGAGCAGATCGTCCGCCTCCGCCGCAGCCGCCGCGAGCCGATCATTGTCGGCACGCAGCCGCGTGATCTCGAACTCCAGTGCCTGGACCCTGGAACGCAGTCGGGTGACCTCGTCGAGCAGACGCCGGTCGGGCGCTGCACCTACGTGGCCGTAGAGGGCCTTCGCCATGCTGACTCCTTGATATGCGCTGCCGGAAAGGCCGGCCAACGCGCGCCCATTTGTACGCGGCTGTCATTCCAGGCTGTATCTGGGCATGACCGGGCGCGACTGGCGACACCTATATATTGAGCCGCAAACCCCTCCTTCGTCAAGTTCTCGCAGGCCGTAGATCATCTCCACGTCGACCTGTCCACTTGTCGGGGGGGCTGCCGCAAGGCACGGACACTCTCTGTCCGGACGCCTTTACTGTACGCCCGGATCTGCGGAAGTCCGCACCCTGGCGTCCGACTTCCCCTTAACTCTTTCTTAGCCACGTTGCCGCAGGTCTTGGGCGCGCCGTAGCGTCAGCCCGGCCCGCAACCGACCCCTGGAGGCATAGGCGTGTACGGCTGGACCGATCCGATGGACCCGAACGGCGCCCCCCGGCGCGCCGAGGGACCGACCGACGAGCCGGCCTGGCTGCATGACCGCCCGGAGCCCCGCTCGGCATACCTGTTCGGCGACGAGCCCGGTCAGCCGGGCGACGAGTGGCACCGGGAACAGCCCACCGGCGGCCTCCAGTCGGAACCGGCGACCCCCGCCGAGCCGGCCGACGCCCACACCGCAGCCTGGCCGGCGTACCAGCCGGAAGGCGAGGCCGGCGGCTGGGGCGACAGCCGCCCGGCGCAGGACAGCACCGGCCGGCGCGCCGAGACGCCCGGTGGCTGGCACACCGACACCGACCCGGAGACCACCGACGGCTGGCGCGGCGCCGCCGAGACCGGGCGGTCCGGCGAGGGACGGCACCGCTCCCCACGCCGCTGGCGCCGGCCGCTGATGATCGGGGGCGCGGCCGCGGCCGCCACCCTCGTGGTGAGCTTCGGCGTCGGCGCGCTCACCCTGCCCGGCGGTGACGACGGTGCCGCCCAGCCGACGGCCGTCGACGACTCCTTCGCCGCGTCGGCCGTGCCGACCGACGAGCCGGTGCTGGACACCCTCGCCGCGCCCTCGGAGTCCGCCGTCCCCAGCCCGGCGTCCCCGAGCCCGTCGCCGAGCAAGGTCATCAAGCCCACGCCGGCGTCGTCGCGGAGCACCGCCGCCTCGCGCCGCAGCGTCGAGCGCAGCAGCGCGCCCAGCAACACCGGCAGCTCCACCGGTTCCAACGGCTCCAGCGGCTCCGTCAGCGCCCAGGCCCAGGAGGTGGTGGACCTGGTCAACGCCGAGCGGGCCAAGGCCGGCTGCAAGGCGCTGAGCATCGACGACAAGCTGATGACGGCCGCCCAGCGGCACAGCCAGGACCAGGCCGACCACCAGAACATGTCACACACCGGCAGCGACGGCAGCAACGCCGGCACCCGGCTGGACCGGGCCGGCTACACCTGGCGCACGTACGGCGAGAACGTGGCCTGGAACCAGAAGAACCCGGCCGCGGTGATGGACGCCTGGATGAACAGCTCCGGCCACCGGGCCAACATCCTGAACTGCGCGTTCACCGAGATCGGCGTCGGCATCGCCAACAGCAACGGACCGTACTGGACGCAGGTCTTCGCGGCGCCGCGCTGACCGCGCGTCGTTCCCGCCCCCGCGCTCGTTTGACCCGGTGAGGTACGTCGGGCCGGAGCGTGGGGGCCGCGTACCGGTGCGGGCGGCGACCGGCCGCCCGGGACCCGGGAGCTGCCGATGCGGATCCGGCCGCGGCGACGCGTCGCCGTACGCCCGCTGCGCCGCGTCCTGTCCGCCGGCGTCGCTCTCGCGTTGGTGGTGCCGGCATACGGGTGTCGGCCCGCGCTGACCCCGCCGGGGGCGCCCACCACCTGGCCGACGGAACAGGCCCGGCACTGGCAGTGGCAGTGGCAGCTCAGCGGCCCGCTCGACCCGGCGGTGGACGCCGAGGTCTTCCTGCTCGACCCGGTGGCCACCACCGCCGCGCAGACCGCCGAGCTGCGCTCCCGGGACCGCAGGTTGATCTGCCAGGTGAACGTGGGGTCGGTCCGCTCCGCCGACCCGGACGCCAGCCGGTTTCCGGAGATCGTCCGGGGTACGGCCGGGCGTCGACCCGACAGCCGGTGGCTGGACGTCCGGAGTTGGGACGCGCTCCGGCCGGTGCTGGCCGACCGGTTCCGGCTCTGCCGGGGCAAGGGCTTCGGCGCGGTGGCGCTCTTCGACGCCGACGGGTACGCGGCGCGCACCGGCTTCCCGCTCGACTTCGACGACCAGCTGCTGTTCAACCGCCGGCTGGCCGAGCTGGCCCGCTCGCTGAGCCTCTCCCCCGGGCTGGCCAACGACGTGCCGCAGCTCGCCGCGCTGGCCCCGGATTTCGACTTCGCGGTCAACGAGGAGTGCGTCCGGCTGGCCCTGTGCGCCAAGCTGCTGCCGTTCGGCGACGCCGGCAAGCCGGTCTTCCACGTCGAGTACACCGGCTCGACCGACGACTTCTGTGTCACCACAGTCGGCTACGGCTTCGCGTCGATCCGCAAGGACCGCACCCTGGACGCCCCCCGAGAAGCCTGCCCCCTCCCCTGACCAACCCGCCCCGCCCCCGATCGGCGGGGCGGGGCGGGAGTGCGGTGGTTAGGGGACCGGCACCAGTTCCGGGGCGGGGGTCGGCGGATCGGCGGGGGCGGGCGCCGGACGGGGGCGCAGGAAGCGCGGTGCCCACCAGTTGGCGTCGCCGAGCATGGTCATCAACGCCGGCAGCACCACTCCCCGGATGATCGTGGCGTCCAGCAGGATCGCCGCCGCCAGGCCGATGCCGAGCTGCTTCATGTCGATCGTGCTCAGCGTGGCGAAGATCGAGAAGACCCCGACCATCACGATGGCCGCGCTGGTCACCACCCCGGCCGACGAGGTGATCCCGTACGACACGGCGTCCCGGTTGGACATGCCGGCCCGGACCCCCTCGCGGATCCGGCTGACAACGAAGACGTGGTAGTCCATCGAGAGGCCGAACAGCACCACGAAGAGAAACAGCGGCAGCCAGGACACGATCGCGCCCATCGACGTGAAGCCGAGCAGTCCCTGCGCCCACTCGCCCTGGAAGATCAGCACCAGCAGACCGTACGCGGCACCGGCGGAGAGCAGGTTCAGCGCGATCGAGCTTGCCGCGATCACCACCGACCGGAAGGTGAACGCCATAACCAGGAAGGTCAGCACCAGCACGAAGCCCATGACCAGCGGCAACTTGTCCCGGACGTGCTGTGCGTAGTCCTCGCTGTCGGCCACACCCCCGCCCACCGCGTACTCGATCCCGGGGACGCCCCGCAGCTCGGCCGGGACCAGGTCCGCGCGCAGCTTCTCCAACGACTGCACCGACCGGTCGTCCCGACTGGCGTACGGGGTGGGGACCTCCAGCACCGACACCCGCCGGTCGGCCGACACCTCGATCTTCGGGCCGTCCGCCTCGGCCGGGGCGAACAGCGGATCGCCGGCCGCCCGGGCCGACAGGTCGGTGAGAGCGGCGCTCACCCGGCCGGCCTGGTCGGCGGGCGCCCGGACGGCCACCACGTGATTGGTGCCGGCGCTCGGGAAGGCCGCGGTGAGCCGGTCGTACGCCTGCATGGCCGGAGTGGTGCGGGGCAGATCCTCCATGCCGGGGAACTTCAGCTTCATGCCGAGCGCCGGCGCGGCCAGCGCGAGCAGCAGCCCCACGGAGATGATCAGCGTGACGACCGGCGCGCGCAGCGCGGGCCGGAGCACCGCCGGCCAGAGCCGGGGCTTGCGGGGCTCGCCGTGCCGGCCGGTACGCGGCGCGGTCAGTCGCCAGAGCAGCGGCACCCGGGGCCTGTCGACCCAGCGGCCGAGCTTGGCCAGCAGCGCGGGCAGGACGGTCAGCGAACCGGTCACCGCGACGGCCACCACGAGGATCGAGCCGATGGCGAGGGACGAGAAGACCACGTCGCCGGCGAGCAGCAGCCCGGCCATCGAGATGATCACCGCGAAGCCGGAGACCACCACGGCGTGCCCGGACGTCTCCGCGGCGATCTCCACCGCGTCCAGACCGGACCGACCCTTGGCCCGTTCCTCCCGCTCCCGGCGGATGTAGAACAGCGAGTAGTCGACCCCGACCGCCATGCCGATCAGCAGGATCACCGGTGCCGTGGTGTCGGTGGCCGGTACCAGGTGCGAGGCGAGAGTGGACAGACCCATCGCGGCGGCGACCGAGGAGAGCGCCAGCAGCACCGGCACGCTGGCCGCGATCAGCGCGCCGAACGCGATGATCAGGATCGCCAGGGTGACCGGCAGACTGAGCAGCTCCGCGCGCTTGAAGTCCTTGCCCAGGGTGTCGTCGAGGGCCTGACCGATCGACGGCCCGCCGACCTGCTCGACGCGCAGCTGCGGATGCGCCGCCTGGACGGTGGCGGTGGCGTCGCGCAGCGGTTGCACCCGGTCCGAGGCGGTCTCCGGGTCACCCGACATGGTGATCGGCAGCAGCAGCGCGGAACCGTCCCGCGCGGTGATCGGCTGGCCCACCCCGGCCACCCCGGCGACCGTACGCAGCCGGGCCGCAGCGTCGTCGGCCGCCGCCTTCGCCGCGGCCTGGTCGAGCGCACCGCCCCGGGAGGTGATGAGGACGTTGTCAACGGCCGGGTCGTCGAAGTCACCGGCGTCCACGATCAGGCCGGCCCGCCCCGCCTCACCGATCGCCTGGTCGCCGCTGGTGGCCTCGTTGAGACCGGCGGCGCTGCCACCGATGAAGCACACGGCCACGAACACGACCCACAGCGCGATCGCCCGCCATGGGTGCTCGGCGCTCCACCGTGCCATCCGCACCGTCACCGGTCTGCTGCCCATCTCGCGTCCCCCTGTCACGTCAACCCCCTGTCAACGGTGCTGACGCTAGGTGCGTGACGAGACGGTCACATCGGGGATCGACCCCGGTCCACCCTGGAACGACCAGACCGGGGGCGGGGGTGCGTTCATCGGGCGTAAGTCCGCGATCCGGACGTACACCGGGGTCCAGCCCGGAGCGACCCGCCGCGACCCGCCGGCATCCCCCCGAGCCGGCTCGGGGTCATCCCCGAAGGGAACCCCGGGGCCGTGGCTGACAGTGCGGGCAACTGTACGAGGAGCGGTTCATGAACGCCTCGCGGCGGATCGGCGCGCCGCACCGGCGGCACGGCTCGCCCTCGCGCCCGTAGGCGTTGAGCGCCCGGTCGAAGTAACCGCTCTCGCCGTTGACGTTCACGTAGAGGGCGTCGAAGCTGGTGCCGCCCTCGCTGATCGCCTCGGCCAGCACGTCGCGGACGTGGCCGAGCAGCCGCTGCGCGGCCGGGCCGGTCAGCGCGTCGGTGGGTCGGCCGCCGTGCAGCCGGGCGCGCCACAGCGCCTCGTCGGCGTAGATGTTGCCCACCCCGGAGATCAGGGTCTGGTCGAGCAGGGCCCGCTTCACCTCGGTGTGCCGGCGGCGCAGCGCCGCGACGAACGCCTCGTCGGAGAACTCCGGGTCCATCGGGTCGCGGGCGATGTGCGCGATCTCGTCGGGCAACTCGGCGCCGCCCTCGCTCACCGAGAGCCCACCGAACGTGCGCTGGTCGACGAAGCGCAGCTCCGGGCCGTCGTCGGCGAACCGGAACCGAACCCGCAGATGGGTCTCGTCCGTCGTGCCGGGTGGCTGGAGCAGCAGCTGACCCGACATACCGAGATGCCCGACGATCGCGTCACCGCTGTCCAGTGGCAACCACAGGTACTTGCCGCGACGGCGGGCGTCCAGCACCGTCCGGCCGGCGAGCACGTCGGCGAAGTGCACGTCGCCCGGAACATGTCGACGGACCGCACGCGGGTGACGAACCTCGACCGAGGCGATCCGACGGCCGACGACCCACTGGGCCACCCCCTGTCGGACGGTCTCCACCTCGGGCAGCTCAGGCACGCCGCGGGCCCGTCTCGTGGCCGTCGGCGCCCCCGGCCGGCAGCGCCTGCGCCAGGTGGTCGGCCTGCTCGGCCTGAGCAGCCCGCTCCGCGCGCTCCAGCGGCCCGAACGGCTCGTCCCGGTCGCCCGAGTCGTCCCGGCCGGTCGGCTGGTCCCGGCGGTCGTCGCCGGCCCGACCATTCTGGCCGTCGTCGCCGTTCTGGCCGTTCTGCTCGGCGAGCGTCCGCCAGGCGGCCTCGGCGGCCCGCTGCTCCGCCTCCTTCTTGCTGCGCCCCTCGGCGCCGCCGTACCGGTTGCCGGCCACCACCACCCAGGCGGTGAACGTCTTCAGGTGATCCGGGCCGGTGCCCTCGATCCGGTACTCCGGCACGCCGAGCCCGAGCGCCGCCGTCAGCTCCTGGAGGCTGGTCTTCCAGTCCAGTGCGGCCCCGCGGCCGGCCGACTCGGCCATCAGCGGGTCGAAGAGCCGGTGGATGACGATGCCCGTGGTGTCCAGGCCGTACTGGAGGTAGATCGCGCCGAGCAGCGCCTCCAGCGTGTCGGCGAGGATGCTCGCCTTGTCCCGGCCACCGGTCGTCTCCTCACCCTTACCGAGCAACAGGTACGCGCCGAGCCCGTCCGGGCCCAGACCACGGGCCACGTCGGCGAGCGCTCGCATGTTGACCACGCTGGCACGCAGCTTGGCCAGCTGCCCCTCGGGCAGATCCGGGTGGTTGTGGAAGAGCGCCGTGGTGATCACCACGCCGAGCACCGAGTCGCCGAGGAACTCCAGCCGCTCGTTGGTCGGCAGCCCGCCGTTCTCGTACGCGTACGACCGGTGGGTCAACGCGCGCTGGAGCAGCTCGGGTTCCAGGCTCACTCCGAAGGCGGCTTCCAGGTGACCGACGGACGCCCGCCGCCGCTTGTCGTTGCTCATGTGCGTACCTCGGTGTCGGTGGAGCGATCGGTGCGATCCGTCGCGGCGTCGCGGTCGAGCAACGCGGAGACCAGATCGGTGGCGCGCCGCCGCCACAGGTGGGCGGCGAGAGCTATGCCGGAGGCGACGTCGTCGGCGCGGGCGGACCCGTGGCAGACGACCACCGTCCCCGCGACGCCCAACAGGGCAGCCGCGCGGGGCGCACCGCCCTGGGCAGGTGGGCCGCCGGCCATCGCGTACGCGCCCTCAATGGCCTTGAGCAGCACGTTACCGGTGAACCCGTCGGTGACGACCACATCGGCGCGCGCGCCGAGGGCCACGTCGTACCCCTCGACCAGACCGACGTAGCGCGCCCCACCGGGCAGCGGTTCGACGGCGAGCAGAGGATCGGTGGCGCGGCGGACACGGTCGCCCTTGCCGGCCTCGGTGCCGACCGAGAGCAAACCGACCCGTGGCGCGGCGATCGAGTGGGCCACCGCCGCGTACGCGGCGCCGAGCACGGCGTGGCGGGCGAGGGTGGCCGGGCGGGGTTCCAGGGAGCCGCCGACGTCGAGCAACACCACAGGCCCCGCCACGGCGGGCAGGGTGGCGGCCAGAGCGGGTTGGCGGATCTCCGGCGAGCGGCCGAGGCCGAGCACTGCCGCGGTGACGGTGGCACCTGTGGCACCGGCGGAGACCAGGGCGTCGGCGGTCCCGTCACGGACGGCGGTGACCGCCGCCCGGACGGTGCTCTCGGCGCGGGCGGCGCTGGGATGGTCGGCCATGCCGACGACGTCGCGGACGGGCCGCACCGTGATCCGGGCGCGTTGCCCCGGATCGAGGGCAGCAATCAACTCGTCGGCGACCTCGGTCGGACCGACGAGAAGCAGATGCAGGTCAGGGTCGGCGCGCATGGCCCGCAGAGCGCCGTCAACCACGACGGCGGGAGCGTCGTCCCCGCCGAGGAGGTCAACGGCGATCCGCGCGGCGCCCGGCTCCACCGGAACGCCGGCCGGAGTAGGCCGGCCGGCGTCGGAGGGAGCCGGAGCACCGGGCGAATGCCAGGATGCGCGCGCCGCCCGACCTGGGGTCGGGGGCGTCACTCGGCGTCCAGGTCAGACCTCGAGAACCTGGCGGCCGTTGTAGGTGCCGCAGACGGAGCAGGCGGCGTGCGGCAGCTTCGGGGACTTGCACTGCGGGCACGCAACGGTCGCGACCACTGTCGCCTTCCAGTTCGCCCGGCGGGACCGGGTGTTGCTGCGCGACATCTTGCGCTTCGGGACGGCCACGGTTCTTACTCCTCTGTAACGGTCAGTTGCGACAGGCCCGCCCAACGCGGGTCGATCTGCTGGTGACTGTGGTCGGCCGGCAGATCGTCCCAGTGCGCCCCGCATTCGGGGCACAGTCCTGGGCAGTCCTCCCGGCAGAGCGGGTTGGTCGGCAGCGTGAGCACCAACGCGTCCCGCAGCGCCGGCTCCAGGTCGATCAGATCGCCCTGCATCCGGCCCACCTCGTCCTCGTCGGTCGTGGCGTCCGTGGTGCTGTCCTCGTACGCGTACAGCTCCTGGATCGTCACGCCCATCGAGTCGTTGATCTCGCGCAGGCAACGGCCGCACTCGCCCCGGACAGGACCGGTGATGGTCCCGGAGACGAGCACGCCCTCGGACACCGACTGCAACCTCAGATCGAGGTCGAGGTCCGCGCCCTCCGGCACAGCGATCAACTCCACACCGAGGTCCGCCGGTGCCGGCACGACCCGCCGGACCTCACGCAACGCGCCAGGGCGACGCGGCAGGTCCCTCGTGTCGAGGACCAACGGCGACCTGGGGTTGAGTGTCGATGGCGAGCGCTTGGGCATAGTTAGACTCCGGCCGGTGAGAGGCCGACAAAAAAGGTTACCTGGACGACCGCCCGACCGTCGAACCGGGGGCGACGCCCGCCTGAGAAGTCGGCTGGTGAGGTGCCGCTCAGAAGGGTAGCGGGCGTTCCGGCTCATCCCCAGCGAAGGTGCCGATCTCCCGCAGCGCGTGCATCTTGTCCCGGCCGCGCTCTATCGAGGCCAGCGCCCGGGTCAGGAACTGCTCGAAGTTGGCCAGCGCGGTGTCGACGTAGTCGTCGACCTCCTCACGCAGGCGCTGTGCCTCGGCACGGGCCTCGCCGATGATCCGGGCACCCTCGTGCTCGGCCGACACGGTGATCTCGTTCACCGAAACCAGGCGGGCGTGTTCTGCCTCACCCTCGCTGATGATCCGGTCCGCCTCGCGCTTGCCGGCGTCCATGATCTTGTCGCGCTCCTCCAGGAGCGCGGCGGCACGACGCAGGTCGGCGGGAAGATCGGCGCGCATCTCATCGAGGGCAGCGATCATCTCACCCCGGTCGACCATGCAGTTGTTGCGCGACATCGGGACGGAGCGGGCCTGCTCCAGGATGGCGATCAGTTCGTCGATGCGATCGAGCGGGTCCACCGGCTACCTCACTCCTGTCGTTCGTCGGCCGACCTCCATGATGCGGGCTACGGCCGTTCCCCGCGCCACCAATCATGTCGTGCCCGCCCCACCGCCGCCCCACTCACCCCAACCCGGCGAGTCGCGACATAGTCACCCCCCGCTCCCGCGCCCACCCCGCGCCTCTTTCCGCGCCGATCTTGCACTTTCGGTTGCACCAAACCACCCCGAAAGGGGCGATCCGGGAACCATAAGTGCAAGATCGCGGGTGAAGGGGTGACGGGGTGAGGGGGTGACGGGGGCAGGTCAGCGGCGGGGGCCCAGACGGGCCTGGAGGGCTTCGCGGACCGGATCGGGGACGTGGGCGGAGATGTCGCCGCCCCACTTGGCCACGTCCTTGACCAGGCTCGACGAGAGGAACGAGTAGAGCGGGTTGGTCGGCATGAAGAGCGTCTCGACACCGGCCAGACCGATGTTCATCTGGGCCATCTGCAGCTCGTAGTCGAAGTCACTGACCGCCCGCAGACCCTTGATCAGCACACTTGCCTGCTGGGCCCGACAGAAGTCCACCAGCAGCCCTCGGAACGACTCGACCCGCACGTTGCCGTACGACGAGGTCACCTCGCGGAGCATCTCGATGCGCTCCTCGACGGTGAACAGGCCACTCTTCGACTGATTCACCAGCACACCGACGATCACCTCATCGAAGAGCCGACTGGCCCGCCCAATGATGTCGAGGTGTCCGTTGGTGACCGGGTCGAACGAACCGGGGCACACCGCACGTCTCATGATCGGCGACCGTACCAAAGGGTGGTCTCGCCGTAACGGCGACTGCGCTCGGCGGTGATCCCCTCCACCCAGTCGAACTCCCTGGTCCGGCGGGACCGCTCCACCACCACCAACGCGTCGGGCGCCAGCCATTCGCCGTCCACCAGCGCGGCCAACAGCGCGGTGATCTCCTCGTCCGGCACCGCGTACGGCGGGTCCGCGAAGACCACGTCGTACGGCTCGCCGTCCGGTCCGCCGGCCAGCACCGTCGCCACCTTGCCGGTGACCAGACGGGCCGCCGGACCGGCGCGAAGGGCCGCCACGTTCTCCCGGATCACCCGGGCCGCCCGCGGGTCGGACTCGACCAGCAGCACGTGCCGGGCACCCCTGGAGAGCGCCTCCAGGCCGACCGCGCCGGAGCCGGCGTACAGGTCGGCGAAGCGGGCGCCGTCGAGATCGACCTCGGCCTGGACGGCGCTGAAGAGCGCCTCCCGGACCCGGTCCGAGGTGGGTCGGGTGCCGGCGCCGGGCGGCGCGGCGATCCGCCGGCCACCGAGCGTCCCGGCCACGATCCGGGTCACCGTTTCCTCCTGCTCATGCCCGCGACGCTACGCGATGCGGCGCGCACCCGGTCAGGACGGCGTGGATCCGAGCAGCCGGCCAGCCGGCGCCGACGCGGAGTACCTGAGCTGCCCCGACGGTGCGGCATCCATCGTGGAGACCGGGCTGGCGCACCGTCCCCAGTGACCAGACCGACACCTTCGGTTTATCAAAGATCACGAATCGACTACATTGCCGGATGGCAATGATCTGAACTCCCCTCATTAACCACCCATCAGTACAGTCTCCCCCTGTCCCCGCTTTCGCCGCGGGAACACCACCGCGTCGCGCGACGCCCCGGTGAGCAGGTGACTCCCCGGTCACGATGTCTCCCGGCCTCCCGCCACGCGATCCGTACCCCCCTCACCAGGAGCAGGCGTGAACCCTCCCAAGTCTCCGTTCCCCGGCGCGTAGCGGCCATCGCCGCGGGCGCGCTGATCGGCCTCGCCGGCATCGGCGCCATCGCGAGCCCCGCGAGCGCCCACCACCCCGAGCCCTCCGGCACCTACTGCCTGACCTCCGACGGCCAGGTCAAGGTGACCTGGACGGTCGGCAACAGCGAGAACATCGACGCGAAGATCACCACGCTCAAGTCGACCGTCCCGGGCGACTTCACCGGCGGCCTCGCCAAGGACGCCACTCTCCCGGCGAAGGGTCAGGGTTTCCTCACCGGCACCCAGGCCCACCGCTTCGACGAGAAGCGGCCGACGATCGAGCTGACCGTCGAGGCGCGATGGGTGCGCTCCGACCGGATCGTGACCGAGGAGCGGACCGTGGCCGCCGAGCCGGCGGGCACCTGCGCGGCAGAGCCCACGCCCTCGCCGAGCAACCCGACCGCCACTCCGTCGGCCACCCCCAGCCCGACCCCCACGGCCGCCTCTCCGTCGCCGAGCCAGCCTGCGACCCAGAGCCCGACCCCGACCCCGCCTGCCACCCCGGCTCCGGCGGAGCCGGTGGGCTCGGTCGAGTCGACCTGCGACAAGCTCACCTTCACGATCGAGAACCCCGCCGACGGTGAGACCGTCACGCTCACCCTGACCCCGAACAAGGGCGAGGTGAAGACGCTTGTCGTGAAGCCGGGCGAGACCGGTTCCGTCTCCTTCGACGCGACCAAGGGTCTCGTCGTCACGCCGGCCGCCGAGGGCCTCGACGACACCGCGCCGATCGCCTGGGAGCAGCCGGCCGACTGCGCCCCGGGTCAGGGTGGCGGTAAGGACGAGCCCGCTCTGCCGCTGACCGGTGCTGCCACCGGCGGCATCATCGCCGGCGCCGCGGTCCTGCTGGCCGCCGGTGTGGCGCTGTTCATGGTGGCCCGTCGTCGTCGGGTTCGCTTCACCGTCTGAGACAACCCGCTCTGACACCTGAGGGCGCGTCGACCACCCGGTCGGCGCGCCCTCAGCCATGTGATGAGCGTGGTCAGCCCTTTTCCAGGTACTCCGCGCGGTCCTCGTCCACAAGTGCGGCCACCGACGCGGCCAGCGCCGGACTGCGGGTCAGCTCCGGGTCGTCCTCGATCAGGGTGATCGCCTCGGCGCGGGCGTCGCGGATCAGGTCGGCGTCGCGTCGCAGGGACAGCAACCGCAGGTGCGAGCGGCGCCCGGACTGGGTGGCGCCCAGCACGTCGCCCTCACGGCGCTGCTCCAGATCGAGTTCGGCGAGCTTGAAACCGTCGCTCGTGGACGCCACCGCGTCCAGCCGCTCCCGTGCCGACGAACCCTCGGCCGCCTCGCTGACCAGCAGACAGAGCCCGGCAGCGGCGCCCCGGCCGACCCGGCCCCGCAGCTGGTGCAGCTGGGAGACACCGAACCGGTCGGCGTCCAGCACGATCATCACCGTCGCGTTCGGCACGTCCACGCCGACCTCGACCACTGTCGTCGCCACCAGCACGTCCAGGTCGCCGGCCGCGAAGGACCGCATCACCGCGTCCTTCTCGTCGGCCGGCAGACGACCGTGCAGCACCCCGATGCGCAGGCCGTGCAGCGGGCCCTCGGCCAGCAGCGGAGCCACTTCGGTCACCGCCAGCGGTGGCCGCCGACCGTTGTCGTCCTCGGCCGGCGGTTCCTCATCGCCAGTCGGTCCGTCGCCGATCCGCGGGCACACCACGTACGCCTGGTGGCCGGCGGTCACCTCCTCGCGCAGCCGACGCCAGGCCCGGTCCAGGTAGGCCGGCTTCTCGGCGGCCGGCACCACGTGCGAGGCGATCGGCGACCGCCCCCTGGGCAGCTGAGAGAGCGTGGAGACCTCCAGGTCGCCGTAGACGGTCATCGCCACCGTGCGCGGGATCGGGGTGGCCGTCATCACCAGCACGTGCGGCGGCTGGTCGGCCTTGGCCCGCAGGGCGTCGCGCTGCTCGACGCCGAAGCGGTGCTGCTCGTCGACGACCACCAGGCCGAGGTCGGCGAAGTCGACCCCCTCGTACAGCAGGGCGTGGGTGCCGAGCACGATGCCGGCGGCACCGCTGGCCACCTCGCCGAGCGCCCGACGGCGGGCCACCGCGCCCAGCGAGCCGGTGACCAGCTCGACCCGGGTGGCGGTCTCGGCGGAGCCCAGCTCGCCGGCCCGCCCGAGGGGCCCGAGCAGGTCGAGCATGCCGCGGTGGTGCTGGGCGGCCAACACCTCGGTGGGAGCCAGCAGTGCGGCCTGCCCGCCCGCGTCGACCACCTGGAGCATCGCCCGCAGCGCCACCACCGTCTTGCCCGAGCCCACCTCGCCCTGCAACAGGCGGTGCATGGGGTGCGGGGTGGCCAGATCGGCCGCGATCTCCACACCCACCTCGCGCTGACCGGCCGTCAGCTCGTACGGGAGTCGTGCGTCGAAGGCTTCCAGCAGCCCGCCCGGGCGCGCCGGGCGGGGCCGGGCCGGCCAGTCGGCCGCCCGGTGCTTGCGCTGCACCAGGGTCACCTGGACGGCGAAGGCCTCGTCCCACTTGAGTCGCCGCCGCGCCTGGTGCAGCGCCTCCTTGCTGGACGGCCGGTGGATCTCGGTCAGCGCGGCACCCAACCCGACCAGCTTGCGGCTCGCCCGCACGGCGCTCGGCAGTGGATCGTCCGGCGGGGTGAACGTGTCCAGTACGACACGCACGCAGCGCGCGATCACCCAGGTCGGCACGGCCGCGGCGGCCGGGTAGACGGGGATCAGCGCCCCGGCGAACTCCTCGATGTCGTCGCTGACCGCCGCCTCGCCGTCGCCACCCTCGCCGAGCAGGACGTACTCCGGGCCGTTGAGCTGCCGTTTGCTGCGGAACTCGGTGACCTTGCCGGCGAACAGGCCCCAACGGCCGGGGCGCAGCTCCCGCTCGCGCCACGCCTGGTTGCCGAAGAAGGTCAACGTCAGCACCCCGCCGGAGCCGTCGCCGACGGTCACCTCCAGCAGGTTGCCCCGCCGCTGACGCATCGGGCGCACCGCTGTGCGCTGCACCTGGGCCAGCACGGTGACCTGCTCACCGACGTCCAGTGCGCGGATGTCGGTGTGCTCACCACGCTCGTCGTAGCGACGCGGGAAGTGGTAGACCAGGTCGCCCGCGGTGTGCAGGTCGAGGTGCGAGGCCAGCGCCTTGGCTGTCTTGTCCCCGACCAGCTTCTTCAGCGGAGTGTCCACCGTGGCTGGTTCGCTCATTCGATCCCTACCAGGAGCGGATAAAAAGGCTGGCCGCCAGGGTACGCGTGCACCTCGACGAACGGCCAACGTCGCGCGACGTGCGCGCGGACGGCATCGGTGAGCCCGGCCGGAGCGTCCACCCCGGCCAGCAGGGTGACCATCTCGCCGCCACCACCGAGCATCCGGTCGACAACTGCCGCGCAGGTGTCGGTGAGATCGGTGCCGATCAGGTGCACCTCACCCTCCACCAGCGCCAACACGTCACCGGGGCGGCACGGACCGGCCACGGTCAGCGCCTCCCGGCTGGCATGGCAGACCTCGGCGTAACGGCAGGCGCCGGCCGCCTCGGCCATCGCGATGACGTCGTCCTCGAAACGGCGGTCAGCGTCGCGGACCGCGAGGGCGGCCAACGCCTGCACGGGTGAGCGGGTCGGCACCACGCTCACCTTGATGCCGTGCCGATGGGCCTCGCGGGCTGCCGCGCTCGCCACCGCCTCGGTGTTGGGGTCGTTGGGCAGCACCACGACCCGGGCCGCGCCGGTGCTGCGGACGGCGTCGAGCAACTCGCCGATGGACGGGTTGCCCGGCACCACTGTGGCGCCCTCCGCCGCGAACAGGTCGGCGATGCCGCCGCCGGTGGCCACCACCACCGCGGCCCGGCCGGCCACCACCGGGCCGGGGGGCGACTGCGGCTCATCGGCGAAACGGGTCACCGAGATCCGGTACGGGCGGCCGGCGGCGACACCGGCCTCGACCGCCGCGCCCACGTCGTTGACGTGCACGTGCACGTTCCAGGTGCCTTCCGGCTCACGCCCGTCGCCGACGACGACGAGCGAATCTCCCAACGCGTCCAGGGCCCGCCGCAACCCGGCCACCGCTTCGCCTCGGGCATCGAGCAGGAACTGCACCTCGTACGCGTATTCCTCCGAACCGGTCTCGCGGGCGACGGTGGCCGCCGGGCGGGCGGAGCGCGGCGTCGGCGCGGGCCGGGCCGTACGCTCCCCGGTCAGCACCTCGACCAGGGCGTCGAGCAGCACGCAGAGCCCTCGGCCACCGGCGTCGACCACGCCGGCGCGGGCCAGCGCCGGCAGTTGCTCCGGGGTCCGGGCGAGCGCCTCGGCCGCCGCCCGGGCCGCGACGCCGGCCACCGTCGGCAGGTCGTCGCTGTCCGTGCCCTCGGCCGCGGCGGCGGCCGCCGCGACCACTGTGAGCATTGTGCCCTCGACCGGCCGGGAGACCGCGGCGTACGCGGCGGCGGTGCCGGACCGCAGCGCGGCGGCCAGCTCCCGGCCACGGACCGCCGGCGCCCCGGCGACCTGGTCGGCGAAACCGCGCAGGATCTGCGAGAGGATCACCCCGGAGTTGCCCCGTGCGCCGAGCAGCGCGCCCTGGGCCATCAGCCGCAGCGCGTGCCCGTGCGCGGTCGGCCCACTGTCGGGGAGAGTGTCCAGATCCATGGCGAGGGCCTGCTGGGCCGAGGTGAGGGTGAGCACCAGGTTGGTGCCGGTGTCGCCGTCGGGCACCGGATAGACGTTGAGCTGGTCGATCTCGCCCTGGTGGCGCTTCAGTGCGGCCAACCCGCTCGCGCACCAGCGGCGGACCGCGGCGGCGTCGAGGGTGTCCAGCACGGGCAGAAGCCTACTGGCGCACACCGACACCCGTCGGACTCGTCCGGCGTGTCCCCCGCGCACCGGGCCGGCGCTGGCCGCGGCGGGGATCACCGTCTCCGGTACCCTTGCCGCCGGGCCGGCCCGCCGATGGGCGGACAGGTCCACGACCAGGTGTGAGCCGGGGCACGGGCGAGCGCCGGACCGGGCCGGTTGGCCGGGTCGGCGAGTCATCGGGTAACCTGACCAGGTTGCCCGGGCAGCACCTGCCGGCGACCTCATGAACGTATCAATCCCAGGAGTATCCCGTGGCTAGCGTGTGCGACGTCTGTGGCAAGGGACCGGGCTTCGGCCACAACGTGTCCCACTCGCACCGGCGGACCAACCGCCGCTGGAACCCGAACATCCAGTCGGTGCGTACCCCGGCCGGTGGCGGCAACACCAAGAAGTTGCAGGTCTGCACCTCGTGCATCAAGGCCGGCAAGGTCACCCGCGCCTGACGCGGTAGCACCCACCTTTCTCGTACGGCTCAGCCGGCGGACCTCGAGGGTCCGCCGGCTCTGTCGTGTCCCCTGGGCAGACACCGCACACCGGGCCCGCCGGGGCTCGGCGCGCAGGTCAGAGGGTGCGGCCGAAGGAGATGCAACCCTCCGCGTCCTTGTAGAAGCCGAAGTTCGGGATCCGCTCGTACCCGGCGGAGCCGTACATGGCAATCGCCTCGGGCTGCTTGTCGCCGCACTCCAGCACCACCCGCTTGCGGCAGTGCTCGCGGGCTGAGCGCTCCACGGCCGCCAGCACCGCGCGGGCCACCCCCCGCCCCCGCGCCGCAGGTGCCGTGTACATCCGCTTCAGCTCCGCGGTGTCCGCGCCGTGGCTGCGCCAGCCACCGCAGCCGACCGGCTCGCCAGCCAGGTAGGCGACGAGGAACGCGCCATCGGGCGGCTCGAACTCGGCCGCGTCCACCGGGGTGTCGTCGCCGGTGCCGCCGTAGCGGGCGCCGAGGTCGGCCAGTGCGGCGTGGATCAGGTGCTGTGCCACAGGTGCGTCGAACCGCACCACCCGGATCTCGATCTCACTCACGGTATCCAGGGTACGGCCGCGCTCGGACCTCAGCGGAAGTGGTCCCAGCCGGTCGGGCCGTCGTAGGCACCGCCGTCGACAGTCACGCCGGCACCGTCGGTAACCAGGCCGATCGGCCGCCAGCCCGGCGGCAGCACCGCCGCCGGGGGGAAGGTCGCGGCCAGCGCGTGGTCGTCGCCACCGGCGAGGATCCAGGTGTACGGGTCGACGCCGAGCGCCTGCGCCGCGTCTGCCATCTGCCGGGGCACCTCGAACCCCTCGCGGCGTACGTCGATCGCCACCCCGCTGGCCGCCGAGACGTGCCCGAGGTCGGCGAGGAGCCCGTCCGACACGTCGATCATGGAGGTGGCACCGAGTTCGGCGGCCTGCGGGCCAGCCCGGTAGGGCACCTCCGGCCGCCGGTACGCCTCGACCAACAGCCGGGGGGTACGGAAACCCCTGGTCAGCACTGTCAAACCGGCTGCCGCGTACCCGGTGCGTCCGGCCAGGGCGAGCACGTCCCCGGGTCGGGCCCCCGAGCGCAGCACGGGCGGACGGCCCGCCAGGTCACCCAGCGCGGTGACCGCGACGGTCAGGGTGGGGCTGGCCGACATGTCCCCGCCGACGACACTCGCGCCGACCGTCGCCGCCTCCGCGGAGAGCCCGTCGGCCAACTCCTCCGCCCAGCCGGTGTCCAGGTCCGCCGGCATGCAGAGAGCCACAAGCAGGGCGGTCGGCGTGGCACCCATCGCCGCGATGTCCGCCAGGTTGGCCGCTGCCGCCCGGTGGCCGACGTCGCGGGCCGAGGACCAGTCCCGCCGAAAGTGCCGGCCGTCGACGAGCACGTCGGTGGAGGCCGCCACCCGGCCGTCCGGCGCGGCCACCACCGCCGCGTCGTCGCCCGGGCCGAGCAGGGTCGTCGGCCCGTACGACAGCCGGGCGGTGATCTTCCCGATCAGCCCGAACTCCCCGATCCCGGACACACCGACGCCACCGCGGGCGTTCCGCCCGTGCTGCCCGGCTCCGCCGTGCTCGCTCACCGCTGCTCCTTGACGACCGATAGGGATCAGACCTGGTCCGTAGGGTAGTTTCACCCTTCGGGCCGCTCCCGGGCGGCGACGGACGGAGGTCGAGTCGTGGTACAGGCGTACATCCTCATCCAGACCGAGGTCGGCCGCGCACGTGACGTGGCGGGGCTCATCGCGGACATCCCCGGCGTGGTACGCGTCGACGCCGTCACCGGGCCGTACGACGTGGTCGTCCTCACCGAGGCGAACACCGTCGACGAGCTCGGCAAGCTCATCGTCAGCAAGGTGCAGATGGTGCCCGGCATCACCCGCACCCTCACGTGTTCGGTGGTGCGGCTGTAAGTGGACGAGATGACGACCTCCTCCTCCCTGGACGACGACGCGGCGCGCGACGCGGCCGATGGCACGGCCGAGCCGGCTGACGGTATCCGCGAGTCGACCGATCCTGCCGCTGCCGCGCCGGCCGGTCGCGATCGGACCATGCGCGGCGCGGCCCTACTGGCCACGTTGATCGCGCTGCCGATCACGCTGCTGGTGGCCGTGCTGGCCTTCAGCAAGCTCAGCCCGGACGCGCCGGCCGCCGCGCCGACACCCTCCGCGACCAGCGCCCGGGTGCAGTCCACAGCCCCGGTGGAGATGGCCGCCCCGGCGCTGGCCGCCCGCCCGGCGACGGTCTGCCGGGCCCTGCTCTCCCAGCTCCCGGCGAGCATCCGCGACCTGGCCCAGCGGCCGGTCACCGCCGGTCCGGAGCAGAACGCCGCGTACGGCGACCCCGCGCTCACCGTGGCCTGCGGCGGCACCGAGCCGACAGTCCCCAGCACGGACGAGGTCTGGACGGTCAACCAGGTCTGCTGGCACCTGGCCGAGCAGGCCGACGCGGCGGTCCTCTCCACGGTCGACCGGGAGACGCTGATCACCGTGCGCGTCCCGCGCTCGTACGAGCAGCCGTTGCAGTGGTTGCCGACGATCTCCAGCACGATCGTGGCGAGCGTGCCCTCCGGCGGCGCCATCCCGTCCGGCTGCCAGCGCTGAACTCGACCCGACTCCGCCCGCGCCGGCTGACCTGCACGGGCGGGGTCGGACGGCTCAGTGCAGGCCGACGCCGCGCCGCTGGGCGGTACGGATCAGCCGGTTGACCAGCTTCGGGTACTCCAGGCCGGAGGCCGCCCACATCCGCGGGAACATCGACGTCGGGGTGAAGCCCGGCATCGTGTTGATCTCGTTGAGGTAGACGTCCAGCTCGGGGGTGACGAAGAAGTCGGCCCGGGCCAGGCCGGCGCAGTCCAGTGCGGTGAACGCGCGGACCGCGTACTCCTGCACCTGGCGGGTGACCTTCTCCGGCAGGTTGGCCGGAATGTCGTACTCGCAGGAGTCGTCGAGGTACTTGGCCTCGAAGTCGTAGAAGTCGTGGTCGGCGACGACCCGCACCTCGGCCAGCACGGACGCCTCGGGCGCGCCACCGGCCTCGCCCTCCAGCACACCGCACTCGATCTCGCGGCCGACGATCGCGGCCTCGATGATGACCTTCGGGTCGAACTGCCGGGCGGCGGCGACCGCCGCGTCCAGCTCGGCCCAGTCGGTGACCTTGCTGACGCCGAACGACGACCCGGCCCGGGACGGCTTGACGAAGACCGGCAGGCCGAGCCGATCCTTGTCCTGCTCGCTGAGCGTCATGCCGTTGCGCAGCACCGCGTACGTGCCGACCGGGATGCCCTCGACGGCACAGAGCTTCTTGGTGAACTCCTTGTCCATGGCCGCCGCGGAGGCGAACACGTTCGCTCCGACGTAGGGGATGCCGGCCATCTCCAGCATTCCCTGGATGGTGCCGTCCTCGCCGTAGGTGCCGTGCAGCACCGGGAAGACCACGTCCACGTCGGCCAGCGCCCGGGGGCCCTCGGTCGGGTCGAGCACCATCAGTCCGTTGCCGGTGGGGTCGGCGCGCAGCACGATGTCGTCGCCGGAGTCGGCGGTGATCTCCGGCAGCTGACGGGCGTTGATCGCGAGCTGGGCGGGATCCCCGTTGGTCAGCACCCACTGGCCGGCCCGGGTGATGCCCACCGGCACCACCTCGAACTCGTCCGGGTCGAGTGCCCCGAACACGCTGCCGGCGCTGACGCAGGAGATGCCGTGCTCCGGGCTGCGGCCGCCGAAGACGATCGCCACGCGGGTCTTGCCTGGGGTGGTCACTCCGGTCACCTCTTCGTACGCGACTGCGGCTGGTCGTGCTCGCCGGTGGCGCTCACCCGGTTGACCTTACTGTGCGTGGCCACAGGGCGAGGCGATACCCGGCGAGCCACGGCGCGACACGGCATTCGGTCATCAGAGGATGTACGGTGCGTAATCGGTCGGTAGCGGTGTCGCGGACCGCTGACCTGGGCCCACGCTCAGTCCCGGGAGTGCCGGCGGCCGACCGCGATCACCTTCACCCGCTGCCGGCCGGCCCGCACCATGCCCAGCGCCATGAACGCTCCGGCGATGCGATCGGCGGCCTCCCGACTGCTGGCACCGACGACCTGCCGGCGCCGCTCCGGCGCGACCCGTTCGTTGCGGTTGACGCCCTCGGCGGTGCGCACGTCGGTGAGCACCACGAGGAAGCGGGTCATCGCGCGCCGCCCGAGGGTATGGCGGGGGGCTCCGGGCGGGTTCGCACGTCGTCTCCTTCCGGCAGGCCGGGGTGGAGGGGCGGCACGCGACGATCGGGAACGGGGGAGAAACCCGATCGCCGCGCGCCCCATCCCCTCCGGTCGCTCACCACCACCGTCGCCACGACAACCGGCGGTGAGGACGCGATAACAGATTGACACGTGTACAGCCGTGAATGCAACTCTCATCGACGTTCTCTCATGCAGACGTTCCCGCGAATGTGTGCGACCATCGATGCATGGCCCCGAAGACCGCCCGTGCCCGCCGGCTCGGCATCGCCCTACGCCACCACCGGGAAGCCGCCGGGCTGACGCTGGAGACCGCGGCGGATGAGATCAACAGCACCCGCAGCACCCTCTCCCGGTACGAGAACGCCCAGACCCTGATCAGCCCCGCCACCGTGCGCGCCCTGCTCACGTCGTACGGGGTGAGTGCCGAGGAGGTGGCCGCGGCGGTGCAGCTGGCCAAGGACGCCCGCAAGCCGGGCTGGTGGGTGTCGTACTCGTACCTGCTGGATCCCCGCACCATCGACTTCATCGCACTGGAGGCCGAGGCGACCGCAATCGCCAACTTCGAGCCCTCGGTGGTGCCCGGTCTGTTGCAGACCGCGGACTACGTCCGTGGCGTGATGCGCGGCGGGCCGCACACCCTCGGCGACGACCTGGTGGAGCAGCGGGTCAAGATCCGGCTGGACCGTCAACAACGGCTCACCGGCGAGAACCCGGCCATCTTCGACGCGATCATCGACGAGGGCGCGCTGCTACGCCCGGTCGGTGAGCAGTCGGTGATGAACGGGCAACTGCGGCACCTGGTCAAGATGGCCGAGCTGCCGAACATCAGCGTTCAGGTGATCCCGCTCTCCGCCGGCTACCACCGGGGCACCCGGGGTTCTCTGCACATCCTCGAGTTCGCCGACCCGGAGGACCCGATCATCGCGTCGGTGGAGACCGTCGCAGGTCAGATGATCCTCGACCGCGCCGGCGAGACGCGTACCTGCACCAAGATCATGGAGCATCTCCGAAGCGTGGCGCTCAGCCCGGCGGACAGCCGCGAGATGCTCCTGTCAGTCCTGAAGGGACGGTAGGACCGATGACCCCGATGATCACAGCGGCCTTGGCCGCGGCGCAGTGGCGCAAGAGCAGCCGCAGCGGCGACGAAGGCGCCTGCGTGGAGGTGGCCACGATTCCGCGACTCGTGGCCGTCCGCGACTCCAAAGACCCGGCCGGCCCGGCCCTGCTGTTCCCCGCGGCGGCCTGGGCCGCCTTCGCCCAGGCTCCACCCCGCCCCTGACCAGAACCGTCGCACCCCCGGAACGCACCAACCGCTGACCCGGCCCGCCCCGCGCCGCTGACCACGGCTCGCGGCGGGCCGGAGTGCACCTGGCGGCCGAGGTACGGCTGACCTCGGCCGCGCCGCAGGCCGCTCGGCCGCGCCGATCTTGCACTTTCTGTTGCCGAAATATGCGGAATGACCCGTTATGCCGCCGCACAAAGTGCAAGATCGCGGTGGACCTGGTCGATCATGGAGTTGTGGTGCCTGACTTAGGAGCGTAACGGCTAGTTTGTCCCCCACCACAAGTCCATGATCGACGGGGCGAGGGCGGGGTGAGGGCGGGCGAGGGCGGAGCCGGGCGGGGCGGGACGCTCAGGCGACCAGGGGGCGGGACTCCGGGACGGTGCGGAGCGTTTCCAGTGCGGCGATCGCGACTCCCCGGGCACCGGCCATGTCCCGGTCCGGCACCAGCGCGAAGGTGGCCACCGCCGCCTGCTCCTCACGGAGCACTGTGTGCTCGCGGACCGTCGCCAGGAACCAGTCGCGGAACTCCGGTGCCGCTTCCACCACGCCACCGCCGACGAAGTACGCGTGCGGGTCGGTGAAGTTCGCGGCAACGGTGAACAGCCGCCCCAGCGCCATCGCCTGTTGGGCGAAGAGGTCCCGGGCGAGGGCGTCCCCCCGCTCGCCGTACCCGCGGACCAGCTTGGCCGCTCGGGCCACCGGTTCGGCGGCGAGCGGGTGGTCGGGGTACCGGGTCAGCCAGTACGGCAGCAGGTTGCGCTCGATGCCGGTCAGCGAGGCGACGCTCTCCACGTCTCCGGTGAAGCCGCAGGCACATCTGGGCTCCGGCTGGTCGGGGCCGAGCAGCCCGTTCAGCGGGATGTGCACGTGGCCGAGCTCGCCGGCCATTCCGGACGCACCGGCGATCACCCGACCGCTCTCGACCACACCGCCGCCGAGGCCGGTGCCGACGATGGCGGACACCGACGAGCGGTTCATCGCGTCGACGCCGAAGTAGACGTGGTGGGCGTACAGCGCGGCGGCGTTGCCGTCGTTGTGATAGATCACCGGCAGACCGAGGCGTCGCTCCAGCGCTCCTCGCACGTCGAAGCCCCGCCAGGCCGGCTGGGAGAAGTTGGTGGACCCCCGCGACGAGATGACGCCGTCGGCGCTGGCCGGGCCGGGAGTGTCCAGCCCCACCGCCTGAACCAGGTCACGTGGCACGCCGGTCTGCGCCAGGGCGCCGTCCAGTGCCCGAGCCAGTGCCTCGATGGCTGCCTCCGGCCCGGCCTGCACCTCGCTGGGGATCTCCAACAGGCCGTCCACGAGGAAGTGGCCGTCCACCGTCAGCACGGTGGCGTTGTTGCTGGTGCCGCCGTTGTCCAAGCCGACGACCACCGGCACCCCTGCGCTGCCCACCGAAACCGCCTCCCGCCGTGATGAGTGTGAGCCGAGGCTAGTGCCAAGCCCTCTCCCCCGCCACGCCCGGCCACCCAACCGAATCTGCTCCGTGACCTGAACCGGACGCTCAGCCGGTTTCCCAGCCAAAAGCCCGCGCCATGAGCCCGCGCCATGAGCCCGCGCCATGAGCCCGCGCCATGAGCCCGCGCCATGAGCCCGCGCCATGAGCCCGCGCCACTGCGCGCCGGTCAGGTCCATGATGCCGCCGCTTTCCGGATGAGGTCGAAGGACTGCACCCGCAGTCGAGCCTCGCCGCAGATCCGTGCCCACCGCCTGTCCAGGGCAGCAATCTCACTTGTCGATTCGATGATCTGCGCCTGCGCCTGCCCGTCGACGTGGGCGGCGCGACCGGGCGGGGCCGGCTCAGCCGGGACGGCGGGCGGTTACCGCTGTGGCGTCCAGGTCGTCGTCGTGGCGGACGGTCGGCAGCAGTCCGGCCGCGCGGAACGCGTCGCAGAGCGTGTCCACCTGGGTGGTGCCGGCCTCCACCACGAGGTGGCCACCGGGGGCCAGCCAGCCGGCCGCGTCGGCACCCACCCGGCGCAGCACGGAGAGCCCGTCCGGGCCGCCGTCGAGCGCCACCGGGGCCTCGTGCAGTCGCGCCTCCGGCGGCATGAGCGCGACCGCGTCGGTCGGCACGTACGGGGCGTTGGCGACCACCAGGTCCAGCCGGCCCCTCCACCGCTGGGGCAGCGGGGCGAAGAGGTCCCCCTCGTACACCTCGACGTTCAGCCCGACGACGTTGCGGCGCGCGCATGCCACGGCCGCCGGGTCGATGTCGGCGGCGGCCAGCCAGCGCGGCGTGAGCCGCTGCGCCAGCGCGACGGTGGTGGCCCCGGAACCGCAGCAGAGGTCGACCACGGCCGGCGCCGCGCCGGTCAGGTCGGCCGCCAGCTCCACCAGCAGGGCGGTCCGGGCACGGGGCACGAAGACGCCCTCGTCGACGGCGATCCGCAGGCCGCAGAACTCCGCCCAACCGAGCAGGTACTCCAACGGTTCACCGGCCACCCGGCGGTCGGTCAGGTCGGCCAACGCCGCCGGGCTGTGCGCGGCGGCCAGCAGCAGCTCGGCCTCGTCCTCGGCGTAGACGCAACCGGCGGCCCACAACCGGCCCACCAGAGCGGCCCGGTCGGAGTGGGAAGAAGGCGCCATCGGAGACGTCAGACCGCCCCGGCCACATCCAACGCGGCGGCGATGTCGGCCACCAGGTCCGCGGTGTCCTCCACGCCGCAGGAGAGTCGGACGAAGCCGGGAGCGGTGTCGTCACCCCACTGCGCCCGCCGGTCCGCCGTGGTGTGCAGGCCGCCGAAGGAGGTCGCCGCCGCCACCAGCCGGGCGGCCTCGACGAATCGGCCCACCCGGTCGGCGTCGCCCAGGTCGAACGAGAGCACCCCCGGTATCCGGCGCATCTGCGCCGAGGCCACCGAGTACGCGGGGTCGTCCGGCCGCCCCGGCCACCGCAGGCCGGTCACGTCCGACCGGCCGACGAGCAGGTCGACGATCGCGGCGGCGTTCGCGCTCTGCCGGGCCAGCCGCAGGTCGAGAGTGGCAAGCGACCGGTGGGCCAGCCAGGCGTCGAACGCGCCCGGCACCGCCCCGGTGGTGGTACGCCAGGTCGTCACCGCGTCGATCAGCTCGGTGGACCGGCTGGCCAGGTAGCCCAGCAGCAGGTCGGAGTGGCCGGTGAGCGCCTTCGTGCCGGAGGCGACCACCAGGTCGGCACCGAGATCCAGCGGGCGCTGACCGAGCGGGGTGGCAGTGGTGTTGTCCACGGCGAGCAGCGCGCCGGCGGCGTGCGCCCGCTCGGCCAGGGCCGCCACGTCGACCACGTCCAGGCCCGGGTTGGCGGGAGTCTCCACCAGCACCAGCCGGACGCCCTCGAACGACGGGTACGGCCCGACGGTCGGCACGAAGAGCACCCGGACGCCGATGGCCTCCAGGACTCCGGTGGCGAACGCCCGGACCGGAAAGTATCCGTCGGTGGGGAGCACCACTGTGTCCCCCGGACGCAGCAGGCTGAGCAGCAGGCCGGTGATGGCCGCCTGACCGGTCGCGAAGACCCGGCAGTCACCGCCCTCCAACTCGCCGACCGCCGCCTCCAGCAGCCGCCGGGTCGGGTTGTCGGGGCGACCGTAGCCGTTCGGCGACGCGCCCTGACCCTGGAACGGGTCGAGGTGGTACGGCGCGGCGAAGACCGGCCCGGGCAGGAACGGGTCCCCCGGTGCCGGTTCGGGCAGGCCGGCGCGTACGCAGCGCGTGCCGTCTCCCCACTCGGTCATCGGGTTCCTCACTCGTACGACTCGGGTTTCGCGGTGCGGCTCATCAGGGTCTCCACGGCGAGGCGCGGGTCCATCCCCTCGTGGCAGATCCGCTCCACGTGCTCGGTGATCGGCATCTCCACGCCGTGCGCCCGGGCCAGGTCGCGGATCGCCAGGCAGCTCTTCACGCCCTCGGCGGTCTGCCGGGTGGCGGCCTGGGCCTGCTCCAGCGTCTCGCCCCGGCCCAGGTGCTCGCCGAAGGTGCGGTTGCGGGCCAGCGGGGACGAGCAGGAGGCGACCAGGTCGCCCATGCCGGCGAGGCCGGCGAAGGTGATCGGGTCCGCGCCGAGCGCCACGCCCAGCCGGGCCGTCTCGGCCAGCCCACGGGTCATCAGCATGGCCCGGGTGTTGTCGCCGAAACCCATCGCGGTGGCGATGCCGTACGACAGGGCGATCACGTTCTTGACCGCCCCGCCCAGCTCACAGCCGATCACGTCGTCGTTGGTGTAGGGGCGCAGGTACGGCGTCCGGATGGACGACTGGACGAGCGTGGCGCGGGCGCTGTTCGTCCCGGCGACCACCGTCGCGGCGGGCTGCTCGGCGGCGATCTCCGGGGCCAGGTTCGGGCCGGACACGACGACCACCCGGTCCGCGGCGACCCCTGCGGTCTCCACGATGACCTCGCTCATCCGCTTGGTGGTGCCCAGCTCGATGCCCTTCATCAGCGACACCAGTGTGGAATCCGGGTGCAGGTGCCCGGCCCATTCGGCGAGGTTGCCGCGCAGGGTCTGCGACGGCACGGCCAGCACCACCACCTCGGCGCCGGTGATCGCCTCGGCGGCGTCGGCGGTGGCGGTGACGCGGGCCGGCAGCAGCAGGTCGGGCAGGTACTCCGGATTGCGGCGCTCGGCCCGGATGCTCTCGGCGACCGGCGCGCGGCGGGCCCACACCGTCACGTCCCGCCCCGCGTCGGCGAGGATCTTGGCGAACGCGGTGCCCCAGGAACCGGCACCGAGCACCGCGACGTGACCGCTCATGCCGCGTCGTCCAGCTGCTCGCGGCCGACGGAGGGTCGGGCCGGTCGCTCCCACAGTGGCGGCGGGGTACCGCCACGGACCTCGGCGAGCATGTCCCGCAGCCGCAACATGATGGTGTCCGTCATCTCCTCGAGGGTGGCCCGGGTCGGCTGGGCGTCCGCCCACCGGCTCAGGTCGATCGGCTCCCCGGCGGCAACGGTCACCGGGATCCGGGGGCGCAGGCTGACACGGGTCGTCCGCGGGTCGAAGATCCGTTCCGGCCCCCACATCACCACCGGTACGACCGGGGCGCCGGTGGCCAGGGCCAGCCGGGCCGCACCGGTCTTGGCCTTCATCGGCCAGAGCTCCGGCTGTCGCGTGGTGGTGCCCTCAGGGTAGATCACGACCGCGCCGCCCTCGTCGAGCGCGGCGACCAGTGCGTCCAGCGAGCGGACGGCGTCGGTGCTGCCCCGCTCGACCGGGATCTGCCGGCACCGGTGCAGGATCCAGCCGACCACCGGCACCCGGAAAACGCTGGCCTTGCCCAGGTACTGCGGCCAGCGCCCGGAGTCGTAGATGAAGTGCGCGGACACCAACGGGTCGGCGTGCGAGATGTGGTTCGCCACGACGATCACGCCGCCGTCGCCGTGGAGATGTTCCTGACCACGCCAGGTACGCCGGGTCCAGACGGTCATCACCGGCTTCACCAGCCCCACGGCGAACCGTTGCCAGAACCCCAGCCTCCGCCGTGCCACTGTGCCTCCTCGTCGCGCCCCAACCCCGCCGCGAAATCCCGCCCGCGACACCCGCAGCGGAAATCATGCCTGCTCGCCCCCGGTACGGCCAGCGAGGGGCCCGCCGTCCGGCTGGCAGGATTGCGGACGTGAGTCAGCCGAGGTGGGCCGTGGTGGTGCCGGTGAAGCAGCTGGCCGCGGCCAAGAGCCGGCTGCGGGGCGCGCTGCCCGGCGTACCCCATGAGGAGTTGGCGCTGGCCCTGGCGGCCGACACGCTCCGCGCGGTGCTGGCCTGCCCGGCGGTCGCCGAGGCCCTGGTGGTGACCGACGACCCCCGGGTGGCGGCGGCGGCGCGGGCGGCCGGCGCGCGGGTGCTGCCGGACGAGCCACGCGCCGGCCTGAACGCCGCGTTCCGGCACGGAGCGGCCGGGGCCGCCGCCGGGTGGGTGGCCGGGATCACCGGGGACGTGCCGGCGCTACGCCCGGCCGAGCTGGCCGGCGCGCTGCTCGCGGCGCAGAACGGCCATCCCGCGGCACGCCGCTTCCTGCCGGACGCACCCGGCGGAGGCACGGTGCTGCTCACCGCCCCGCCTGGCGTGCCGTTGGATCCTCGCTTCGGGGTGGGCTCGGCGGTCGCGCACGCGGCGAGCGGGGCACTGCCGCTCGACGGCGACTGGCCCAGCCTGCGCCGGGACGTGGACACCGCCGCGGACCTGGCCGCCGCCGCCCGGCTCGGGCTGGGGCCGCGCACGGCCGCGCTCGTGGCCTCCGCTCACCCCGCCCGCGCCGCGGGCTGAGCTCGCCCGGCTCCGCCGGCTGAACCCCCGGGTGTACGGTGCCAGCATGCAGGGCACGGTGGCCAGCTACGACGCGGCGACGCGCAGCGGTGTCCTGCTGCTCGACGACGGCACCGAGATGCGCTTCCCCGCCCGGGCCTTCGACGCCTCCGGGCTGCGACTTCTCCGGCTCGGTCAGCGGGTTCGCATCGACACCGATCCCGACGGAGAGGTTGTCCGGGTGACATTGCCGACGATGATCTGACCCGGCGAGCCCAAGTTCATTTTGCGTTTACCGTAATCGGGTGATTATGAGCGGGTGAGCACCCCTCGCGAGCAACCGGTCCACCCGCCCACCACCGACCTCCGCAACGGCTCCCGCGCGCGCGGGACCGATGGACGCTTCCGCCCGTCCCGCGCCGAACGCGCCAGCGCCGCCCGTGCCGACACCCTCGCGGACGATCCCGGCGCCGCCTCCTCCGGGCTGGACGAGGTCATCGAACCCGCGCCGACGATCGAGGCGGACGGCCCGGCCGCCGGTGACGTCCACCCGGTCCTGCCGGGCGGCCTGTCGGCGGGTGCCGGGCAGGGGGACGACGACGCGCCCCCCGCTCCGCCGCTGCCGGAGGACCGCTTCCTCAACCGGGAGCTGTCCTGGCTCGACTTCAACGCCCGGGTGCTCACCCTGGCCGAGGACCAGAACACACCGCTGCTGGAGCGGGCCAAGTTCCTGGCCATCTTCGCCAGCAATCTCGACGAGTTCTACATGGTGCGCATCGCCGGGCTGAAGCGGCGGCTCTCCGCCGGCCTGCCGGTGCGCGGCGGGGACCGGCTGCCCCTGCGTACGCAGTTGGAGCTGATCGCCGAGCGGACCGCCGCACTGGGCGCCCGGCACGCCGCCTGCTTCGTCGACGACGTGCTGCCCAAGCTCGCCGACGAGCGCATCCGGATCCTGCGCTGGGCTGAGCTGGGCGACGGCGAGCGGGAGCGGCTGCGCACCTACTTCCGGGAACACATCTTCCCGGTGCTGACGCCGCTCGCGGTGGACCCGGCGCACCCGTTCCCGTACATCTCGGGGCGGTCGCTGAACCTGGCGGTGGCGGTTCGTGACCCCGACGGCGGTTCGGAGCTGTTCGCCCGGGTGAAGGTGCCCAACAACGTCCCCCGTTTCGTCCGGGTGGACCGGGACCAGCCGGGCGTCCGGATGCTCCCGGTGGAGGACCTGATCTCGGTGCACCTGGGGCAGCTGTTCAGTGGCATGCAGGTGGTCGAGTGCCACCTGTTCCGGGTCACCCGCAACGCCGAGGTGGAGGTCGACGAGGACCGCGACGAGGATCTGCTCCAGGCCCTGGAACGGGAGCTGGCCCGGCGGCGGTTCGGTCCCCCCGTCCGGCTGGAGGTCGCCGAGTCGATCTCCGACCACATGCTGGAGCTGCTCGTCCGCGAGCTGGACATGGACGACCAGGACGTCCTGCGGGTGCCCGGCCTGCTGGACCTGTCCGCGCTGTGGCAGGTCTACGGCGAGGCGGACCGGCCGGACCTGAAGGACCCGCCGTTCGTGCCGGCCACCCATCCCCGGCTCGCCGAGGGTGAGGTGCCGCGCAGCGTCTTCGCCACCCTGCGCGACGGCGACATCCTGGTGCACCACCCGTACCACTCGTTCGCCACCAGCGTGCAGCGCTTCATCGAGCAGGCCGCCGCCGACCCGAACGTGCTGGCCATCAAGCAGACCCTCTACCGGACCAGCGGCGACTCCCCGATCGTCGACGCGCTGGTCGACGCGGCCGCCGCCGGCAAGCAGGTGGTGGTGCTGGTGGAGGTGAAGGCCCGCTTCGACGAGGTGGCAAACATCGGCTGGGCCCGCACGCTGGAACGCGCCGGCTGCCACGTGGTGTACGGCCTGGTCGGCTTGAAGACGCACTGCAAGACCGCGCTTGTGGTGCGGCAGGAGGGCAACCAGATCCGTCGCTACTGCCACATCGGCACCGGCAACTACCACCCGAAGACGGCCCGACTGTACGAGGACTTCGGCATGCTCACCGCCGACCCGGAGATCGGCGCGGACCTCACCGACCTGTTCAACGTGCTCACCGGGTACAGCCGACAGACCGCGTACCGGCGGTTGCTCGTCGCACCGCAGGGCATCCGCAGCGGGCTCATCGAGCGGATCGAACGGGAGATCTCGCACGTCCGCCTGGGCATGCCCGGCCTGGTCCAGTTCAAGGTCAACTCGCTGGTCGACGAGGGGGTGACCGACGCGCTGTACCGCGCCTCCCAGGCCGGCGTACACGTCGACCTGCTCATCCGCGGCATGTGCACGCTGCGCCCCGGGGTGCCGGGGTTGTCGGAGAACATCCGGGTCCGCTCGATCCTCGGCCGGTTCCTGGAACACTCCCGGGTCTTCCGGTTCGGCAACAACGGTGAGGCCGAGTTCTGGATGGGCTCGGCCGACCTCATGCACCGCAACCTGGACCGTCGGGTGGAGGCGCTGGTGCAGGTGAGCGATCCGATCGCCCGCGCGGAGCTGGACCACGTGCTGACCACCGCCATGGGTCCCGATGTGGACGCGTTCGAGCTGGCCGGAGACGGCACGTGGACCCGGCGTACCGGCGATGACGACGCCGGCCGGGCGCATCTGCAGGAACTGCTGCTGCGCCGCGTCGGTGGCACGGCCAGCTGACCGCCCAGCGCATAGGCTGAGCTGATGGTCGAGGAGGAGCAGAAGTACGAGGTGGACGACGCCTACGTGCTGCCGGACCTGGCCGGCACGGCCCCGGCCGGCGGTCGGGTCCGGGCGCTGCCACCGGTGACGCTCGTCGCCCGCTACCTCGACACTGTCGACCTGCGGCTGGCCCGGGCCGGTGCCTCGCTGCGCCACCGCAGGGGTGACGAGCTGCCCTGGACTGTGAAACTCCCGACCGGAACGCCGGGCGTCCGGCACGAGATCTCCCGGGCCGGGCCGAAGGGGCAGCCGCCACCGGAGCTGGTGGAGTTGGTCACCGTCCTGCACCGGGGAGCGCCGCTCGCCCCGGTGACCGTGGTGCGGACGGTGCGGCACGCGTACGAGGTGTGTGACCGGGTCGGCACGGTGCTCGCCGAGGTGGTGGACGACCGGGTGACAGTGCTCGACGACGCCGGCACCACCACCGACACGTTCCGCGAGGTGGAGGTGGAGCTGAAGGCCGGCGACCGGAAGCTGCTCGACCGGGTCGGCGGGGTGCTGCGCGAGGCTGGCGCCCAGGGCGGGTCGTTCACGCCGAAGCACGTACGGGCGCTCGGCGCCACGGCGCAGGCCGATCCGGACCTGGTCGCGCCGGCCGGGCTGGCCGCCGAGCCGAGCGCCGGTGACGTGGTGACCGAGGCGGTACGCAAGGAGATCCGCCGGCTGTTGGCGCACGACCCGCTGGTCCGGTTGCGCGCCCCGGCCGCCGGTGGCGACACCGCAGTGCATCAGATGCGGGTGGCCTGTCGACGCCTGCGCAGTGATCTGCGCACCTTCAAACCGTTGCTGCGCAAGACCTGGTCCCGCCCGCTGCGTACCGAGCTCGGCTGGTTGGCAGGTGTTCTCGGCGGGGCCCGCGACGCCGAGGTGCTGCGCGCGCGGCTACGCCGTACCGCCGACGCCGATCCGCTGAGCCCGCTCGACCAGGGCGCGGTGAACCGGCTCGACGAGGTGCTCGCCGACCGGCAGCGGCAGGCGCTCACCGCCATCGACGAGACGCTGCGCTCCGCGCGTTACGTTGCCCTGGTGGACTCCCTGGTGCTGGCCGCCCGCGCGCCCCGACTCACCCGCCGGGCGGCGGCTCCCGCCGCGCAGGCGCTACCCGCGCTGGTGGCGCGCCCCTGGCGGCGGTTGACCGGGCCGGACGGCGTCGAGGGGCTCGACGCGCAGTCGCCGGACGACCGCTGGCACGCCGTTCGCAAGGAGGGCAAGCAGGCCCGGTACGCGGTAAACGCGGTGGCCCCGACGGTCGGCAAGGGCGCGCGCCGGCTGTCCCGCGCCCTCGCCCGTGTGCAGGACGTGCTCGGCGAGCACCAGGACGCGGCGGTGGCGGCGGACACCTGGCTGGAGATCGCCACCGAGCGGCCGGAAGACCACAAGTTGGCGGTCACCGCCGGGCGGCTGGCCGAGCGGGAACGCCTGTCGGTACGCCGGATGCGGGATCTCTTCCCGGCCGCCTGGCACCGGGCCACCCGGCGACGGCGAACCAGTTGGCTGCCGTGACCGGCATCCGGGCGGCGGGCGGGGTGGCCTGGCGGCCGACCGACGACGGCGTACGCGTCTGCGTGGTGCACCGCCCCCGCTACGGCGACTGGACGCTGCCGAAGGGCAAGCTGGAACCGGGGGAGCATGCGCTGGCCGCGGCGGTCCGTGAGGTGGCCGAGGAGGCCGATGTGCGGGGCGTGCCGCAGGTGCGGCTGCCGTCGGTGCGGTACCGCAGCGAGGGGCAGCCCAAGCTTGTCGACTACTGGTCGATGCTCGCGGTGGCCAGCGGCGGTTTTCAACCGGGCACCGAGGTGGACGACATCCGCTGGCTAGCGGTCGACGACGCGATCCGGTTGGTGAGCTACTCCCATGACGCCGAGGTGTTGGGGGCGTTCGCCGTGTTGCCGTCGGTGACGGCGACTGTCGCGCTGGTGCGGCACGCGCACGCCGGCAAGCGGGCCACCTGGTCCGGCCCGGACGTCGGGCGACCCCTGGACGCCGAGGGGTGGGCCCAGGCGAGCGCGCTGGCCGGGCTGATCGCCCTGATCCGACCGGCCCGACTGGTGTCGGCGTCGCCGCGACGGTGCGTGCAGACCCTCGACCCGGCCGCCGTGTTGCTCGACCTGCCGATCGAGGTCTGCGGGGACCTGGACGAGCCACAACCCGGCCAGCAGAGCGACGAGCAGATCCTGGCCACCGCCGCCCGGCTGCTGGAGCTGGCCGGCAGTGGTGGGCAGGCGGCGGTGTGCAGCCAGGGCAAGGTCCTGCCGGGTGCCCTGGAGCGGCTGACCGGCCGCGCCGACGAGGACTTCACCACGCCGAAGGGCGGCGGCTGGCTGCTCGCCTTCGCCGCCGACCGGCTGCTGGCCGCCGATCGCCTGTAGGGCCCGCGTTCGCACCGGGCCGCGTTCGCACCGGGCCGCGTTCGCACCGGGCCGCGTTCGCACCGGGCCGCGTTCGTCCCGGGCCGCTTGGTCAGCGGGGCGGCAGGGTCACTGTCACCGCGACCGGCAGGTGGTCGCTGGCCGTGCTGCGCGGCGCGACCGGATCACTCGGGGCCAGGCCGGGCGAGACGAAGATGTGGTCGATCTGCTGGCGCGGGTCGTCCGCCGGGCTGGTCGCCAGCGGTCGGGCGGCGGCCAACGCGTCGACAAGTCCCGCGTCGACGAACTCCGTGAACGCCTCGTCGCCCGGCTCGGTGTTCAGGTCACCAGCCACCACCAACGGCCGACCGGCCGCGTACCGGGTGGCGAAGTCGGCGACAGCGCGGGCCTGGACCACCGGGCCCCTGCCGGGCGGCGGCTGCAGATGGGTGCTGACCACTGCGGTACGGACACCGTCGCCGAGGTCCAGCGTGACGGCGAGCGCCTGCGCACCGGTGGGCGCGCCGACGGCGGCCAGCGGCAGGGTCTGCGGATCGCGCACCGGCCACCGGCTGAGCACCGCGTCACCCCAGACGGGGTCGGCCGCCGGCCCGAAGACGTACGGCATACCGAGCCGGTCGGCCAGCAGGTCCAGGGTGTCGTGCCCGCCGTTCAGCAGCCACGCCCGGTCCACCTCGCTGAGCAGCACGACGTCGGGCCGTTGCCGGACGACGACCTCGGCGAGGCCGGTCAGGTCGAACCGGCCGTCCAGCCCGAAACCCATCCGGATGTTGTACGCCACCACTGTCAACCGTTCCGGCGGGCCGTCCCGGTTGCTGGCGACCGGCACCTCGTCGGCGAGCACCGGTGCCAGCAGGGCCAGCGCGGTGACCGCGGCGGCGGCCCGTAGCGGCGGGAACGGCCCGGAAAGCCGGTGGACGACGGGACGGGCGGTGAACGCCACGGCGGCGACCAGCACGGCCACCACGACGGGCACCGCGGCGTTGGGGTAGCCGAGGTCGTAGGCCGAGTAGTAGCCGACAGCCCCCAGCGCGAAGACGAGCATGCCGGCGGCGACCGCGTACCCCCGCCGCGAGGCGCTGGCGCCCCCACCGGTGCTGGCGTTCGCGGGGCCGTCACCGGTGCTGGCGTCGTCGGTGCTGGCGTCACCGGTGCTGGCGTCGTCGGTGAGGGCGAGGCAGGCGCCGAGGCCGACCGCGGCGAGGAGGATGGCCGGGAGGAGCAGGTCGCCACGGTCGAGGGCGAACAGCACGGCGCCGCCGAGCAGCGCCACCGGGCCGTACGCTCGGGCCCAGCCGCGCGGCGGCCGGGTCAACGCGGCGCACAGGAACCCGGCGACCGCCACCGGCACCGGCGCCAGGCCGAACAGCGGCGAACGGGCCACGCCATCCCCGGCGGCCAGGTACGACATCCCGGTCCGGGCCAGCGCCGGGGAGAGCGCCACCATTCCGGCCAGCAGCAGCGCGGGCCCGGCCAGCAGCCAGGCTCGGCCACCACCAGCGCCGGCCGGGGCGTCAGCGGGGCCAGCAGGGGCGTCAGCGGGGCCAGCGAGGGCGTCACCTGCGCCGCCGCGCTGGCCGGGTTGCGCCGTGCCGGCCAGGAACACCGCCACCGCGACGGCGCTGAGCAGCCAGGCCACCCAGTCACCCCGCCAGACCAGGTCGGCGGTGTCCAGCACCGCGTGCACTGCCGCGTTGGCCGCGAACCCCAACGCCAGCCCCGGGACCGGCCGGTCGGTGTCGGCGGCGACACCGACCAGCCAGACCAGCCCGGCGAGCAACCCGGCGGTGGCCACCCAGAGTTGCGTACGCCCGCCGGGTGCGGCGGTGAGCGTGAGCCGGGCGACGGCGAGCGCGACAGCGGCGGCGATAGTGACCGGGCGCGCTCCGACGCGGCGGACCACGGCGGGTGCGCCCAGCGCGAGCACGAACCAGCCGAGGGCGAACGCCCCCATCAGCTCGGCGGGGGTGGACGCCGCCTGACCGAAGATGGTGATGATGCCGGGCAGCCAGACCCGCAGCACGTCGATGAGGAGGAGCACGCCCAACGCGAGCGTCCCGGTGGTGAGCTGGCGGTAGCGCACCGGCGCCCCATTTCCCGTCGACGGGCCGGCCCAGGGGTGGCCGGCACGGCGATTCTGCGCGAGCGAGGCAACCGGGTCAACGGTCCTCGTACGCCGAAGGACGGTCCCGGTACGCCGAAAGGGCGCCCACCCACGGGTGGACGCCCTATCGGAGCTGGTCGGTCAGCGCTTGCTGGCCGCCTTCTTGGCCGGAGCCTTCTTCGCCGGCGCCTTCTTGGCCGCCGTGCTCTTGCTCGCCGACGCGGTGGTCTTCTTCGCCGCGGTCGACCGGGTCGCCGCGGTGGTCTTCTTCGCCGCGGTCGTCTTCTTGCTGGCGGCCGTCTTGGTCGCCGTGGTGCTCTTGCTCGCCTTGGCCGGGGCGGTCTTCTTGCTGGCGGCCGTCTTGGTCGCCGTGGCGGTCTTGCTGGCCTTGGCCGGGGCGGTCTTCTTGCTGGCCGCCTTGGCCGTGGTGGCCTTGGCGCCCGTGGCCTTCGCGCTGGCCGCCTTGGTGCCGGTCGCCTTCGTGCCCGCCGCCTTGGCCGTGGCGGTGCTGGTGGCGGTCTTCTTCGTCGCCACCGTGGCCTTCGGCACCTTGCCGCTGGCCACCATTTCCTTGAACCCGGCGCCGGGGCGGAAGGTCGGGACTGACGTCTTCTTGACCTTCACCGCCTCGCCGGTACGCGGGTTGCGCGCTGTTCGCGCGCCACGCACACGCTTTTCGAATGCTCCGAATCCGGTGATCGCCACCTTCTCGCCCTTGGTGACCGCCGCCTGGACCTCGGTGAGGACCGCGTCGAGCGCGGCCGTCGCCATCTTCCGGTCCCCCAGGCGAACGGCGAGCGCCTCGATGAGCTCGGCCTTGTTCACGACTTCCTCCCGATTGTGCAACTGACTCGTCGCGAGCCATTCTGCGCGCACGGTATGCCCTGTGCTGCCGGGACACAAACATTCGGTAGAAAAAAGCCCTTGTGTCGTAACGGATTCACCCCCACCGGATGGACCGATGGGGGTGAAATCCGCTGTGCGAGCGGCCTAACGGCTATGCGACGGCGGGCAGGAACGGCAGTCGGCGCGCCTCGTAGGAGTCGATGTCGGCGACGTGCCGGAGGGTGAGTCCAATGTCGTCGAGGCCCTCCAGGAGGCGCCAACGGCTGAAGTCGTCCAGCGGGAACGACCAGCTCGCGTCCCCCGCCCGGAGCTGCCGGGAGGTCAGGTCGACGGTCACCGGAGTGGTCGGATCGGCCTCGACCAGGTCCCACAACTCTTCGACGGCTTTCAATTCCAACTCGACCGGCAACAGACCTTCCTTGAGGGCGTTGCCACGGAAGATGTCACCGAAGCGTGGGGCCACCACCGCGCGGAAGCCCCAGTCCCGTAGCGCCCAGACGGCGTGCTCCCGCGAGGAGCCGGTGCCGAACTCCGGGCCGGCGATGAGGATCGACGCCCCGGAATAGTTTTCATCGTTGAGCACGAATGCCGGATCTTCCCGCCAGGCGCTGAACAGCCCGTCGGCGAAACCCGTCCGGGTCACCCGCTTGAGGTACACGGCGGGGATGATCTGATCGGTGTCCACGTTGGACCGGCGCAGCGGCACGGCGGTGCCGGTGTGGGTGGTGAACTTGTCCATCTCGTCGGTCCCTTCTACAGGTCGGCGGGTGCGGCCAGCCGGCCGACCACTGCGGTGGCGGCGGCAACCGGCGGGGAGACCAGGTGGGTACGCCCACCCCGGCCCTGCCGGCCCTCGAAGTTGCGGTTCGAGGTGGAGGCAGAGCGCTCACCCGGCTTCAGCGTGTCCGGGTTCATCCCCAGACACATGGAGCAGCCGGCGAACCGCCACTCGGCCCCGGCGTCGGCGAAGACCTTGTCCAGCCCCTCGGCCTCGGCGGCCTCGCGCACGGCTGCTGAACCCGGCACCACGAGCATCCGGACGCCGTCGGCCACCCGGTGGCCGCGCAGCACGTCGGCGGCGGCCCGCAGGTCCTCCAGTCGACCGTTGGTGCAGGACCCCACGAAGACCACGTCGATGGGCAGCTCCCGCAGCGGGGTGCCGGGACGCAGGTCCATGTATTCCAGGGCCCGCCGGGCGGCGGAGCGCTCCGAGTCGGTGGTGAACTCCTCCGGGTCCGGTACCGGGGCGCTCAGCGGGGCGCCCTGGCCGGGGTTGGTGCCCCAGGTGACGAACGGGGTGATCTGGCTGGCGTCCAGGGTCACCTCTGCGTCGAAGCGCGCGCCCTCGTCGGTGGGCAGCGTCCGCCACCACGCCAGCGCCGCGTCCCAGTCCGCGCCCTGCGGCGCGTTAGGTCGACCCTTGAGGTACGCGAAGGTGGTCTCGTCCGGCGCGATCATGCCGGCCTTGGCGCCCCACTCGATGGACATGTTGGCGATGGTCATCCGCCCCTCCATGGAGAGGGCGCGGATCGCCTCGCCGCGGTACTCGACGATGTGCCCGCGACCTCCACCCGTGCCGACCTGCGTGATCAGCGCGAGCACCAGGTCCTTGGCGGTCACGCCGGGCGCGAGGCGGCCGGTGACGTTCACGGCCATCGTCTTCGGCCGGCTCTGCGGCAGCGTCTGGGTGGCCAGGACGTGCTCCACCTCGCTGGTGCCGATACCGAAGGCAAGCGCGCCGAAGGCGCCGTGCGTGGCGGTGTGCGAGTCGCCACAGACGATCGTCAGGCCCGGCTGGGTGAGACCGAGCTGCGGGCCGATCACGTGCACGATGCCCTGGTTGTCGTCGCCGAGCGGGTGCAGTCGCACCCCGAACTCGGCGCAGTTGCGGCGCAACGTCTCGATCTGCGTACGCGACGTCGGGTCCGCGATGGTGAGCAGGTCACCACGGCGGAGGCGGAACGCCGGGTCCGCGTACCCGGTCGGGGTGTTGTGGTCCTCGGTCGCGAGGGTCAGGTCGGTACGACGCACCCGGCGCCCGGCGAGCCGCAGCCCGTCGAACGCCTGCGGGCTGGTCACCTCGTGCAGCAGGTGCAGGTCGATGAAGAGCAGGTCCGGCTCACCAGCGGCGGACCGTACGACGTGCGCGTCCCAGACCTTCTCGGCCAGGGTCCTCGGCTCAGGAGTGACTCCCACCATCTGGACATCCTAAATTCTGGGAGGTAAGTTTCGGCTTGTGGGACACAGTATGAGCGGTGTCGGCGTTCTCGACAAGGCGGTGGTCATCCTGGCCGCCTGCGTCGACGGCGCCAGCCTGGCCGAACTCGTTGAACGCACCAAGCTGCCCCGGGCCACCGCACATCGCCTGGCCCAGGCCCTGGAGATCCACCGGATGCTGGTCCGGGACACCCAGGGCAGATGGCGGCCCGGCCCCCGGCTGGGCGAGTTGGCCAACGCCGCACCGGACGTTCTGCTGACCGCCGCCGAGCCACTGCTGGCCGCGTTACGCGACGCCACCGGTGAGAGCGCGCAGCTCTACCTGCGCCGCGCCGACGAGCGGATCTGCGTGGCCGCGGCGGAGCGCGCCAGCGGCCTACGGGACACCGTTCCGGTCGGCTCGGTCCTGCCGATGACGGCCGGCTCCGCGGCCCAGATCCTGCTCGCCTGGGAGCCGCCGGAGGCGGTGATGCCGCTACTGCCGCGCAGCAAGTTCACCGGCCGTACCCTCGCCGAGGTACGCCGCCGCGGCTGGGCGCAGAGCGTCGCCGAGCGGGAGGCCGGTGTGGCGAGCGTCTCCGCCCCGATCCGCGACCGCACGGGCCGGGTGATCGCCTCGGTCAGCATCTCCGGCCCGATCGAGCGCCTGGGCCGCCGCCCCGGCGAACGCCACGCCATGGCCGTAGTAAGAGCCGGCCAACGCCTGTCCGGCCTCTAACCCCACCCCCTCCCCCTCCACCCACCCCGCCTTGCCCGCGTTGATCATGGGGTTAGCGGCGCCGACATCGGCGTGTCGTGACGTTAACCTCATGATCAACCGCGAGACCGGGGTGGGGACGCGGGGTGGGGAACGAGAAAGGCTCATCTCGCTGAGCGAGATGAGCCTTTGGTTGTAGCCCCGACCGGATTCGAACCGGCGCTACCGCCTTGAGAGGGCGGCGTCCTGGGCCACTAGACGACGGGGCCAGAACTTTTCCGTTCACCACCCTCGCGGGCGGTACGACTGTAGTCTAGCGGCACCGTACCCGGGCACGAGCGCGGGGTGCGCGCCCGGCGGCGGGCCCTGCGGTGGACACGAAACAGCCCGCCTCACCAAGGTGAGACGGGCTGTGCACAATGTAGCCCCGACCGGATTCGAACCGGCGCTACCGCCTTGAGAGGGCGGCGTCCTGGGCCACTAGACGACGGGGCCAGAACAACTTTTGCTCCCCCACCTTAGCGGCGGAGGAGCTGCACTCTACCGAAGACCGCTCTCCGCCCCCGAAGGGGCGGAGTCGAACTCCGTCAGAATCCAGCGTCTGGAAATTCTCGCGAACTCCAGCAGCGCTGGGGTACCAGGACTCGAACCTAGACTAACTGAACCAGAATCAGTCGGGCTGCCAATTACCCCATACCCCATTGGCCCCTTGCGGTGCCGGGAGTGAACTTTACCCTCCCGGTGCCGAGAGGCCAAACCCGATCCCCCCGAACCACCCGTGAGCTGCGGAAACAGGGGAATCAGACGGATCAGGCGACGGGAACCACCGGGTTGGTGAGCTCGCCGATGCCGTCGATCCGCACGGTGACCGTATCCCCCTCGACAAGCGGGCTAACCCCGGCCGGAGTGCCGGTGAGAACGACGTCGCCGGGCAGCAGAGTCATCACGTGCGAGATGTACGACACCAGGCCCGGCACGTCGAAGACCATGTCCTTCGTCCGGCCGAGTTGGCGTACCTCCATCTCCTCCGGGTTGCGACCCACCTCACACCGGATCTCCAGGTCGGAGACGTCCAGCCCGGTGGTGATCCACGGGCCGATCGGGCAGAACGAGTCGAAGCCCTTGGCCCGGGTCCACTGCGCGTCCGAACGCTGGAGGTCCCGAGCGGTGACGTCGTTGGCGCAGGTGTAGCCGAAGATGGCGCGTTCGGCGGCGGCCCGGTCGGCGCGACGGGCACCCGGCGCCCCGATCACGACGGCCAACTCGGCCTCGTGCTCGACCTGCTTGGAGAAGATCGGCAGGCGGATGGCGTCCCGGGGGCCGATCACCGAGGTGGACGGCTTGAGGAAGAGCAGCGGCTCCTTGGGCACGTCGTTGCCGAGCTCGGCGGCGTGGTCGGCGTAGTTGCGACCGACACACACGACCTTGCTGGGCAGGATCGGCGAGAGTAGCCGAACGTCGGAAAGGGCCCACCGGGCCCCACTGAAGGAGAGTTTGCCGAACGGGTGGCCCTCGATCTCGGCGATGGTCAGGCCCTGCGGCCCGGCCTCCGGTTCGCCTTCGACGGCACCGAACGACATTCCCTTGGCATGGGCGAAACGAGCGATACGCACCCGGCCAATCTAGCCCGGCGGGCACCCCAACCGGCCAGGACCGGCGGTCGGGTGTGCTCAACCCGTCAGCGCGCGGGCACCCTAGCGGAGCTGGAGGTGACCGGGGCGGGCTTCCCGACTTCGTACCCGCACGGAGGCTGCTCGCCCCTAGCGTCGGCTCCGGAGGTTCGTTCGTATGCCTGCATCGACACGACACCACAGAGCCCTCGCAGTGTTCGTGCACTGCCTCGGCATCCTCGCCGCCGTGCCGGCCCTGCCGACGGCGGCTCCGGAGGCGGCGGCCGCGCCACGACCAGCGGCCGCCACACCACGACCAGCGGCGGCCACGCCACATCCAACAGCCGCCACACCACGACCAACGGCCGCCACACCAGAACCGGTGGCCACGAGGTCACCGGTGGCGATGGTCGCCCGGGTGACCGAGCCCACCCCGCCCTCGGCGCCACCGGCGCTGGCACCGCCCACCCGGGCACCGGCGTCGGCGCCCCCGCAACAGGTCACGGTGGCGGTCGCGACGGAGAGCAGCCCGGCACCGAGGTACCGGATCCAGGTGCGCAACGTGAGCAACTCGCCGCTGGAGACCACAGTGCGTCAGGAACTGCCGCCCGGCTCGTCGACGACCGCGATCAGCGGTGGAGGCCGGTCCACGCCGGCCAGCGGATCGACCACCGAGGTGACCTGGCGGCTACGGCTGCCCGCGCACAGCACGACCACGCTGGGGACCGCGCTCGCCGCGACCGCGCCGGGCCGGCCGTTGACCGCGCCGACCTGCGCGTTCACCAGTGACGGCAGCCGGCCGTACGACTGCGCTACGGCCACCTGGCAGGCGGCAGCCGCACCGGCGGCCGAGGTGACCGAGGCGCCGCCGTGGCGCCGCTACCCGGTGCTGCTCGCCGGACTGGCGGTCCTGCTGCTGATCAGTGCCGCCCTGGCGTGGGTGTGGCGGCGTCGGCGCGGGCGTCGGGTGACGGCTGCCGCACTGTCCACCGGCGGCGGTTCCGGGGGTGACCGCGGAACGATCTATCCGCGACCGGCAGCCCCGAACCCGGTGCGCCGTCGGCGTACCCCGCCGGTCTGGATGTTGGTGGGCGCCGCCGTCGTGGTGCTGGCCGGCGTGGTCGGCACCGCGGGTTGGACGGCGACCCGGCAGGTCGCGGCGATCGACACGCAGAAGCAGCCGACCAGCGGCGCGTGGACGGGCACCGGGGTCAACGGGTCGCTGGGCGTGCCGCTGCGCGAGTCGGCGTTCGAGTTCACCGTGTACCGGATGACCTGCGGCGCTCCCGGCACCGCCGGGAAGACCGCCGGCGGCGGTGCCCCACCGGCGAACGGTCGACGCTGCGAGGCCACAGTGGGTGTGCGCAACGTCACCGGCGACCACCAGCCCTGGCACAGCGAGCTGCAACGGGCGTACCTGCCCGGCGGGCGTTGGGTGAGCACCGACGAGTCGGCCACCCGGACGGCGAACCTGGGTCGGGATGTCTTCGCCGACCCGATGGCGGCGGGTACCCGGATGGTGCTCCCGCTGGTCTTCACCGTCGACGGGCGGGACCCGCCCCAGCAGCTGGAGTTGCGCAGCGGGGTGTTCTCCGCCGGCGTGCGGGTGCAGATGCCCTGACCTGTGTTTCGGGCGGCGGTCGTACCCTGGGTGGGTGACCGCCGCCCTCGCCCCCGCCGTGCTCGACGTGGCGCAGTGGCAGGCCCGCCGGCGGGCCCACGAGGAGCGGGTGGATGTCTGGCTGACGCCGCACCTGGCCCGGCGGCGACGCGGTGAGCGGCATCCGGTGGCCGACTTCCTGTTCACCTACTACTCGCACCGCCCGGCCCAGCTGCGTCGCTGGCATCCGGGGCCCGGGGTCGAGCTGCGCGACGCCGATCCGGCCGAGTTCGGCCGCGACTACCGCGCCGGCACCGCCGGGGTCACCCTCGACACCGATGGGGTACGCGAGCGGCGCGCCGAGTCGATCACCTGGATCCGCTCCCTGTTGACGGCGACGCGTGGACGGGCGCCGCACTTCGGCTGCTTCGGGATGCACGAGTGGGCGATGGTCTACCGGCAGACCAGGGAGGAGTTGCGGCACAACGCCTGGCCGCTGCGGCTGAGCGCGGAGCGCACCGCCGCGGTCGTCGAGGAGCGGGGCGTGCGGTGCAGCCACTTCGACGCGTTCCGGTTCTTCACACCGCCGGCCCGCCCGTTGAACCTGCTCACCCCGACCCGGGAGACGCAGCACGCGCACGAGCAGCCGGGCTGCCTGCACGCCAACATGGATCTGTACAAGTGGGCGTACAAGCTGTCGCCGTTGGTCTCCTCGGAGCTGGTGGCCGACGCGTTCGACCTGGCCCGAGACATCCGCACGCTGGACATGCGGGCCAGCCCGTACGACCTGGCGGCACTCGGCTACCCGCCGGTGCGGGTGGAGACTCCGGACGGCCGGGCGGAGTACGCGGCGGCGCAGCGCGCGTTCACCGAGCGGGCCGCGATGCTGCGCGACCGGCTGCTCGCCGCCGTCCCCGCCTGAGTCGGCGCCGGCGTCGGCGCCTAGTCGTCGTCGGCGCGGCGGTCCCGCTTGCGCTGCGACTGACGTTTCTTCTCGGCCAGCCGGCGTTCCTTGGCCCCACGGGACGGGCGGGTCGCTCGGCGGGTCGGAGGTGGCGGCGCGGCGGCCTCCCGCAGCAGGGCGGTCATCCGCGCCCGGGCCGCCTCCCGGTTGGCCAACTGGGCCCGGTGCTCGCTGGCGGCGATCGTCAGCACCCCGTCGACGAGGCGGTTGGCCAGCCGGTCCAGCGCCCGCGACCGCAGCCACTCGGGCACGGCCGGCGAGTTGGCCAGGTCGTAGCTCAGCTCGACGCGGGAGTCCGCGGTGTTCACACCCTGCCCGCCCGGCCCCGACGAACGGGAGAAGCGCTCCCGCAGCTCTCCGGCGGGGACGACCCACCGGTCGGTCACCCGCAGTCCGTCGTCCACGCCCCGAGGCTAACCCGCGACGACCCGCCAGGGGCTATCGGTGCGGAGGCTGGCTCTGGGTCGGTGACTGGCTGGGCGCCGGCCCGGCGGTCTCCTCGTCGGAGCCGACCGCCGCGTACGCGACCGCGCCGAAGAGCAGCAGCCCGATCACCGCAGCCTTCACGGCGACCCCACGGATCAGCGACCAGGCGCCCCGGCGGGCGCCTGGCACCGACTTCTTGACGGTCTGGTAATCGTTCCACCCGCGTCGTGCCCGGGCGTACGCCGACCCCACTGCACATCCGATGACCAGGCCCACCAGCAGGAGGACCGTGAGAAGAGGACGCTCCACCTCCGCCAGTATCCATACCGAGCGTAATATTTCCATGGTCCGATGCCGTCCGGCCGGATATCTGACAGTGGTGGCCCTCTATGCGGGCGTTCGGGCAGCTCAGCCGCCCTTGCCGATGATCGTGTCGGCGGTCTGCTGCACCTGGTCGATCGGGATGGCGAACCCGATGCCGATCGAGCCGTTTCCGTCGATGGTGGCGATGGCGGTGTTGACCCCGACCACCTCTCCGCGCGCGTTGACAAGTGGTCCGCCGGAGTTGCCGGGGTTGATGGACGCGTCGGTCTGCACCGCGCTGTGCCGGTTGTTGCCGAGCCGCACCTCGCGGTCCAGCGCGCTGACGATGCCGGCGGTGACCGTCCCCGCCAGACCGAGTGGCGAACCCACAGCGAGCACCGGCTCACCGACCCGGGTCGCGCCCGGCTTGGACAGGGGCAGCGGGGTGAGACCTGCCGATGCCGGCACCTTCAGCACCGCCAGGTCGCTGCGCGGCTCCCGTCCGACCACCTCGGCGGCGAACCGGCGGCCGTCGGGCAGCTCCACTGTCACCGGCCCGCCACCCCCCTTGGCGAGGATGTGGTCGTTGGTGATCAGGTGCTGCTGGTCGTCCACGGCGAAGCCGGAGCCGGTCGCGGACCGGCCGGTCGCACCGCCGGCCAGCACCGACACCACCCCGGGTACGGTCCGCTCGGCCGCGGTGACCAGCTCGGCCGGCACCGGGGCGGCGGACGCCGCGGCCGGTCCCCCAGCCCCGTCCCGGCCGGCCACCACCCCACCGGCGATGGCGCCGGAGACGGCGGAGAGCGCCACCACGGCCAGCGCGGCGAGCAGCCGTCGAGGCCGCCGCCCGCCCGGGTCGCGCTCGGGCGCGTCCCACCACCCGCGCCCGTCCGGGTCGAGTTCCGGCGAGATGAACCAGGGACCGCGCGGTTCGCCCAGTCCGGTCTGCACTGCCATGCGTACTCCTCACTGTCGACGTCAGTTGTGCGCGGCGGTCAGGGCAACCGGGAGAACCAGCGCATCGAGCCGGCGGCGGCACCCATCGCGAACACCAGTCCGAGGCCGATGAACCGGGCCGAGACGTCCTGCCGCTCGGTGCGGTAGCCGACCGAGCTGCCGATGTCGTCGTAGACGGCGCGCAGCTCGTCGGTGGTACTGGCCTCGTGGAACATGCCGCCGGTCTCCTCGGCGACCGCCTTGAGGGTCTGCCCGTCCACCGGCACCTGGATGGGCCGTCCACCGCGGTCGACGAACCCGGACGGTGTGCCGAACGAGATCGAGTGCACCGGCACCTCCGCCTTCACCGCTTCCGCCGCCGCCTCCATGGGGTCCATCCCGGAGGTGTTGGCACCGTCGGAGAGCAGGATGATCCGGGCCGGTGGGGTCTCCTTCGCGGCTTCGCTGTCCAGGCTCTTGACCGCGCCGAGTGAGGTGTTGATGGCCTCGCCGATAGCGGTGCCCTGCACGCCGGTGATGCCCTCGGCGAGCCGGTCGATCCCCTCGTCGAGGGCCTCCCGGTCGGTGCCCGGGGGCACCAGCACGGCGGCGCTGCCGGCGAACGCGACGAGACCCACGTTGAACTCGTCGGGCAGTCCCTCGACGAAGCGCCGGGCAGCTTCCTTCGCCGCGGCCAACCGGTCCGGTTCGACGTCGGTGGCGAGCATCGACGTGGAGACGTCCACCGCCACCATCACCGTGGCCCGCTCCCGGGGCACCCGGACCTCGGCGGTCGGGCGGGCGAAGCCGACCACGAGCAGCGCCAGCATGGCCAGGAAGAGTCCGGCCGGCACATGTCGACGCCAGGCCGGCCGCTGCGGTGCCACCCGGTCCAGCAGCCGCAGGTTGGTGAAGCGCACCGCGTACCGGCTGCGTCGCCGCTGCAGCACCAGGTACGCGACGACCAGGGCGAGCACGCCGAGCAGCAGCCAGAGTCGCAACGGCGACTGCCAGATCACGCGGCACCTCCCCGGGGCTGGCCGGCCGGCGCGGCGGCCATCCGACGCTGGGCGTGCACGTGCCTGACGATGTCCGCGCTCCAGTCCCCGTCGGTGCGCAGCGGCAGGTGGGTGGCCCCACTGCGGCGCAACGCCTGGTGGACCTGTTCGCGCTGGGCGGTGGCGGCCTCGGCGTACCGCTCGCGCAGCCCACGGTCCGATGTGCACACCTCGCGGTGCCGACCGGTCTCCGGGTCGACGAGCGTGATCAGGCCGACGTCCGGTAGTTCCAGCTCACGCGGATCGGTCACCTCGATCGCCAGCACCTGGTGCCGGACGGACAGCCGGCGCATGGTCCGTTCCCAGGGCGCCGCCTGGGCGGGTTCGTCGGGCAGGCCGTCGAGGAAGTCGGAGACCACCACGACCAGCCCCCGCCGGTTGGCGATCCGGTGCAGCGCGTCGAGCCCGTCGGCCAGGTCGGGTGGCCGGGCCGTCGGCCCCCGCCCCGGCCGGTCGGTGGGCGCGGTGGCACGCGGGGCGGCGAGCAGCGCGCGGAGCAGGGCAAGCAGATGGGTACGCCCGCTGCGGGCCGGAAAGCGGCGTACCCCGTCGGCGCGCAGCACCTGGGCGCCGAGGCGGTTGCCGATGCCCGCGGTCAGGAAACCGACAGCCGCGACGGCGGCCACCGCCAGTTCCCGTTTGTCCAGCTCGGCGGTGCCGAACTCCATGCTGGCGCTGCCGTCGACGAGCAGCCAGGTGGTCAGTTCCCGGTCGGCGTCGACCTGCCGGACGTGCGGCACGCCGGTCCGGGCCGTCACCGCCCAGTCCATCCGTCGGACCTCGTCCTCGCCCGGCCGGTACTCGCGACTGCCGGACGGTTCACTGCCCGGACCGGGCAGCAGACCGCGGTACTGGCCGTGTAGCAGGCCGTTCAGCCGGCGCGTGACGGTCAGCTCCAGGCGGCGCAGGCGTTGGTCGGGGGCCAGCTCGGCCAGGCCGGGGTCGGCGGGGGCGCTGGCCGACGCGACGTTCGCGCGTCTCATGCCGCCGCCAGATCCGGTGTCTGCTGCGGGTGTCCGGTGGCCAGCCGGGGCGGCGGCACCGCCTCGACGAGCCGTCGCACCACGCTCTCGGCCGACACCCCGTCGGCCACCGCGTCGAAGGAGAGCACCAGCCGGTGGGCGAGGACGTCGACGGCCAGCTCTCGGATGTCCTCGGGCAGCACGTACTCCCGCCCCCGCAGCAGGGCCTGTGCCCGGGCAGCCGCGACCAGGCCCAGGGTGGCCCGCGGGCTGGCCCCGTACGCCAGCAGCGGGGCGATCTCCGGCAACCCGAATCGGCCTGGATCGCGGGTGGCGAGGATCAGCCGCACCACGTACTCGGCCAACGCGTGGTGGACGAAGACCCGCTCGGCGTGGATCTGGAGGTCCCGCAGCCGTTGCGCGTCGAGCACTCGGCGCGGGCTCGGCCGGTCGGTGCTCATCCGGTAGAGGATGGCCAGTTCGTCGGCGTCGCTGGGGTAGTCGACCACCACCTTCATCAGGAACCGGTCACGCTGCGCCTCCGGGAGCTGGTAGACCCCCTCGGACTCGATCGGGTTCTGGGTGGCCAGCACCAGGAACGGCTCCGGGACCGGCCAGCTGCGCCCGCCGATCGAGACCTGCCGTTCGGCCATCGCCTCCAGCAGCGCCGACTGGACCTTGGCCGGGGCCCGGTTGATCTCGTCGGCCAGCACCAGGTTGGCCATGATCGGGCCCAACTCGATGTCGAAGGTCTCCTTGGACGCCCGGTAGATCCGGGTGCCGACGATGTCGGACGGCACCAGGTCCGGGGTGAACTGGATCCGGGAGAAGGTGCCGCCGACCACTGTCGCGAGGGTCTGCGCGGCCAGGGTCTTGGCCACGCCGGGTACCCCCTCCAGGAGGCAGTGTCCGTTGGCGACCAGGGCGGTGAGCAGGCGTTCGACGAGGCGATCCTGCCCGACGATCACGCGTTTGACCTCGAAGAGGGTCTGTTCCAGCTCGATGCCGGTCGGCTCCGGATCGACCGGGCTGGGCATGCTGGCCAGGGTGTCCGAGATGTCCGTCACGGTGCTTGCTTCCCTGGCACACGCTCGGCAAACGTGGGATTGTGCGGCAGGGACCGGCCCGGAGTGACCGGAATGGGGATGAGCTGCGCGGAAGGGTGACGACCGTCGCGAGCCTGCCGAGAGGCGGACAAGCGGCGGGTGACCGGCCAGCGGGCGCCCGATCGGCACGAACCGGTCGAGGAGAGCCAGACGCTTCCTGGGCCGCCGATCCGGGCGGGCGGCGCGGGCCGGGCAGACAGGGTCCGGCCCCCGCGCCGGAGGCGACGGGGGCCGGGTGTCGGTTGGTCAGGGTGTGTGGGTGAGCAGTGTGAAGCCCAGGTTGGCCGGCGTCCCGGCCGAGTTGCGGGTCTGCACGAAGACCGCGTTGGGTGTCAGCAGTCGCGGGGCGACCGAGACCTCGCCACCGGGCGGGATGCAGCAGGAGCCGGACAGGGAGAGGGTGGCCAGGAAGGCACCGGCCGAGACCGTGTGACCAAAGATCACCTCGTACTCCCCGACACCGTACTTGACCACGGTGCCGCCGCCGCGCGCCTTGGTGCCGTTGGAGTTGACGACTGTGAAGACGTTGGTGGCCACCAGTGGGGTGGCCGCACCCGCCTTCAGCGCGGCCTTCGCCAGACGCGCCGACTCGGCGCTGACCGGCGGCTGGGAGTTCGTGCCGCGTGCCGCCGGCTGGACGGCCTCCTGCGGCGCCTTCGCCGACGGCTGGGCGATAGCGATGCCCCCGCCGGCGAGACTGAGCGCCAGGACGGCGAACGTGACCGCCGCCACCTTACGTCGGAAGGATGTGCTCATGACAGGTCCCCCTTGTGTGACCGTGCGAATTCGGCCGACCCGCGGGGCGGGACGGATGACTGCCCATAAATAGGCTTACGACGACAGTTGGACGGGGGAAAGCTGCCTCGCTCACACCCGAAGAGATTGATTTCTCAGCAATCTGCATCCCATCTGAGCTGGGGTTACTACTCAGAGTTGCGTCGTTTAAGCCAGATGGAACGTAGCACCGGAAAAAGCCGCCAGTCAATAGTTGATCTCGCTTTTCCGGAGTGTCAACCAGCCGTCAGATAATTGTGAAATGTGAGCGCACCACCATTCATGAAATGGCTTCGCGGGGCCCGACTAGGATCACCGTCGTGATCGTCGACGCTCCACCCGCGCACCGAGGTGCCCGGCTCGGCACGGTGTTGTGCTGGCTTGCCGCCGTACCCACAGCCCTCTGGGCGGCCGTCCGGCTACTCGGCCTGGACCGGGGGCCGTTGGTACAGGCGCTCGCCTTCACGCCGTACGTCGCGGGCGTCAGCGTCCTGGTCCTGGCCCTCGCGCTCGCCCTACGGCGCTGGTGGCCGGCGGCGCTCGCGGCCCTGGCGGCGGTGGCGTTGCTCGGCACCGTCGCACCTCGGGCGCTGTCCAACTCTCAGCCGGCGGCGGCCGGGCCGACCGTGCGGCTGCTCACCGCCAATCTGCTCGCCGGTGCCGCCGACGCGCGGACGCTTGTGGAGCTGGTCCGGCGACACGAGGTGGACGTGCTCACCGTGCAGGAGTTCACACCGGACGCGCAGGCCGCCCTCGATCAGCTCGGCCTCGCCACGCTGCTGCCGCACCGGCAGCTCAACCCGGAGGTGGGCACCCCCGGCTCCGGGCTCTACTCGCGGTGGCCGATCACCGACGTCGGCGTCCGGCGCAACCTTGAGGGTTGGGGCTTCACCCAGGCGTACGCGACGGTGTCCGTCCCCGGCGGACCCCCGGTCCGGGTCGAGTCGGCCCACCCCTCGGCGCCCTACGCGCTGGACCAGGTGGGCGCCTGGCGAGCCGACCTGACCGCCCAACCAGCCGCCACCCCGGACGGTGGCCTGCGGATCCTCGCCGGGGATTTCAACGCGACCCTCGACCACAGTCCACTGCGGGCCCTGCTGCGCACCGGTTACGTCGACGCCGCCGACGCCACCGGGAAGGGCCTGACCGGCACCTGGGGTCCGTACGACGGTGACCTCATCCCACCGGTCACCATCGACCACGTCCTGGTCGACCACCGGATAGCGGTCCGCTCGGTGAAGGTGCTGAACCTCCCCAACACCGACCACCGCCCCGTCCAAGCCACCCTCACCCTCCCCACCCCCTAAACCCCGCCCCCGCCCCGTCGATCTTGCACTTTCTGTCCCAGCATCAGCGACAAAAGCCTCATAATGCCAACACAAAGTGCAAGATCGCGAGGGTGGGGTTGGGGTGGGGGTTAGACAGTGGTGGGGGCCAGGCCGTAGGTGAGGGCGTCTACCAGGGCGTGCCAGCTGGCCTCGACCACGTTGGGGTGGACGCCGACCGTGGTCCAGTCTCGGCCGCTGCTGTCGGAGGTTTCCAGCAGGACCCGGGTGACCGCGCCGGTGCCGTGGCTGCCCTCCAGGATGCGCACCTTGTAGTCGGCCAACTCGAAGTCGCGCAGCTGTGGGTAGTGCCGCGCCAGCCCCACCCGCAGCGCCTCGTCGAGTGCGTTGACCGGGCCGTTGCCCTCGGCGGTGGCGATCACCCGCTCACCGCGGACCCGGATCTTGACGGTCGCCTCGGAGACCACCGCGCCGTCCTCGCGGTGCTCGACCAACACCCGGTACGACTCCAGCTTGAACGGTCGGGCCGGGCTGCCCTCCGGCAGCTCGGAGCGGACCAGCAACTCGAAGGACGCGTCGGCCGCCTCGAAGGACCAGCCACCCGCCTCCAACTCCTTGACCCGCTTGGTGACCCGGGTCAGGGCGTCCGGGCTGCCGGCCAGGTCCAGGCCGAGCTCGCGGCTCTTGAGCTCGACGCTGGCCCGACCGGCCATCTCGGTGATCAGGATCCGCATGTCGTTGCCCACCACCGACGGGTCGACGTGGTTGTAGAGCAACGGGTCGACCTTGATCGCGCTCGCGTGCAACCCCGCCTTGTGGGCGAAGGCAGCGGCCCCGGCGTACGCCTGGTGGGTGTCGGGGGCGATGTTGGCGATCTCGGCGATGGCGTGCGAGACCCGCACCATCTGCGCCAGGCAGCCCTCCGGTAGGACGGGCATGCCCAGCTTGAGTTGGAGGTTGGCGACGACCGCGAAGATGTCGGCGTTGCCCGGGCGTTCGCCGTACCCGTTGGCGGTGCCCTGCACGTGGCGGACGCCCGCCTCCACGGCGGCGATCGTGTTGGCCACCGCGCAGGCGGTGTCGTTCTGGGCGTGGATGCCGAGCAGCCCGGCGTCGATCCCCAGCTTGTCGGTCAGGTCGAGGACCGCGGCGGTCACCTGGGACGGCAGCATGCCGCCGTTGGTGTCGCAGAGCACCATCCGCTCGGCGCCGGCGGCGAGCGCGGTCTGCACCACGGCCGCGCTGTACGCGGGGTCGTGCCGGTAGCCGTCGAAGAAGTGTTCGCCGTCGACGAAGACCCGTCGGCCCTCGCGGACGAGGTGGCTGACGGTGTCGTGGATCATCGCCAGGTTCTCCGCGCCGGTGGTACGCAGGGCGCGCTCGACGTGCCGGGAGTGGGCCTTGGCGACCAGGGCCACCGCCGGGGTCTGCGCGTCCAGCAGGGCGCGCACCTGGGGGTCGTCGGCGACCGGAACACCGGCCTTGCGGGTGGCGCCGAACGCGACGAGTACGGCGTGCCGCAGGTCCAGCTCGGTCCGGGCGCGGCGGAAGAACTCGGTGTCCTTGGGCACCGCGCCCGGCCAGCCGCCCTCGATGAAGCCGACGCCGAACTCGTCGAGCAGCCGGGCCACGGCCAGCTTGTCGACCACCGAGTAGGTGAGCCCCTCGCGCTGGGCGCCGTCGCGCAACGTGGTGTCGAAGACCTGGAACGTCATCAGGATCCTTTCTCGGAGCAACAAAAAGACCTCCCGCGGATGCGGGAGGTCTGCGCGCTCGGCAGAGGGGAGGGCCGGCGCGCTAGGTCGCAATAATCAGGACGGTGCTGGTCACGCTCGCCACTCTGCCACCCCTCCCCCGAATGTGGGAGGAACAATCCACATGGCGGGATGGTGACTGAGGGTTCGTTCACCCCGAACCGCCGCTCGTGATCGGCTTCACAAGCCCACCAGGCCACTCAACGGCGCAAACAGCTATGCGGAAGCATCGGCAACGGATCCAATGATGGCCACCGTGCCGTCTGCAAGGAGGACCTGTGCTCACCGTCAGTGACCGCTTACCTGAGCACGGACTCACCGCCTGCGGATCGCTGGGCGCCAACAACGCGTCCAAGACAACCAGCCACACGTCCCACGAGGGCACGTGGCGTGTGGTCTTCGTCGGGCCGATGGACTTCGTCTCCATCAGCCCGACGGAGATCGCCGGGGTTTGATCATGGGTCTGGACGCGATCAAGGCGGCCCTGCCCGACTACGCCAAGGACATCCGGCTCAACCTGGGCTCCACCATCGGCGCCTCGACGTTGACCCCCGCGCAGACCTGGGGCACGGCACTTGCCTGTGCGGTGGCCGCCCGTAACCCGGTGGTACTGCGGGAGATCGCGGCCGACGCGCTCGGGCACCTCGGGCCGGAGGGTGTCGAGGCGGCCAAGGGCGCCGCGGCGATCATGGCGATGAACAACATCTACTACCGGGCCAAGCACCTCATCGGCGACGACCAGTACGCCTCGATGCCAGCCCGCCTTCGGATGCAGATCATCGCGAGGCCGGGGGTGGACAAGGGCGACTTCGAGCTCTGGTGTTTCGCCGTGTCGGCCATCAACGGCTGCGGGGTGTGCCTGGAGTTGCACGAGAAGAAGCTGCGCGGCAGCGGCTTCACCAGGGAGCAGCTGCACGAGGCCCTACGGATCTCCGCCGTGGTGCACGCCGCGGCGGTCACCCTGGACGCCGAGGCCGCACTGCGCCTCGACCTCTCACCGTTTCCGGCCCCCGACGGCCGGGTAGCTCCTGCGGAGACACGATCTGATCGGTGACAGTCAGGAGTGAACGGCATGGACAGGATCGATCCGCACGCCACCCACGCCGGGCCGGACCCGCTGCGCGGCGGCGACCAGGGCTCGGTGCCCGGCGGCGCGCCGGCCGGCACGTTCGACCCCTGGCGCTACCGCGACCAGGCCGGCGTGGCCGACGCCGACCTGGTCGGCTACAAGGTCGAGGCCAGCGACGGTGGAATCGGCAAGATCGACAGCGCCAGCCACGAGGTGGACGGCAGCTACCTGGTCGTGGACACCGGGCCATGGATCTTCGGCAAGAAGGTGATGCTGCCGGCCGGCACCGTCAACCAGGTCGACCACGACCAGCGCACCGTCTCCGTCGACCGGACCCGGGACCAGATCAAGGCCGCCCCGGAGTACGACGAGACCACCCACAGCGACCCGAGCTACCGGGATCAGCTGGGTGGCTACTACGACGAGACGTACGGCGCGCTCCCGCCCGGCACGGCACGGTGACCGTTCGACCCGATGGCCGGTGGGGCACTGTCCCACCGGCCGTTACCGTGTGAACGTGGACGCCACCGAGGACAACCTCCCGCTTTCGCTCCCCGCCACCTTCAACTTCCGCGACGTCGGTGGCTACCTCGGCCACGACGACCGATCCGTACGCCGAGGCCGGCTCTACCGCTCCGACTCGCTGCACCGCCTCACTGAGCAGGACCGGGACGCGTTCGCCGCGATCGGGATCCGCACCGTCATCGACCTGCGCCGCCCCACCGAGGTGGAGCGGGACGGCCGGGTGCCTGCGTACCAGGGGCTGACCTACCGGCACATCCACCCGGAGCACGCCGACTGGGCGGGTACGCCGCACGAGGAGGGCGCGAGCCTCGCCCAGTACCTCGCGGACCGGTACGCCGACCTGGCCCAGACCGGCACCGCCGGGCTGGCGGAGGCGGTCGGGCTGATCGCCGACTCCGCCAACGCCCCGGTGGTGGTGCACTGCGTCGCCGGCAAGGACCGCACCGGCATGGTCTGCGCGCTGACCCTCGCCGTGCTCGGCGTCGACGACGCGGACATCACCGCGGACTACGCGTTGAGCAGTGCGGCGTCGGCCCGGTACAGCGCCTGGTTGGCCTCCGTCACCCCGGGCGGTGTGGACGTGCCGGCGCCGTTTTTGAGCTCACCCGCCGAGGCGATGCAGATCTTCCTGAACGAGTTGCGCGAGGGGCACGGCTCGGTCGAGGCGTACCTGCGTCACGCCGGGGTGACCGACGAGCAGCTCGCGGCGCTCCGCGACCACCTGCTCGACGAGCCCACCAGGGCGAAGTCCACCGACGCGTAGGCCGCGCGCCGGCCCGTCCACATGGACGGGCCGGCGCGGCGACGGAGGTCAGAGGACCCGCTGCACCCAGCCGTGCGGGTCGGCCGCCTTGCCACGCTGGATGTCGACCAGCTGCTGACGCAGGGCCATGGTGACCCGGCCGGGCTCGCCACCACCGATCAGGAACTCGCCGTCCGGGAAGCGGACCCCACCGATCGGGGTGACCACCGCGGCGGTGCCGCAGGCGAACACCTCCCGGAGGCGACCGCTGGCGGCGTCGGCCTGCCAGTCGGCGAAGCTGACCGCCCGCTCCTCGACCGGGTGCCCGGCCTCCCCGGCCAACGTGAGGATGGCGTCGCGGGTGATGCCCGGCAGGATCGTGCCGCCCAGCGGCGGGGTGACCACCGTGTCGTCGTCGTAGACGAAGAAGACGTTCATGCCGCCCAGCTCGTCGACGTACCGGCGCTCCACCGCGTCCAGGAAGACGACCTGGTCGCACCCGGCCTCGATGGCCTCCGCCTGGGCCGCCAGCGACGCGGCGTAGTTGCCGCCGCACTTGGCCGCGCCGGTGCCGCCGGGCGCCGCCCGGGTGTAGTCCGGGGAGACCCAGACGGTGACCGGCTTGACGCCACCGGTGAAGTACGAGCCGGCCGGTGAGGCGATCACCAGGTAGAGGTACTCGTTGGCCGGGCGGACGCCGAGGAAGACCTCGCTGGCGAACATGAACGGTCGCAGGTAGAGGCTGCCGTCCTCGCCGGTGGGGATCCACTCCTGGTCGATCTCGATGAGCTTGTGCAACGAGTCGACGAACACCTCCGGCGGCAGCTCCGGCATCGCCATCCGCTGCGCGGAGGTGACGAAGCGAGCCGCGTTGGCGTCCGGCCGGAACATCGTCACGCCGCCGTCGGCGGTCCGGTACGCCTTCAACCCCTCGAAGATCTCCTGCGCGTAGTGCAGCACCGCGCTGGCCGGGTCCATCGGGATCGGCCCACGGGCCTCCACCCGGGCGTCGTACCAGCCCTTGCCGTCGGCGTAGCGGACGGTGACCATGTGGTCGGTGAAGACGCGGCCGAAACCCGGGTTGGCCAGCAGGGCGGCCCGGTCGGCGGCGGATACCGGTGCGGGATTCGGACGGATCTCGAAGTCGAGCTTGTCACCACCGCTCATCGCGCTGACCTCCCTGCGGAACAACGGCATGCGGGACCGCACACCGACATGGCTGTGCCAGAAACTTACCCCGAACGGTCGTTCAGAAGGTAGCGCCGGTCGGGCGAGGCGGACAGCCCCGGGCAGACCGACGCCGGGTCGGTCGCCCCTCGGGCCGGGACGGTCAGGCTACGGCGTTGGCCGCGAGCCGGTCGCCGACCTCTTCGGTACGCAGCGTTACGCCCGGAACCCGGCTGGCCAGCTCGGCGGCGACCGCCGCATTGACCCGGGCGGCGGACTCGCTGTGCCCGAGCTGCTCCAGCAGCAACGCGGCGGAGAGCACCGCGGCGACCGGGTCGGCGATGCCCTGCCCGGCGATGTCCGGCGCCGAGCCGTGCACCGGCTCGAACATCGAGGGGTACGCCCCTTCGGGGTTGATGCAGCCGCTGGCGGCCAGCCCGATGCCGCCGGTGACGGCCGCGGCGATGTCGGTGAGGATGTCGCCGAAGAGGTTGTCGGTGACCACCACGTCGTAGCGCTGCGGCTGGGTGACAAGGAACATGGCCGCCGCGTCGACGTGCTGGTACTCGGTGTCGATGTCCGGGTGTTCGGCGGCGACCGCGTCGAACGTACGGGCCCAGAGCGAACCGGCGTGGGTGAGCACGTTGGTCTTGTGCACGAGGGTGACCTTGCGCCGCTCCCGGCGAGCGGCGCGGGCGAACGCGTCGCGGATCACCCGCTCCACGCCGTGCCGGGTGTTCAGGCTCTCCTCCGTGGCGACCTCGGCCGGGGTGTCCCGGTGCAGGGAACCACCGGCGCCGGCGTAGAGCCCCTCGGTGCCCTCGCGCACCACCACGAGGTCGACCTCGCCCGGCTTCACGTTGCCCAGCGGGCCGGCGACCCCGGGCCAGAGCCGGGACGGGCGCAGGTTGACGTACTGGTCGAAGGCGAAGCGGAGCTTGAGCAGCAGCCCCCGCTCCAGCACGCCCGGCGGAACCGTCGGGTCACCGACCGCGCCGAGCAGGATCGCGTCGTGTCCGGCCAGCTCGGCCAGCACCGAGTCGGGCAGCACCTCTCCGGTACGGTGCCAGCGGGCGGCACCGAGGTCGTATTCGGTGGCCTGCACATCGGGCAGCACCGCGTCGAGGACCTTGCGGGCCTGCGCGACCACCTCGGGCCCGATGCCGTCTCCGGCCACCACCGCGATCCGCGCCACGACCGCACTCCTCTGCTCAACGGTTCCGTACCCGGCAACGGTACGTCGCCGTCCCGCCTCCCGGTACGCGGCGTCCACCATTTGGGAGGCGGAATGCACAGCACCCTCTCAGCTGGGACTCATGGGGCGGTCATCTCCGCTGCCTACCGTAGTGCTCAGTGGGTCGCGGGGGCCCGCTGACCAACTGGGTCGCGATGACGCGGCGCCATGTGCGAGGGGGCAGATGCGATGCGCATCGACGAGCAGCCACGGACCCGCTGGCCGGACCCGTCCGCGTTCCGCAACCGCCGGCCGGACCTTCGACTCGGCAGCCGCCGGCACCGGATCGACCCGGCCGCCGCCACCGAGGGCCGGATCGCGGTGCAGCACACCGTACGCACCGCGACCGCCGAGTACACCCTCCTGCTCAACGCCCCCGAGTGGCTCGGCCGCCGGGGTGTGGGCGAGGCGCTGCGGGACAGCGTCGCCGAGCTGCGTGCCATCGACCTCACCTACGGCCCCAACCGACCGGAGAGTCTGGTCTCCCGGCTGCGTCGGGGCGAGATCAGCCCCGACTCGTACCCTCCGCTCGCCGATCTGGTGGACCGCTGCGCGGCGATGCGCGCGGCCACCGACGGGTGGTTCGACGCCTGGGCGGTGCCCGGCGGCTTCGACCCGGGCGGGATGCTCGGCGGTTGGGCTGTGGAACGCGCCGCCGAGCGGCTGCGCACCGCCGGCATCCACGACTACGCCGTACTCGCCGGCGCTGACCTGGTCGTCCGGGGCCGCGCGCCGCACGGCGGACCCTGGCGGGTCGCGGTGCACCACCCGACCGCGCCCGAGCGCGCGCCGCTGGTGCTGGAGATGACCGCCGGCGCGGTCGGCACCTCCGGGGTGACCGGGCGGCAGGGGCACGTGGTGGACCCGCACACCGGTGAGCCGGCCGACCACCTCGTCGCCGCCACAGTCGTGGGCCCCGACCTGGCGATCGCCGACGCCTACGCCACCGCGCTCTACGCCGCCGGCCCCACCGGCCTGGCGTGGTTCCGGGGCAACTCCGACTATCGCGCGCTCTTCGCACACCGTCGCTGAGCTGGTCGAGCCGCGATCGGCCCCCACGGTCTCGGCAACGACAGTGGGGGCCGGTCAGCGACGAGTGCGCGTGGCTCGCACAACCGAGGGGTGCGGACCGGTCGGGCCGGACGTCGACCGCGCCACCCGAAGACGGGCCGGCGCCTCGAACTCGGCCAGTGACCGCAGTGCGTACGCTAGCGAATCGACGCAACTCGACGCAAGAGTCTCCACACCGGACCGTCGCGACCGGAGCCTGCGGTGATCGATGGTCGACCGGCGGCGAGGCAGTTTCGACATGGTGAACGGCGGATGGCACGCTATCCGCCGTGAGTTTCGATCTGAGCGTGTGGGCCCTGGAGGACGGGGCGACGCCCGAGGACGTGCGGACAGCGGTCGACGGTTGCCGGCAGGGGCGGCACGTGGACCGCTACCCCGACCCGCGGGTGGTCAGCTTCTACCGGGCGATCACCGCCTCCTATCCGGACCGTCACCCCGGCCCGAACAGCCCGTGGGCGGTGGCGCCGCTGCACGCGGCCCACGACCACGTCGAGCTGAACCTGCACCCGACCTGCGCGGACCAGGTGCTGCTCGACATCGAACGGCTGGCCGGCGAGCACGGGCTGATGCTGTTCGACCCGCAGGACGGCTCGGTCTACCCGCCTCCGGCGCGGCTGCCCGGCTGACGTCGACCGGCGGCACGGACGGGAAACGACGAGGGGCCCGGCGAATCGCCAGGCCCCCCACGGTGCTTGCCGTCTACTACTCGTCGCGCAGGTCCGCGGCGCTCGCCGCAGTGGCGCCGATCGACTCGGCAGCCGAGGTGAGCAGGTCGGCGCCGAGCGCCTGGTCGACGGTGAGCGTCATCAGCGTCTCGCCGCCCGCCTCCCGACGAGCCACCTGCATGGCGGCGATGTTGATGCCCGACTCGCCGAGCAGGGTGCCGACCGTGCCGACCACACCGGGTCGGTCGGCGTAGCGCAGGAAGAGCAGGATGCCCTCCGCGCCGATCTCCACGTCGAAGCCGTCCACCTCGGTCAGCTTCAGGACGTCCCGAGCGCCGGAGTGGGTGACAGTGCCGGACACACTGACCGTCCGGCCGTCCGGCAGCGCGCCGCGCACCGTGACCAGGGTCGGCTGCTCGGCCGTCTCGGCCAGGGTGGCCAGGGTGACCTCGACGCCACGCTCGGCGGCCAGGTGCGGGGCGTTGACGTAGGTGACCTGCTCCTCGACCACTGAGCTGAACAGGCCCTTGGTGGCGGCGAGCTTGAGCACCGACACGTCGTGGCTGACGATCTCGCCGCGGACCTCGACGGTGACGCTGGCGGCGACCACGCCGGCGACCGCGGTGAACGCCCGGCCGAGCTTCTCCGCCAGCGGCAGCAGCGGCCGAACGTCCTCGGCGACCACACCGCCGGCCTGCACGTTGACCGCGTCCGGGACGAACTCGCCCTGCAACGCCAGCTTGACGCTCTTGGCCACGGCGAGGCCGGCCTTGTCCTGCGCCTCGTGGGTGGAGGCACCCAGGTGCGGGGTGGCCACCACGTTGTCGAAGGCGAACAGCGGCGACGAGGTGCACGGCTCCTTGCTGTACACGTCGACACCGGCGCCGGCGACCCGGCCCTCGGCGATGGCGTCCGCGAGCGCCTGCTCGTCGACCAGCCCACCGCGGGCGGCGTTGATGATGCGCACGCCGGGCTTGACGATCGCCAACTCCTTCTCACCGATCAGGCCCACCGTCTCCGGCGTCTTCGGCAGGTGGATGGAGATGAAGTCGCTCTCCCGCAGCAGCTCCTCCAGCCCGACCAGGCGAACGCCGAGCTGCGCCGCACGGGCCGGCTGGATGTACGGGTCGTACGCGATCAGCCGGGTGCCGAACGCGGCGATGCGCTGTGCGAAGAGCACCCCGATCCGACCGAGCCCGACCACGCCGACGGTCTTGCCCTGCACCTCGACGCCTGTGTACTTCGACCGCTTCCACTCCCCCGCCTTGAGCGCCGAACTGGCGCTCGCGGTGTTGCGGGCAACGGCGAGCAGCAGCGCGACGGCCTGCTCGGCTGCGGAGACGATGTTGGAGGTGGGCGCGTTGACGACCATGACGCCCCGCGCGGTGGCGGCCGGCACCTCGACGTTGTCCAGTCCGATGCCCGCCCGGGCGACCACCTTCAGTCGCGGCGCGGCGGCAATCGCCTCGGCGTCGATCTGGGTCGCGCTGCGCACGATGACGGCGTTGGCCTCGGAGAGCGCCGAGAGCAGGGCCGGACGGTCGGTGCCGTCGACGTGACGGACGTCGAAGTCGTGGGCGAGCACCTCGATGGCGGCGGGGGCGAGTTCTTCGGCGATCAGTACGACAGGATTCATCGGTCCTCGTAGAGGTCGTGTTTGCGATCGGCCCGGGCGGCCGGGCGCCGCACTGCGCCCTGCGCTGATCCGTGCCGTGGCCGTCAGGTGCCGGCTGCTGCACCTACAGGCGATCGTAGGGGGCCCGCTCGTCGGCGTGTTCTGGTCTTCGGGGTGAGTGCCCTCACACGCCCGGTCGAGCGACGGACATCGGCCGTTCACCGCACCGAAACGGTTGCTCCGGCCGCGCCGGGCACCGGCGACGCCGGGCACCCGGGCAGTCCAGGGGAGTCGTGGCGCACGAGCACTGCCGCCCGACGCATCGACGGGCGGCAGCATGCCGGGCAGCCCCGGGGCGGCGCTGGGGAGAGCGCCGGCCCAGGGGCTGTCGGTGAATCGTCGTCCGGCCGAGCCGGACGGTCAGGCGGTCTCGGTGATCGGGCGGTCCACCCAGCTCATCATGCCGCGCAGCTTCTTGCCGGTCTCCTCGATCGGGTGCGCCGCGCCCTCGGCCTGCCACTTGGTGAAGTTGGGCCGGCCGGCCTCGTCCTCGGCGACCCACTCGCGGGCGAACTCGCCGGACTGGATCTCACCCAGGATCTTGCGCATCTCGTCCTTGACGCGGGAGTCGATGATGCGCGAACCACGGGAGAGATCGCCGTACTCGGCGGTGTCGGAGATGCTGTAACGCATCTTCGCGATGCCGCCCTCGTACATGAGGTCGACGATCAGCTTCAGCTCGTGGAGGCACTCGAAGTAGGCGATCTCCGGGGCGTAGCCGGCCTCGGTGAGCACCTCGAACCCGGTCTGCACCAGCGCCGAGGCGCCACCGCAGAGCACGGCCTGCTCGCCGAAGAGATCTGTCTCGGTCTCCTCGGTGAAGGTGGTCTTGATCGCACCGGCCCGGGTGCCGCCGATCCCCTTGGCGTACGCGAGGGCGAGCGCGAACGCGTTGCCGCTGGCGTCCTGCTCCACGGCGACGAGACAGGGCACGCCCTTGCCGTCGCTGTACTGGCGGCGGACCAGGTGGCCGGGGCCCTTGGGCGCGACCATCGCCACGTCCACCTCGGCCGGCGGCTTGATCAGGCCGTACCGGATGTTGAAGCCGTGGCCGAAGAAGATCGCCTTGCCCGGGGCGAGGTTCGGTGCGATCGACTCCGCGTAGATCCCGCGCTGGGCGGTGTCCGGTGCGAGCACCATGATCACATCGGCCTCGGCGGCGGCCTGCGCCGGCGTGACCACCCGCAGGCCCTGCTCCTCGGCCTTGGGACGGCTCTTCGAGCCCTCCGGCAGACCGATCACCACGTCGACGCCGGAGTCACGCAGCGACAGCGCGTGGGCGTGGCCCTGGCTGCCGTAACCGATCACCGCGACCTTCTTGGCCTGGATCAGGCCGAGGTCGGCATCGTCGTCGTAGTACACCTCAACGCTCATGAGAACTTCCCTTTCGTACGACGGCCGGGGCGGCCCGTCGTGGTCTGTGCGGATGGATTCCGGTACGGCCCGCCGGGGCCGACCGGCGGCGGGTCAGGCGGCCCGCAGTGCGGGGCCGGCGGTGATCGAACGCGAGCCGCGCCCGATGGCCACCAACCCGGACTGGACCATTTCCTTGATGCCGAAGGACTCGAGGTCGCGCAGGAGCGCGTCGAGCTTGTCCGGGGTGCCGGTGGCCTCGATGGTCAGCGTGTCCGGTGCGACGTCGACCACCCGGGCGCGGAACAGGCTGACGGTCTCCAGCACCTGCGACCGCGCGGACCGGTCGGCGCGAACCTTCACCAGCAGCAACTCCCGGGCAACCGAGACCTGCGGGTCCAGCTCAACGATCTTGAGCACGTTGACCAGCTTGTTCAGCTGCTTGGTGACCTGCTCCAGCGGGGACGACTCCGCGTTGACCACGATGGTGATCCGGGAGACGTCCGGGTTCTCGGTCTCGCCGACGGCGAGACTGTCGATGTTGAACCCGCGGCGGGAGAACAGGCCGGAGACCCGGGCGAGCACGCCGGGCTTGTTCTCCACCAGCACGGACAGGGTGTGCATGGTCATTAAATGTCATCCTCGTCGAAGGTCGGGCGGACGCCACGGGCGAACATGATCTCGTCGTTGCTGGTGCCGGCGGCGACCATCGGCCAGACCATCGCGTCCTTGCCGACCACGAAGTCGATCACAACGGGCGCGTCGTTGATCTCCATGGCGGCGGCGATGGTCTTGTCCACGTCAGCCGCGCTCTCGCATCGCAGCCCGACGCAGCCCAGCGCCTCCGCGAGCTTCACGAAGTCGGGGATGCGGTGCTTGTGGGTGCCGAGCTCCGTGTTGGAGTAGCGCTCGTTGTAGAAGAGCGTCTGCCACTGTCGGACCATGCCGAGGTTGCCGTTGTTGATGACGGCGATCTTGACCGGGATGCCCTCAAGCGCGCAGGTGGCCAGCTCCTGGTTGGTCATCTGGAAGCAGCCGTCACCGTCCACCGCCCAGACCACCGTGTCCGGCTTGCCGACCTTGGCGCCCATCGCCGCCGGCACCGCGTAACCCATCGTGCCGAGGCCGCCGGAATTCAACCAGGTGTACGGCTTCTCGTAGGAGATGAACTGCGACGCCCACATCTGGTGCTGGCCCACCCCGGCCACGAAGATCGCGTCGGGGCCGACGATCTCGCCCAGCCGCTTGATCACGTACTGCGGGGAAAGGGTCCCGTCGACCGGCTCGTCGTAGCCCAGCGGGTAACGGTTGCGCAGGTCGTCCAGCTGCGTCCACCAGTCACCGAGGTCGGTGTTGTGCCCCGCCGACCGCTCGGCGGTGAACGCGACGATCAGCTCGTCGATGACGTGCTTGGCGTCGCCGACGATCGGCACGTCCACGTGCCGGTTCTTGCCGATCTCGGCGGGGTCGATGTCCGCGTGCACCACTGCCGCGTCCGGGGCGAACGAGTCCAGTTTGCCGGTGACCCGGTCGTCGAAGCGTGCGCCCAGCGCGACGATCACGTCCGCCTTCTGCAGGCCGTAGACCGCGGCGACCGTGCCGTGCATGCCGGGCATCCCCAGGTGCTGCTGATGCGAGTCGGGGAACGCCCCGAGCGCCATCAACGTGGTGACCACCGGGATGCCGGTCAGCTCGGCCAGCCGGCGCAGCCCGTCGGCGGCACCGGCCTTGAGCACCCCGCCGCCGACGTAGAGCACCGGCCGTCGGGCCGCGGCCATCAGCCGCGCCGCCTCCCGGATCTGCTTGCCGTGCGGGTGCAGGGTGGGTCGGTAGCCGGGCAGGTCCAGCGTGGGCGGCCAGGCGAAGGTGGTCGGGGCCTGGAGCACGTCCTTGGGGATGTCGACGAGCACCGGGCCCGGCCGCCCGCTGCTGGCCAGGTGGAACGCCTCGGCCAGCACCCGGGGGATCTCCTCGGCGTTCTGCACGAGGAAGTTGTGCTTGGTGATCGGCAGGGTGATGCCCTGGATGTCGGCCTCCTGGAAGCCGTCGGTGCCGATCAACGGGCTGGCCACCTGGCCGGTGATCGCGACCATCGCCACCGAGTCCATGTACGCGTCGGCGATCGGGGTGACCAGGTTCGTCGCGCCCGGGCCGGAGGTGGCGATGCAGACGCCGACCTTGCCGGTGGCCTGCGCGTAGCCGGTCGCCGCGTGCCCCGCGCCCTGCTCGTGCCGCACCAGGATGTGCCGAACCGTCGAGTCGTAGAGCGGGTCGTACGCCGGCAGGATCGCGCCGCCCGGAATGCCGAAGACGACGTCGACGTCGAGCGCCTCAAGGGACCGCACGAGCGAGCCGGCACCGGAGATCGGGGTCGCGGCGGTGGGCCGTACCGCCGGGACGGCCGGGGTGGCGGTGCGCGTGGCGGCCTGGTCGACGTCGACGGTCGGGTCGGCGGCCGCGCGGGCCCGGCGGGCGGTGTGGGCGAGGGTCTCGGGCGTGGGTCTCGTCATGGCGGTTCTGGCCTTCGGCTGGAGTGGCTGGTGGCTAGTCAAGCGATGCGACGCGGGCGCGGCCCGCTTCGCCAGGTTCCGATGGCAATAAAAACGGCCCTCGTGCAGATGCACGGGGCCAGCGCACTCTCGATGGGGAGAGTGCGCTCAGGTAAGTACTCGCAGCGACCGGTACGACGACATGCGGCTAAGCCTGACGCATCTCACGCGATGAGTCAACTGATCCCACATGTTGGTTAACGGAGGTCGGCGCGTCTGCCGACGACGCGCCATCGGCAGGCGGGGTGAGCTGCCCGGACCCGCCCGGAGCGCGACGTGGCGCGGGCATCGGAGCGGGACGTGCACCCGGGGACGTGGCCGCCTCCAGCATCGCCTCCAGGTGCTCGGCCGGCACCCCCCAGCCGAAGAGCGCGCCCTGGCCGAACCGGCAACCGGCGGCCACCACCGCGGCCAACTCGGTCGGGGTGGTCACCCCCTCGGCGATCACCTCCAGCCCCAACTGGTGGCCCAGTCGCATGACGATGTCGACCATCGGGGCGAACGCCGGGCCGTCCTGGTCGACCGGGCGGACCGGCTCGTGCTCGGCGACCAGACTGTGGTCGATCTTGAGAATGTCGATCGGCAGCCGGCGCAGCTGCCCCAACGACGAGTAGCCGGCGCCGAAGTCGTCGAGCGCGATCCGGACACCTGTCAACCGCAGCGCGGTGAGCCGCCGGATCAGCTCGTCCAGGTCGGTGGCGACCGCGTGCTCGGTGACCTCCAACACCAGCCGCTGCGGCGGCACGTGGTGGGCGCGCAGCGCCTCGGCGACCTGGACCACGTACGCCGGGGCGTGCAGCTCGCGCGGGGAGACGTTTACCGACACCCAGACGTCGTGCCCGTCCGCCAGCCACCGGGAGAGCTGGTAGCAGGCCTGGTGCAGCACCCAGGCGCCGAGCGGAGCGATCATCCCGCACTCCTCGGCGAGCGGGATGAACTCGTCCGGACGGACGTTGCCCAGCTCGGGATGGTGCCAACGGAGTAGCGCCTCGGCGCCGACCGGCCGCACCGACGGCAGCGACGCCACCGGCTGGAACGCCAACCGCAGCTCGTCGCGGTCGATGGCCCCGCGCAGCTCGTGCTCCACCGTCGTACGGCGGCGCAGCAGCTTGTCGTACGCGGCGTCGTACCGCTCGATCCGGTTCTTGCCCCGCTGCTTGGCGTAGCGCAGCGCCAGGTCGGCGTGCCGCAGCAACAGCTCCACGTCCGGCTCGTCGGCCCAGTCGGCGACCCCGATGCTCACCGACAGGAAGACCGGCCCCTCCGGCTGGTCGTACGGCCGGTTGAGCACCCCGAGGAGCCGTTCGGCGACCCGGTCCGCCTCGACCGGCCGGCCCTGCATGAGTACGGCGAACTCGTCGCCACCCAGCCGGGCGGCCACGTCACCGGGGCGCAGGTTGCCGCGCAGCCGCCGGCCCACCTCGGCCAGCACCGCGTCGCCCACGTCGTGGCCCCGCATGTCGTTGACGTTCTTGAAGCCGTCCAGGTCGAGGCCGAGCAGCACGCACGGATTGTGGTCCGCGGCGTTGCGGTGCAGCGCCCGGAGCAACCCGCGCCGGTTGGCCAACGACGTCAGCGGATCGGTGTGTGCCAGCTCACGGAAGTGCGCCTCCCGCTCGGCCAGGCGGCCCGCGTACCCCCGGACGTCGCGAAGGGTGAGGTATTGCCGCGCCACCAGGGCGAAGCCCTCCACGCTGCCGGCCACGATGCCCGCCGCGGTGAACCGGCCGTCCTGGGCGAGGTGGTACATCGCCGAGGCGGCCATCGCCAGCATCGGGGCGATCGCGTACTCGCCGTCGCTCCCGACCAGGTCCAGGTCGACCTGCCCCGGCCGGTCGGCCCGGTGGACCGTGAGCGCGACGGTCAGCAGGCCGGCGGCGAGCATCGCCGCACCGGTCAGCGCCATGGTCGGCCCGGCCTGGCACAGCCCGGCGCTGAGGCCCAGCCCGCCGCAGGTCACCGCGCTGATGCCGGCGCCGAGCGCGGCGAGCCGTCGACGTGGCGCGGCGGCCCGGAAGACGACGATCACGGTGAGCCCGGCGCCGAGCGCGGCGCTCACCGTGGCCACCAGGATCGCCGGGCAGGCCATCGGGGTGGCGGCACCGAGCAACCGGGTGGGCTCGGAGAACAGCACCCAACCGACGAACCACAGCGCCGCGGCCATGACCAACCCGTCCAGGGCGAGCCGGGCCGTTCCCGCCGCGCCGGCGGCCACCCCGGGCAAGCGGAGCAGACCGGCGGCGAAGGCCAGCCCGCTCACCGCCATGCCGATCGCCACCACTGTCGCCCAGCCGGTGCGCTGCCCCTGCTCGTGAGCCCAGTGGTCATTCGCGCTGAGCGCCGCGACCACCCCGATCAGGAGACTGAGCAGGGCACCCCCGGCGGCCGCCGCGAGCAGCACGTGTGCCGGTCGACGCGGGCCCGTCCGCCGCCGGGCGACGACGGTCAGCAACACGGCGGCCACCGCGGCGACGAGCCCGCTGAGCGCCGCGACAGCGACCATGCCCGGTGGAAGATGCACGCCTCCAAGAGTGCCGGATGGGCGCACGTCGTGGGGGGCTGAGTGTGCATCTGTTGGGACACGGCAGATACCCGGGTGGGCCGGCGCGTCGACGGTGTCATGCTGGTATGCATGCCTGAGCTGCGGTCGAGGACTTCCACACACGGTCGGACGATGGCCGGCGCCCGGGCCCTCTGGCGGGCCACCGGGATGACCGACGACGATTTCGGCAAGCCGATCGTCGCCATCGCCAACAGTTTCACCCAGTTCGTGCCTGGTCACGTACACCTCAAGGACATGGGTGGCCTGGTCGCCGACGCGGTCGCCGAGGCCGGCGGGGTGGGCCGGGAGTTCAACACCATCGCTGTCGACGACGGCATCGCGATGGGCCACGGCGGCATGCTCTACTCGCTGCCCAGCCGTGAGCTGATCGCCGACGCCGTCGAATACATGGTCAACGCGCACTGCGCGGACGCCCTGGTCTGCATCTCCAACTGCGACAAGATCACGCCCGGGATGCTGCTGGCCGCGTTGCGGCTCAACATCCCGACCGTCTTCGTCTCCGGCGGCCCGATGGAGGCCGGCAAGACGATGGCGATCGAGGGCGTCGTGCACAGCAAGATCGACCTGATCGACGCGATGATCGCCTCCTCGAACGAGGCGGTCACCGACGAGCAGCTCGGTGAGATCGAACGCTCCGCCTGCCCGACCTGCGGCTCCTGCTCCGGCATGTTCACCGCCAACTCGATGAACTGCCTCACCGAGGCGATCGGGCTCGCGCTGCCCGGCAACGGTTCGACGCTGGCCACCCACGCCGCCCGCCGGTCGCTCTTCGTCGAGGCCGGCCGGACCATCGTGGAGATCTCCAAGCGGTGGTACGACGGCGACGACGACTCGGTGCTGCCGCGCGTCGTCGCCTCCAAGGCCGCCTTCGAGAACGCGGTCGCCCTGGACGTGGCGATGGGCGGCTCCACCAACACGGTGCTGCACCTGCTCGCCGCAGCCCGCGAGGCCGAGATGGACTTCGGCGTCGCCGACATCGACGCGATCTCCCGGCGGGTGCCGTGCCTGGCCAAGGTCGCGCCGAACTCGCCGAACTACCACATGGAGGACGTGCACCGGGCCGGCGGCATCCCGGCGATCCTCGGTGAACTGGACCGTGCCGGGCAGCTCAACCGGGACGTGCACGCCGTGCACTCCCCCTCGCTGGCGCAGTGGCTGACCGACTGGGACGTGCGCGGCGGTTCCCCCACCCCGACGGCGGTCGAGCTGTTCCACGCCGCCCCCGGCGGGGTGCGTACCGTCGAGCCGTTCTCCACCACCAACCGGTGGTCGTCGCTGGACACCGACGCGGCCGGCGGCTGCATCCGGGACGGCGAGCACGCATACTCCGCCGACGGTGGGCTGGCCATCCTGCACGGCAACCTGGCGCCCGAGGGCAGCGTGGTGAAGACCGCCGGCGTGCCGGACGACTGCCTGACCTTCCGTGGCCCGGCGAAGGTCTACGAGTCGCAGGACGACGCCGTGACCGCGATCCTCGCCAAGCAGGTGGTCGCCGGGGACGTCGTGGTGATCCGGTACGAGGGGCCCAAGGGCGGCCCCGGCATGCAGGAGATGCTCTACCCCACCTCGTTCCTCAAGGGACGCGGGCTGGGCCGCTCCTGCGCGCTGCTCACCGACGGCCGTTTCTCCGGTGGCACCTCAGGGCTCTCCATCGGGCACGTCTCCCCCGAGGCGGCCTCCGGAGGGCTTATCGCCCTGGTCCGCGACGGCGACGAGGTCGTCATCGACATCCCGAACCGGTCGATCGAGCTGAACGTGCCCGCCGAGGAGCTGGAAGCGCGACGGGTGGCCGAGGAGAAGCGCGACAAGCCGTACAGCCCGACCGATCGGCAGCGCCCGGTGTCGGCGGCGCTGCGCGCGTACGCCTCGATGGCCACCTCCGCCAGCGACGGCGCCTACCGCCGCGTCCCGGAGTAACCACCCGGTCCCGCCCGCACCGACATCTGTGATGTCGGTGCGGGGTGGGTCGGCGAAAACGCGGTGCCCCCGAATCGATCAGGTGGGCTAGCGTGTCGTCGGTCTACTGGGGATCGCCCCAGATTCTTACGGGGGAAGGCGTGTACGTGTCATCTTGGAAGAAGCCCGCTCTGATGGCGGTTTCGGCGCTCACCGCGTTCGCTGTCTCCGCCTGCGGCGTGACGTCCGGCGCGTCCGAGGCGCCGAAGCAGCCCAGCGTCCTGGAGCTGCTGGCCAGTGATCTCAAGGGTTCGCTGCTGAAGGCGGCCGAGGCCACCGACAAGACCGACTCGGTGACCGTGACGATGACGGGCACGATGGCCGGCGAGAAGATCTCGGTGCAGGGTCTCCTGGACCTGGGTGACCCGCTCAAGGCCGAGATGAAGATGACCAACAGCAAGGGCGCCACGACCGTCCGGATGATCGGTGCCGTGATCTTCACCGAGATTCCAGCCGAAAACCGCGCGGGTACGGGTGGGAAGCGCTGGATGAAGATGGACCTGACCGGCCTGAGCGAAATGGCAGGCTCGGGCTTCGCCAAGCAGTTCGAGGACGTCGACCCGGTCAAGCAGGTCAAGACGCTGCTCGCCATCGACGGCACGACGGTGGTGGGGCAGGAGACTGTGAACGGGGTGCCGACGGTCCACTACACCGTCACCACTCCGGTGGCGACCTATCTCAAGCAGATCGACGCCATGCGCCGGGACACCACCGAGCAGACGCTGGCCGCGCAGGGCGTCAAGGAGCTGACGATCGACCTGTGGGTCGACGAGCAGTACCGTCCGCGTCGGGCCGGCCTCGTGATGGGCACGATGGGCGACATGGTGATCGACTACACCGACTACGACAAGACGGTGACCATCGAGACGCCGCCACCGGCAGAGACCGCCGACTTCGCCGAAATGCTCAAGGGTCTGACCGCCGACATCTGATCAGAGGTGGCGTGCTGCCCGGCCGGCGCGGAGACGCGCCAGCCGGGCAGTGCCGTGTCCGCCCGCTCGTCGCCCCCGGCTGACAGCCGACTCCGGGTCAGCCGAGGTCGCACAGGTCCTTCACCCCCGCCACCTGGGTCACCTTCGTGCGAGCGACCAGCACGTTCCACTGAGGCGCCGGCGGGTGCCCCGGGACCGCCTCGGAAAACCACGCGGTGCAGGGCCACGCCCGCTGGTGGCGAGCATGGCCTTCGACCGCCCGCCACTCGCGACCGGCCGCCTCGCGGGTTCCTGGAGTGGCATCTCGACGAGGTGTACCAGGCAGCACGAGGCCCGCGCACCCCAGTGCACCGCTCCAGCTCTGCAGTCTGAGGAGATCTTGGACAGTTTCCGTTAGCGACTAACGGAAACTGTCCAAGATCTCCTCGAAATTGCGCGAGAGGCAGGTATCACGCTCGCCGCAAGCGTTAGGAATCAGCCGCCCGGCTTGTCGAGCTGGATCTCGGCGAGCGGGTCCACAGTGCGGTGGACCCTCCGGCGGCCGCCGACCGGTGGGCCCAGTGTCTGCTGGCTCACCTGCGTCGCATGAACGCGTGCAACATCCTGGCGCTCTCGATCGTTCCGAACGGCTGCCCCGTTCCTCAGATCAACGTGGCGGTCGGGGTGGGGATCACCGGGTCAGGACGGTGCCCACGGTCCGCTGATGAACTTGCCGTTCGGGGCGAACGGGCTGACGTTTGGCACGCACCCGCCCAGGCCCATCGTCTGGGTCATCATGACCGGGGCCGGCTTGCCGCGGCCGCCGCACTTCATGTGGGCGAAGCCGAGGAAGTGGCCGAACTCGTGATTGATCACGCCGGCGTGGTACTCGTCGATGCTGACCGGGTATCCCGGGGAGCCCTGGAGCCAACGCCGCAGGTTGATCATGATGGTCTTGCCGTACTTGCAGGAGTAGACGCCCTCGGTGTCGACGCCGCTCGCGCCGCAGAGTCTGTCCACTGTCCTCGGTGTCGCGAGCCGCACGTCGACGTCGACCTTTGAGGTCCCGACCCGCTGGAAGGACCATGACGCCCGGGTCAGGTTCACCGCCGCGTTGGTGACCGGGCGCTGTGCCGAGGTGGCCCACCCGTTCGGTGCCGCCAACACCTGCTCGATGCTCGCGGCGAACCGGCCGGGCTTCCAGGCGGGAATGTCACCCCAGGCGATGCCCTTCTCCACCGAGACGCTGTAGCGCACCCGCTTCTTGCCCTTGCCGATCACGCGACCGTTGCCGCTGGCAGTGGTGAAGGTGCCGGCGGCCCTGGTGGGAATCTGCTTGTCGGTCGGGATCTCCGGCGTTGGGCTGGAGGTCGGCGTGTCGCTGGGGTCCGCACTCTGGGTGCTCAGCCCGGAGAGTGGGACATCGGCCTGCCCGGCAGCCGGTGTCGACGTGCCACACCCGGCGGTCGCCAGCATCACTGCCAACGAGATCGGCACGAGCAGCCGTCCGTTGATCCGCACGTCGAAACCTCCAGGAGCAATCACGGGTCAGCGAGGAACACCGGAAGGCTACGTGACTGCCTGTAAGGAAATTGTCAGGATGACCGGCGGAGGCGCAGGCGCAAAAGCGCATGGATCCGGCATGCAGCACCACAGGAAAGTCACCCTAAGTGAGCGGTGCTGTCGCTTTGAGCGAGGTCAGGCGGCCGCTACGACGTGGTCGATCACCAGGTGGGCGGCACCGGTGATGCCGACGTCCTGGCCGGCGGCGACCCGTTCGATGAGCAGGGTCTGGGTGGCCAGCGGGAGGCACCGCTCGTAGAGGGTGGCCCGCATGCTGGCCAGCAACGGCTCGCAGTCGGCGAGCCGACCACCGATGGCCACCACCTGCGGGTTGAAGAAGTTGACCACCACGGCCAGGATCTCGCCGACGGCGCGGCCGGCCTGCCGGGCGAGGGCGGTGGCCTGCCGGTCACCGTCGTCGATCAGGCGGATCACACCGGTCAGGTCGGAGACCGGTACGCCCTGACCCCGGAGCGCTGTGACGAGTGCGGCGCCGCTGGCCACCGCCTCCAGGCAACCGGCGTTTCCACAGGTGCACGGTGGCGCGGGGTCCGCCACGACCCGGCAGTGGCTGATGTCCCCGGCCGATCCCTGCGCGCCCCGGTGCAACCGTCCACTGGAGATCACACCGGAGCCGATCCCGGTGCCAGCCTTGATGTAGACGGCGTGGTCCAACTCGGAATGAGCGGTGCGGTGCGCGCCGAGCGCCATCAGGTTGGCGTCGTTGTCCACGATGACCGGCACGTCGACCCGGCCGGCGCAGAACGCGGCGACGTCGAAGCCGTTCCAGCCGGGCATCCGCGACGGGCTGACGATCCGTCCGGTGGCGTGCTGCACCGGACCGGGAATCCCGATGCCGATGCCGCGGAGCGCGTCCGCCGCCGAGCCGTCGGCCGAGGCCGCTGGATCGCCGCCCACCAGCGTGGTGACCTCGGCCAGCAGCGCGCCGAGCACCGCCTCCGGGCCGTCCTCGATGCGGACCGGCAGGGTGCGGGCCTGGACCACCCGCCCGGAGAGATCCAGCGTGCCGACGCGGGCGTGATGTGCGCCGAGGTCGATGGCACCGACCACGGCACCGCCAGTGGGCACGGCCAGCTGGCGGGGCCGTCGCCCACCCCGGGACCGCCCGGCGCCGGTCTCCTCCAGCAACCCCTGGCTGATCAACGCCTCGACCCGCTGGGAGACCGTCGAGGGGGACAGCCCGGAGAGGCGGGACAGGTCGGCCCGACTGACTGCCGCACCGGTGGCCACCCAGCGCAGTAGCTCCCGGGGGCCGCCCCGGAGGACATCGCGTGGCGCCTCGTCAATCGTCACGTCAGCTTCTTAGCACCCGGAGTTTGTTCAAGCAACCGGTTGACTTAGTTTGCTGGCTACCTTTAGATGGCGCTGTTGGTTCGATATGAAGCTGACTTAGTTTTGTAGTCGAAGGAAGTGAGGCCGTCTGGTGGCACCGGAGACGACGGGTGCGGACCGACCGATGGTGTCGGTACGCGGCCTGAACAAGTGGTTCGGTCCGCTGCACGTGCTGAAGGACATCGACCTCACGGTGGCCGCCGGCGAGGTGGTCGTCGTGGTGGGGCCCTCCGGCTCCGGCAAGTCGACACTGTGCCGCTGCCTCAACCGGCTGGAGACCGCCGGGCAGGGCAGCATCGAGATCGACGGCGAGCCGCTGCCCGCCGAGGGCCGCGCACTGGCCCGACTGCGCGCCGATGTCGGCATGGTCTTCCAGTCCTTCAACCTCTTCGGCCACAAGACGGTGCTGGACAACATCACCCTCGGCCCCACCCGGGTCCGCCGGATCGCTCGACCCGAGGCGCGGCAGCAGGCGATGACGCTGCTGGAGCGCGTCGGTATCGCCGACAAGGCGAACCACCACCCGGCCCAACTCTCCGGCGGGCAGCAGCAGCGGGCAGCGATCGCCCGGGCCCTGGCGATGCAACCGAAGGTGCTGCTCTTCGACGAGCCGACCTCGGCCCTCGACCCGGAAATGGTCAACGAGGTGCTCGACGTGATGGTCTCCCTGGCCGCCGAGGGGATGACCATGATCGTGGTGACCCACGAGATGGGCTTCGCCCGTCGCGCCGCCGACCGGGTGGTCTTCATGGACGACGGCCGGATCGTCGAATCCGGCGCTCCCGACGACTTCTTCGCAGCTCCGCGCACCGAGCGGGCCCGCGACTTCCTATCCAAGATCCTCCAGCACTAGCCCCCAACGGGAGGGTGTCATGTCAATCCTCAAGATGAGCTTCACCGGGCGGCGGTCGCTCGCCCTCACCGCCACCGCTGTGGCGGTGGCCCTCGCCGCCACCGGCTGCGGCGGTGACAGCGGCGGCAGCACTCCGGCGCTGCCCGGCAACCCCGGCCTGGGCGGCGACGGCGTCATCGCCCAGTCGGTGTACGACGCCGCACCGGTCGCCACCGACGCGGACATCCCGGCCGGTTCGACGATGGAGGCGATCCGCAAGCGCGGCTACCTGAACATCGGCGGATCCCTGGACGCGCCGCTGCTCGCCCAGCAGAACCCGGTCAGCGGCACCATCGAGGGCTTCGACGCCGACATGGCGAAGTTGCTGGCGAAGTACATCATCGGCAAGCCCGAGGTGAAGACGACGACCATCGGCACCCAGACCCGTGAGGCCATGCTCCAGGCCAAGTCGGTGGACGCGGTCTTCCAGACGTACACGATCACCCCGCAGCGGGCCACCCAGGTCGCCTTCGCCGGGCCGTACCTCACCTCCGGCCTCGCCGTCGGGGTCCGCAAGGACGAGACCTCGATCAAGAGCGTCAAGGACCTCGCCGGCAAGACCGTGATCGTCGGGGCGAACACCCCCGCCGTCACCGCGCTGCCCTCCGCCGCGCCCGGCTCGAAGCAGATCGCCTTCGGCACCGACCCGCAGGCGTTGCAGGCGCTGCTGCAGAAGCGCGGCGACGCGTACGTGCAGGACTTCACGCTGCTCGCCTCGGGCGCCAAGGCCAACCCGGGGATGAAGGTGGTGGGCGAGCCGTTCACCACCGAGGCGTACGGCATCGGCCTCAACAAGGCGGACGCGCAGTTCAAGGAGTTCGTCAACAACTGGCTGAAGAAGATCCAGGCCGACGGCACGTGGGCGAAGGTCTGGGAGGGCACCCTCGGCTCAGTGGTGGAGGGTGGGGCGCCCACCCCGCCCGCCCTCGGTTCCGCCGACGGCTCCTGAGCAGTCTCTCGTACCGATGGAAGCCCTCACCGCCCACCTGAGCCAGCTTGGCCACGGCCTGGTCACGACCGTCGAACTGACAGTCGTGACCACCGTCGGCGCGATGCTGCTGGGCATCGTCGTGGCCACCCTGCGGATCGCCCCCGTCCCATTGCTGCGCGCCATCGGCACCGCGTACGTCGAGGTGTTCCAGAACCTGCCGCTGCTGGCGCTCCTGGTGCTCTTCGTGTTCGCGCTGCCGACCATCGGCATCACGTTCCCGCTGTTCACCTCCGCCGCGATCGTCATCGCGGTGTACGAGGGGGCGTACCTGGCGGAGGCGATCCGCGCCGGGATCAACACGGTCGGTGTGGGCCAGGCCGAGGCGGCCCGCGCCATCGGGCTCACCTTCGGCCAGTCCCTGCGGCACGTGATCCTGCCGCAGGGACTGCGGGCGGTGATCCAGCCGATCGGCAACATCTGCATCGCGCTGCTGATGAACACCTCGCTGGCCGCCGCCGTCGGCGTGGTCGAGCTGACCCAGGCGGCCAACAACGTGAACCTGGTCGAGGCCCAACCGATCGCCGTCTTCACCGGCGCGGGCCTCGCCTACATGCTGCTGGCGCTGATCATCGGTCAGGTCACCGGCCTGCTCGAACGAAGGCTGGCGATCGTCCGATGAACAAGACGCAACAGATCCTCTTCGACGAGCCCGGCCCCCGCGCCCAACGGCGCATCCGGATCGCCACAGTGCTGGGCGCCGTTCTGCTGGCCGGTGCCCTGGCCGCGGCCGTCTACCAGTTCGCCAGCCACGGGGAGTTGGCCGCCGCCCGGTGGGAACCGTTCACCACCTGGCCCATCTGGCGGTACCTGCTCAACGGCCTGTGGGCCACGCTGCGCGCCGCAGCCGCGACCGCCGTGCTCAGCGCCGTGCTCGGGCTGCTCCTGGCGCTCGGCCGGCTGTCGACGCATCGACCGCTGCGCTGGCTGGCCGGCGCGTACGTGGAGGTCTTCCGGACCGTCCCCACCCTGCTGCTGATCTACGTGACGCTGTTCGCCCTGCCGCAGTACGGGCTGAACTTCCCACTGTTCTGGAAACTCGTGGTGCCGCTGGTGGTCTCCAACTCGGCGGCGTTCGCGGAGATCTTCCGGTCCGGCATCCTGGCGCTGGACCGTGGGCAGACCGAGGCCGGCCTCGCGATCGGGCTGCGCCGCGGGCAGGTGATGGCGCTGGTGGTCCTGCCGCAGGCGCTGCTCCAACTCGCCCCGTCCCTGGTCAGCCAGCTGGTCGGGCTACTCAAGGACACCTCGCTCGGCTTCGTCGTCAGCTACACCGAGCTGCTCTACAGCGGGCAGGTGCTCGCCTCCTACACCCACCTGCTGATCCAGACGTTCCTGGTGGTGGCGCTGATCTACCTGGTGGTCAACGCCTCGCTGTCGAAGTTCGCCCGCGTACTCCAGGCCCGTAACGGCCGCTTCGGCGGCCGGCGCAAACGGCGGGCCGTCGAGCTGCCCCCGGCGCTTCTCGAAGGGAACACTCCCCGGTGACCATTTTCCGCTACGCCGAGCTGGCCCGGGTCGTGCGCAACGGCTTCGTCGAGAGCCGGCACTACGGCAGCGTCGTGGTGCTCGCCCCGGACGGGACTGTCGCCCTCGCCGCCGGCGTACCCGACGAGCCGGTGCTCCCCCGCTCCACCCTCAAGCCGGTGCAGGCACTGGCCTGCCGCATCGCGGCGGGCGACGAGCTGACCGGCCCGGCGCTGGCCCTCGCCGCCGGCAGCCACACGGGCGACGACCGGCACGTCGAGGTCGTTCGGGCGATGCTGGCCGGGGCTGGCCTGACCGAGGACGCGCTCGGCTGCCCGGTGGACTGGCCGGAGGACGAAGCGACCCGGGACCGGCTGATCCGCGCCGGCGGTCAGCGCGACCGCATCCGGATGAACTGCTCCGGCAAGCATGCTGCGATGCTCGTCGCCTGCGTCGCCCGGTCCTGGAGCACCCACGACTACCTCGACCCGGACCACCCGCTCCAGCGGGAGACCGCCGCCGCCGTCGCCCGGCTGGCCGGCACGCCGATCGCGCACCACGCTGTCGACGGCTGCGGCGCTCCGCTGTTCGGTCTGCCGCTGACCGGCCTGGCCCGCACGTTCCAGGCGTTGGTCACCGCGCCCGCCGGCAGCGACGAGGCGCTGGTCGCGCAGGCCATGCGCCAACACCCGGAGTACGTCGGCGGCTGGCACGGGCACCCCAACACCGACCTGATGCGGGCGCTGCCCGGCGTCCTCGCCAAGGGCGGAGCCGAGGGCGTGCTCGCGGTGGCCGCACCGGACGGTCACGCGGTGGCGGTGAAGGCGATCGACGGTTCGCCCCGCGCCACCACCGCCATCGCCCTCGCCGCCCTCGACGCCGTCGGCGTACCTGTCGGTGGGGCCGACGCGCTGCGCCAGGTGCCGGTGCTCGGCGGCGGCGTACCCGTCGGCGCCGTCACGGCCGTCATCGACTGGACCACAGCCTCGCCTCGCACGTCTCGCACGGAAAAGGAAGAATCATGAACACATTCGAGATCTGCATCGACAGCGTCGAAGGGGCGGTCGCCGCCGAGGAGGCCGGCGCCGACCGGGTGGAGTTGTGCTCCGCGCTCTTCGACGGCGGGCTGACCCCCAGCCTGGGCACCATCGAGACGACAGTGGGCGCGGTCAGCCGGATCCGGGTACACGTGATCGTCCGTCCCCGGGCCGGCGACTTCATCTACTCGCCGTTCGAGGTCGAGGCGATGGAGCGGGACGTCCGGGCCGCGGTGGCGGCCGGCGCGCACGGCATCGTGATCGGCGCGCTGACCGCCGAGGGCGACGTCGACGTGCCGACCACCCGCCGGTTGATCGCCGCCGCAGGCGACGCCAGCATCACCTTCCACCGGGCGTTCGACATGACCCGCGACCCGCACGCGGCGCTGGAGCAGCTGATCGAGCTGGGCGTGCAGCGGGTGCTCACCTCGGGTCAGGAGGTCAGTGTGCTGGAGGGCGCTCCGCTCATCGCCGACCTGGTGCGCCGGGCCGCCGGCCGGATCATCATCATGCCGGGCGGTGGCATCACCCCGCGCAACATCGCCCGGATCGTCGAGGCGACCGGCGCCGACGAGTACCACTTCGCGGCCCTGGTCAGCTCGGACAGCCCGGCCGTGCACCGCAACCCGGCGCCGCTCATGGGCGGCAGCCTGAACCGACCCGAGTACGAGCGCTCGGGCACCTCGGGCGCCCTGGTCGGCCAGGTGCTCGCCGCCGCCCGCGCCTGACCCTTCGCGCTCCGGGCCCGCTGATCGTGCTCGAACATTGAAGTAGTGGCCTCCCCGCCGTGGGAGGCCACTACTTCATGGATCGAGCGCGATCATGGGACCTCAGCCCTCACGGCCCCTGTAATCGCGGCAGATCTGGGGCACCGCCGTGCGGGGCCGCTGTTGGTGGTGCCTCAGGCATCGGTCGCGTTGAGCTCAGTAGGCGACCAGTGCGATGAGCAGCGAGGACACCGCGGCAATCAGGAGCACGACGCCAGTGCCGAGCCCGACCACCGCGCTCACCGCCACGGCGCGGGCCCGGGCCACCGGCACCGCCGCGAGGGCCACCACGGTGACGAGCGCGGCGACCAGATGGATCAACGGATAGTCGATCAGCGCCGCAACCGGGAAGAGGTGCACGCCCACGACAAGGGCGACCCAGGGGGCGGCCAGCTCATTACGCCGCAGCAGAGCGAGCAGCCCCGCACCAACCGCGGCGGCGGCGAACTCGATGCCGACGACGATGCCGAAGGTAGGGCTGGTGTCGGCGTCGAATGCCGTACCGTCCGACCAGTGACGCCAGGCGAGCAGGGCCCCGGCGGCCGCCGTGAGCAGGGAAAGAACCGAACCGGCGATGAGCACCGGCCGCCACCGCTTCGGGGGCGCCTCCTGCGCCCAACCGAACCAGCTGGTGGCGAAGAAGCCGAAGACGAACGCCGTCGCCGCCGCGTCCCGGACATGTTCGGTGATCATTGCGCTCCCCGCGATACCACTGGTTCTACGTCGGACTTCGCCGTTGTCGGCGGCGCTGTCACCACCGGCCACGACGCGGTAATACTGCCCTGGTAGGCGTGCTCGATGACAGCGTGGGGGTTGCGGTCGCTCGAATCCCCGCATGCCTGTCATTGGACCGGTCGTACCGTCTCGGGGAAGCCCCTGTTATTTGGAAGCCGACAGCGGGCAGCCCTACCGCTCAGTCGGCGGGTATGACCGCCGGGTGGCCCGCCGCGGAGAGTGCGACGGTGCGGGCGTACTGGATGGCGGCGGGCGTGTCCGGGAAGAGCAACTCCTCGCGGCGCAGGTCGTCAGCAACCCCCAGTGTGGCCAGCACCTGGTCGTGTGCGGGGGTGATGCCGGAGAGCAGGACGGTGATCCGGCGTCCGCGTAGCCGCCGGATCGCATCACCGAGGACATGCGCACCGGTGGCGTCCATTGTGGTCACCCGGGACATCCGCAGGATGACGACACGGACGTCGGTGACCTCGGAGAGTTCGAGGAGGAAGGTGTGGGCCGCAGCGAAGAAGAGCGGCCCGTCCAGCCGGTACGCGACGATGTGTTCGGTGAGCAGCGCGTACTCCTCGGCGCTGTGTTCCCCTGGGTCGAGGGGCACCTGTTCCAGCCGGGCGCTGCGGGCCACCGCGCGCAGGGCGAGCACCACGGCGACGGCGACGCCGACCGCGACGGCGGTAACGAGGTCCCAGATCACCGTGACGGCGAAGGTGAGTACCAGCACGATCGCGTCGCCCCGGGTGGCGCGGGCCAGCGCCCACAGCGAGCCAGCCTCCACCATGCGGACGGTGGTGGCCAGCAGTACGCCAGCAAGGGCGGCGAGCGGGATTCGGCCGACCAACGGCGCGGCGGCCAGCACGATGGCGGCAAGGGCGACGGCGTGGGTGAGGGCCGCCAGCTTCGAGGCCGCGCCGGCGCGGACGTTCACCGCGGTGCGGGCGATGGCGGCAGTCGCCGGGATGCCGCCGAAGAGCGGCGCGGCCAGGTTGGCCAGCCCCTGACCGAAGAGTTCCCGGTCCGGGTCGTGCCGCTCACCGACGGTCATGCCATCGGCGACGGTGGCGGAGAGCAGGCTCTCCAGGGCGGCGAGTGCGGCGACGGCGAGAGCACTGGGCAGCAGCACGCCCAGCGCGCCGAGGTCGAGGAAGCTGAGCGAGGGGACTGGCAGGCCCTGCGGCAGCGCGCCGATTCGGACCAGATTGACCGGGATGACCTCGGCGAGGACGGTGGCGGCCCCCACGCCGAGCAGCGAGAACGGCAGGCCGGGTCGCCACCGGGCACCCAGCAGCATCAGCGCCGCGACGGCGACGGCCACCGCGAGCGCGGCCGGCTGCGGGTGTACGACGAAACGGGTGACCGCGTCGAAGGCGACGGCCCAGACCTTTTCCCCGTGTGCGTCGCTGACGCCGAGGGCGGCGGGCACCTGTTGCAGCGCGATGACCACGGCGATGCCAGCGGTGAAGCCCTCCAGCACCGGGGTGGGCAGGTAGCGGACGTACCGGCCCAGGCGGGCCACGGCGAGCGCGATCAGCACCAGGCCGGCCATCGCTCCGACCATGAGCACGCCGGTGGCTCCGAACTGCTGCACCACCGGCACCAGCACCACGGTCATCGCCCCGGTCGGCCCGGAGACCTGGAGGTTGGAGCCGCCGAAGACAGCGGCCACCGCACCGGCGATCACAGCGGTGATCAACCCGGCCTGGGCGCCCAGCCCGGAGGTGACGCCGAACGCCAGGGCCAGCGGCAACGCCACCACCGCCACGGTAAGCCCGGCCAGTAGGTCCCGGCGCGGCGAGCGGTGCACCGCCGCCCAGTCGGCCCGGCCGGGCACCAGCCCGAGGAGCCGCTCTCGGACCACCGGGATGGCGCCGCTCACCTGTCCGCGCCGGTGGCGCGCAACTCCCCGAGGAGGCCGTCCCGGTCGGTGAGGACCGCGCCGAGGATCCGGCGCCCGGCGGCCAGCAGGTCGGCCACGTCCGGGGTGCTGAGCGCGTACATGACGAGGGGACCGTCGCGGTGTGAGGTGACCATTCCGGCGCGGCGCAGCACGGCGAGTTGCTGGGAGAGGTTGGAGGCCTCGACCTCGATGACGGCGAGCAGATCCCGGACCGGCTTCGGGCCGTCCTGGAGCAGTTCGAGGACCCGGATGCGCACCGGGTGGCCGAGGGTGCGGAAGAGTTCCGCCTTCGCCTGGTACAGGGGGACCGACATGAACACCTCTCCCGATCGATACGAAGACTTTAACACTTGAACAAGTCTTCAATTCGATGCCACGACGCCGTCCCAGGAAAAACCCGCCGGTTCGACCATGGAGGTCAACGCCATTGCGTTAGCGCGGCGGCCGGTTAGGCAAGACCTCGATCAGCAGCCGACCCCTCGCCGTGGTGAGGGGGCACAGGCCAGCCCACCCCCTTTGCTCTGCACCCCAATAGGCACCAGTCGCAGACCGTAGCCGTCGCGCCCGCGGGTGCAGAGCAAAGGACAATCAACCGCCTCTCACTCCCCGGCCACCTCAGGCACACGCCAACAGAAACACCCAGCGGTCACGCAACGGACATCAGGAAGCAGTGGCCTCCGTAGCCGTGGGAGGCCACTGCTCCATCGACCGGGCACGATCTTGGGACGTCAGGCGAGGTCGTTGACGCAGCGCAGCACCGGGCGGGCGACGAGGGCCGCCGGGTCCAGCAACCCGTCCGCGTGCACGGTGAAGGTCGCCGACTCGCCGTGCAGCAGAGTGACCAGGGCTTTGTTCACAGTGGCCGACGCATCCAGCCGGTCCGGGAAGAGCGTCAGGTCGCGCAGCACCGTTCGGGCCGTGACCCGGACCCGCTGCCCGCCGTCGAACGGCTCGACCGTCGCGTCCCAGGCCGCCGAAGGCCAGTCCACGTCCCGGTCCTCGGCGAAGAACCACAGTGCGCGCTCGGCGGTGCCACCGGCCTCCGCGACCAGCAGCTCCCGCCTGGCGTCCTCCGGCCGCGCCAGGTCCGCCGGCAGCGCCAGCACCACCGAGGAGTAGGCCGGGACGTCGAGTTCGACGGAGATCTTCGCCCGAGGTTCGCCGCTGAGGGTCACCCGGGTCACCGCGGCCGGCGCGGCCCACACCTCAGCGGTCTCGTTGACCGCGACCAGGGCCAGGCCGCCGTCGCGGGGCTGCACGGTGAGGAGCCGGTCGGCGTACGCGTGGCGCAGCGCGTACCACAGGGGTTTGCGGCGGCCGTCGCCGTCGACGGCCGACCAGGAGGTCACCGGCCAGCAGTCGTTGAGCTGCCACACGATGGTGCCCGCGCAGACGTTCCGGTGGGAGCGGAAGTGCTCCACCCCGAGCTGGATCGCGCGGGCCTGGTTGAGCTGCGTCAGGTAGTGCCAGTCGTCGAAGTCCACCGGGGCGGGCAGGTGCGCGTCGAGGCCGCGCTGGAGCTTGGCGTCACCGCCGGCCGCCTTCTGGTGGTGCGCCATGCCTGGCGAGTCGTGCGCGAGGGGTTCGTCGCTCAACGCGCGGCGCAGCGTGGCGTACGCCGGTGGGGCCTGGTAGCCGAACTCGGCGACGAAGCGCGGGACGTACTCCCGGTATTTGGTGTAGTCGTCGGTGTTCCACACGTCCCAGATGTGGGTGGTGCCGTGCGCCGGGTCGTTGGGGTGGATCGCCTCGCTGCCCGACCAGGGGCTGCCCGGCCAGTACGGGCGGGTCGGGTCCAGCTCGCCGACGATCCGGGGCAGCACGTCGAGGTAGTAGCCGCGCCCCCAGGTGCGCCCGGCGAGGGCCTGCTGCCAGTCCCAGTCGTGCCAGCCCCAGATGTTCTCGTTGTTGCCGGTCCAGAGCACCAGCGACGGGTACGGGGCGAGCCGGGTCACCTGCTCGGCGGCTTCGGCGGCCACCTCGGTGCCGAACGGCTCCTCCTCCGGGTACGCGGCGCAGGCGAAGAGGAAGTCCTGCTGGACGAGGAGTCCGCGCTCGTCGGCGAGGTCGTAGAAGTCCGCGGACTCGTACCGACCGCCGCCCCAGACCCGCAGCAGGTTGACGTTGGCGGCGATCGCCTGGTCGAACCGCTCGGCCAGCCGGGCCCGGGTGATCCGGGTGGGGAACGCGTCGTCCGGGATCCAGTTGACCCCGCGGACGAAGACCGGGATGTCGTTGACCGACAACGAGAACGGGGTGCCGTGCTCGTCGGGTGTGGTGTCCAGTCGGACCGAGCGGAAGCCGATCCGATGCGACCAGCTGTCCAGGGCGTCGCCGTCCGGGGCGTGCAGAGTCACCTCGATCGGGTGGCGCGTCTGGTCGCCGTACCCCCGGGGCCACCACAGTGCGGGCTCGCGGACGGTGAGGGTCAGCACGGCCGTGCGCTGGCCGGCCGGGACGACCACCTCGGCGCGGACGCCGGCCACGGCGGCGCGGACGGTCAGCGGGACGTCCGCGACCCGCTCGACCTCGACGTGCACCTCGACCCGGCCGTCGCGACCGTCCATGGTGACGAGTGGACGGACGGTGGCCAGCCGGGCGGTCGACCAGGCGTGCAGGCCGATCTCCTGCCAGATGCCGGCGGTGACCAGTGTCGGCCCCCAGTCCCAGCCGAAGTTGCAGGCCATCTTGCGGATGAAGTGGAACGGCTCCGGGTAGGCGTTGGGCCGGTCGCCGAGCCGCTCCTGCTGGGCCTCGGCGTAGCGGTACGCGGAGTCGAACGTGACGACCAGGTCGTTGTTTCCGTCGCGCAGCAGCGGTCGGACGTCGAACCGGTAGCCGCGGTGCATGTTCGCGGTGCGACCGACCTCGACGCCGTTGACTGTGAGCGTGGCGACGGTGTCCAGGCCGGCGCAGACCAGGTCGACGCGCTCGTCGTCGCCCGCGCGATGGACGAATGTGGTCTGGTAGACCCAGTCGGTGCGCCCGATCCAGGCCAGCGCCCGCTCGTTGTCGTCGAGGTAGGGATCGGGGATCAGCCCGGCGTCGAGCAGATCGGTGTGCACGCAGCCGGGCACTGTCGCCGGCACGGACCGGCCGGCGACCTCCTCGGGCACCTGCGCTCCGGGGGCCGCTCGCACTGTCCAACCGTCGTAGAGTGCCTGTCGGCGCAAGACCTCACCGCACCTTCCGCATCGAAAGACGCTTACTGAACCGGATAAGCTGAGAAACCGTACGGTTCGAATTCTGGGCTGTCAACGGCCAGGGAGCAAAGGAGTACGCCGGTGAAGCGGCCGACAATCGCCGACGTCGCCCAACGCGCCGGGGTGTCCAAGGGCGCCGTGTCCTACGCGTTGAACGGGCAGCCCGGCGTCTCCGAGGCCACCCGGCAGCGCATCCTGGCCATCGCCACGGAGATCGGGTTCAGCCGGAGCAGCGCCGCCCGCGCCCTCTCGGCCGCCACCGCCGGGGCGATCGGCCTGGCCCTGTGCCGACCGGCCCGGACACTCGGCGTCGAGCCGTTCTTCATGGCGCTGATCAGCGGCGTCGAGTCCGAGCTGTCCGCCCGCTCCTACGCGCTGACTCTCCAGGTGGTGGCCGACCACGACGCCGAGATCGCCGTCTACCGGCGCTGGTGGGGCGAACGACGGGTGGACGGGGTGCTCGTCTGCGACCTGCGCACCGACGACAGTCGCATCCCCGCACTCGAGCAACTGCAACTGCCGGCGGTGGTGATCGGCGGCCCCGGTGGCACCGGTGAGCTGGCGAGTCTCTGGTCCGACGACGCCGCCGCGCTGACCGAGACGGTGGAGTACCTGGTCGCGCTCGGGCACCGACGGATCGCCCGGGTCGCCGGTCTGCCCGACCTGCGGCACACCGAGATCCGCACCGACGCCTTCGCCGCCGTCCGCCAGCGGCTCGGTCTGGTCGACGCGGTCACCGTCTGGTCCGACTACACAGGCGAGGAGGGCGGTCGGGCCACCCGCCGGTTGCTCAGCTCGGCCGACCGACCCACAGCGGTCATCTACGACAACGACGTGATGGCCATCGCCGGGCTCTCCGTCGCCCAGGAGATGGGCCTGACCGTGCCCGGCGATCTGTCCATCGTGGCCTGGGACGACTCGCCGCTGTGCCGCCTGGTGCACCCGCCGCTGACCGCGCTGGGCCGGGACATCCCGGCGTACGGCGCGCACGCCGCCCGGCAACTGCTCGCCGTCGTCACCGGGCAGCCGGCCGGCCGGGTGCAGGACGAGACGGCCCACCTCACACCGCGCGGCAGCACGGCACCGCCCCGCAACAGATGAACCGGTTCAGCGCGACGCTGAGGGAAACTCCTCGAAGTACGCCTCGACCCGCTCGGCCGTCGCCGGGCGGGCCAGCGCGAACCCCTGCCCGTACCGACAACCGCCCCGGCGCGCCCCCTCGACCTGGATCGACGACTCCAACTCCTCGGCGACGAGCTCGACGCCCAGCCGCTCGCCCACGTTGACCACCACGTCGATCAGCGGTGGCTGCCCGTCCGGCCGTGCGCCCACCAACTCCGGGCCCACCTTGAGCAGGTCGATCGGCAGTCGGCGCAGCTGGGCAAGTGAGGCGTGCTCGGCCCGGAAGTCGTCCAACGCGGTGCGTACGCCCAGCGACCGGAGCCCGGCCAACCGAGCCACAACTGTCGGCAGGTCACCGGCGACCCTCGGCTCGCTCACCTCCACCACCAGTCGCTCCGGCGGCACCCCGTACGCGGCCAGCACGGCTGCGAGCCGCTGGACGAAGTCGGGGGTGGTCAGCTCCCGGGTCGTGACGTTGACCGCCATCCACAGCTCCCGTACGCCCACCGACCAGTCGGACAACTGCCGGCAGGCTCGGTCCAGCACCCACCACTCCAACTCACCGACCAGGTCCAGGTCCTCGGCGACCGGCAACAGCTCGGCCGGGAGCACCGTGCCGAGCACCGGGCTGCGCCACCGCAGCAGTGCCTCCGCGCCCACCGGTTGCCCGTCGACCAGATCGACCACCGGCTGGTAGACGAGGTCCAGCTCGCCGCGCGCCACCGCACCGGGCAGCTCGCGCTCCAGGTCGAGCCGGCGCACCAGCTGTTCCTCCAGGAACGCGTCGTACCACTCCACCCGGTCCCGGCCCAGCTGCACGGCCCGTCGGCGGGCCAGCTCGGCCTGCCGGAGCACGTCCGCCGGGCCGGCGCCGCTCACCTCGGCCAAGCCGATGCTCGTCTGCATGCGCAGCATCGCCCCGGCCAGCCGGTAGGGCGGGCTGAGCGCGCTCAACAGCCGGGTGCCCAGCGCGTACGCCAGCACCGGGCCGGCGGCGGTGACCACCGCGAAGCCGGTACCCGTGCACCCGGTGACCAGATCGTCGGCGGCGATGACCGCGCGAGCCCGGTGCACCGCCTCGGCCAGCACGTCCTCCCGGGCCGTCGGGCCGATCCCCTCCGTGCCGTGCAGGTCCACCAGCAGCAGCGCGCCGGCCGGCACCGGGACGTCGCCGATCGCGGCCAGGGCGTCCAGCAGGGCAGCCCGGTCGCCGGGGGTGCCGCTGGTCGGCGAGGGTCGCCGGTTGGGCCCCCACCAGGCGGAACTGTGATCAGGCGACCAGGTCGAGCCGGCACCCATCGCGGTGGCCGTGCCCTCCGGGGCGCCGGGTCCTCGCTCGGGCCGTGGTTCGGGGGTGCCCGGCCAGCGTGCCGGGGTGGCACGGCGGTGCCGCAGCGACCGGCCCGCCGGCCGACGATGAGCGGCCCGCCGACCGGACGTGGGCGCCTCACCCGCGCGCAGCAGCTCACGCAGCACCAGGGGCGGCACCGCCGCCAGGGCCAACAGCACGCTCGTCCGGTCCGGTGCGCGGCCGGCGCCCAGGTGCAGACCCGACGCCAGCAGCAGCACCGCCGCGGGGAGCACCGTCCGGGGCCAGGCCGCGGCGACCGGCTCCGCCGGCTCTGCCGGCTCCGCGTCGTCCGCCGCATCCGCCGCGCCGACCGCGACGAGCAACATCCCGAACACCAACGGGGGTACGGCCAGCAGGGCCACCCGGCCGGCCGGTGCGGACGGCAACGTGGCCAGCAGCACCAGCCCTCCCAGGGTAAGCAGGACACCGCCCCGGCAGACCGCCGCACCCGAGCGCCGCCGCGGCCCCGCGAACGCGTTCAGCGCGGCCATCCCCAACCCGCCGAGCGTCAACGCGGCGCCCAGTCGAACCGGGACCGGCAGGCCGTCGGTGGGCAGCAGCAGCCAGCCGGGGACGGCCAGACCGACGGCCGGGCCTGTCGACTCGACCAGCCAGCGCAGCCGGACCGAGGCCGCCGGCCGGGAGCGACCGGGGAGCAGGTACAGACCGGCCGTCGCGAGAGCCGACACGACCAGCGACCCGATCAGCACGGCGAGGGTGTGCCCGAGGTCGGTCAGGGGCAGCACGACGGCGGTGAGACCTGCCGCCACCACCGCCGCGTCGAGCAGCACACCCGCCGCACGCGGGGTCGGGTCGGTGTCGCGCCGGGAGGCCAGCCGGGAAAGTCGCAGCCCGGCGAGCGTGGCGCCGGCACCGGCGGCCAGCGCGATCACCACCGAGGTCGGGACCAGGTCGGCGGCGGCGGCGAGGAGGAGCAGCGCCACCGCCATGGACGTGGCGGCCTCCGGTGCCGCACGGCGGGGGACGAGGACGCGGAACGGGTACGCGAGGAGCACGGCGGTCGCCTTCGTGAGGGGGCACGGGGGCGGTGCGGCGGTGCGGGACATCGGACGTTGCGAGTCCGCTACCCACGATTGGCAACGATGGACGGCCGAATTGGTTACTTGCCGGTCACTCAGGGAAGACAACGACCCGTGTCACTGTACGGCGTACCGCACGCTGCCGGCACCGCCCGCCGCGAGCCGAAACGACAGGGAGTGGGATCATCGGAGGGTGAGTAAGCCCGACACGGTCCGCTTCCGGTACAACCAAGCCATCCTGGTGGCCGCGATCATCGCCTTCGTGGGCGCCCTGCCGCTGGCCAACGCCCGGGACTACCTGCTGCCGGTGCTGCTCGTCCCGCTCGCCGTCGCGGTGTGGGCCTGGCGGGCCGGCACCGACGCCGACGCACGGGAGCTGCGCGTGCGGGCGTTGGCCGGGCAGCGTCGGATCGGCTGGGAGCAGGTCCTCGAGCTGACCACCGACCAGCGCGGGCGCGCGGTCGCCCGGCTCGACGACGGCCGCCAGGTCACGCTGCCGGCCGTCCGTGGGGCAGATCTGCCGCGGCTGGTCGCGGCAACCGGCCAGCCGCTGCCGGGCGCTGCGGCGGACGCGCCCCCTCAGTAGCCGTCGACCACCCTGTTGATCAGCGTTTGCCCGGCGGCGAAGCGGCGTACCTGATCGCCCACCAGCCGGTAGGCCCGTGGCAACAACCCGCGCACCGACCCGCCCACGTGCGGGGTGAGCAGCACGTTCGGCATGGTCCAGAGCGGGGAGTCGGCGGGCAGCGGCTCCGGGTCGGTGACGTCCAACGCCGCCGAGATCCGACCGGTGCCCAGCTCGGCGACGAGCGCCTCGGTGTGCGCCACCGGACCCCGGGCGGCGTTGACAAGCAGCGCCCCGTCCGGCATCGCGGCCAGGAACGCCTTGTCGATCAGGCCACGGGTCTGGTCGGTGAGCGGCACCAGCACCACCACCACGTCCGCGTCGGGCAGCAGCCGGGGCAGTTCCTCGACGGCGTGCACGCCCTGCTCCGGGCGGGCTGTCCTGGCGACCAGTGTGAAGCTCACGTCGAAGGGGGCGAGCCGGTCACGCACCGCGGTGCCGATCGAGCCGGCGCCGATGATGAGCACCCGCTTGCCGGTCAGCTCGTCGGTCGGGGTGTTCTCCGCGAACGTCCAGCGCCGCTCGGCCTGCGCGCGGACGAACGCCGGGAACGCCCGCAGCTGGGTGAGGATCGCGGTGACGACCCACTCGGCGGTGGAGGGGTCGTGCACGCCCCGGGCATCGCAGAGCGTGACAGCAGGCGGTGTCCGGCCGGCCCACGCGTCCGCCCCGGCGGAGAGCAACTGCACCACCGCCAGGTCGGGCAGGTCACCCAGCACCGCCGTCGCGTCCGAGCCACCCAGGAACGGCGGCACCCAGAAGCGGACGTCGGCCGCCTCGGACGGCATCCGATCGGTGTGCTCGAAGACCTCCACTGTCACGTCCGCGGGCAGCTCGCCCAGGAGGTTCAGGCCGGCCTGGTGCGGAATCCATACCTTCACGTCCGCCGACGATAGTCCCCGACGCCGCGGCCGGTGGAGGCACGGCGGCGAACCGGCGTCCCGGGGGATGGCGCGCGGGCGCGGGGCGGGCGAGACTCAGCACACCGATGTTCGACTCCGACCTGGACGAGGTATAACGAAGGGTCGGAGGGCCGGTCGGCCTCCGCCCCGGCAGACAGGTGCTCGATGACCGACGGCTCCCCCGGCACCGCCCGGCGTTCGATCGCGCCACCTTCGGTGCTCGGCGACCCAGCGCGGTTGCGTGCGCTCGCCGACACCGGGCTGGACGCCGCCCCGGACGAGGCGTTCGACAGGTTCGCGCGGCTGGTCAGCGACCTGTTGGACGTGCCGGTCGCGCTGGTGTCCCTGGTCTCCGCCGACCGGCAGTTCTTCCCGGGCGCGGTCGGTCTGCCGGAGCCCTGGTCGGAGCGCCGACAGACCCCGCTGAGCCACTCGTTCTGTCAGCACGTGGTGGACATCGAGGTGCCGATGGTGCTGCCGGACGCCCGGCTCTACCCCCGTGTCCGGGACAACCTGGCCATCGACGACCTCGGCGTGGTCGCGTACGCCGGGATGCCGCTGACCGACCTCTCCGGTCGGGTGCTCGGCTCGCTCTGCGCCATCGACAACAAGCCCCGCGCCTGGACGGCCGCGCAGCTGCGGACCCTGGCCGACCTGGCCGCCGCCTGCTCGTCGGAGCTGCGACTGCGGATCGCGCTCGACGGCGCGCAGGAGGCACGGCGGCGGGTCGTGCAGGCGCACGAACGGCTGGAGCTGCTGGCCGGGGTGAGCGAGACCCTCGCTGGCACCCTGGACGTGGGCACTGCGCTGCGCCGACTCGCCGCCACCATGGTGCCGCTGCTCGCCGACTGGTGCCTGCTCACCCTGATCGGGCCGAATGGCCTGCCCCGCGAGGTGGTCTCGGTGCACCGGGACCCGGCCCGTGCGGCGGACGTCGACCGTTTCGGCGAGCTGCTGCGCACCGGGCTGAGCCCCGAGTCGAGCATCCGGGCTGTGCTCCGGACCGGCCAGCCCCGGCTGGGCAGCATGGCGTCCCTGGCCGACGTGACGCGGGGCACCACCGACCCGGAGATGGCATCCATCGCCAGTCGGCTGGGAATCGCCTCCTACCTGAGCGTGCCGGTACGGGGTGTCGGCGGCACGGTGCTGGGAGCGATCACCCTCGTCAACGGCGGCCAACGTCAGCAGTTCGACGACCGGGACCTGCTCACCGCCGTCGACATCGGCCGGCGGGCCGGCCAGGCCGTCGGCAACAGCTCGATGTACGGCGAGCAGCGGCACGTCGCCGAGGTCCTGCAACACAGCATGCTGCCCCGGCTGCCGGTGGTGGCGGAGCTGGAGCTGGCGGCCCGCTACCAGCCGGCGGCCGACCGGGTGGAGGTGGGCGGTGACTGGTACGACGCCTTCGTGCAGCCCGACGGCGACGTGATCGCGGCGATCGGGGACGTGGCCGGGCACGACATCGAGGCGGCGGCGACCATGGGCCAGCTGCGCAACCTGGTGCGCGGCAACGCCTTCGGCCGGCCGGACGCGGTCGGGTCACTGCTGAGCAACCTGGATGGCGCCATCCGTGGCCTGCAGCTGCCGATCGCCGCCACCGCGACGCTGGTGCGGATCTGCCCGCAGCGCGCCGGTGTGCACGAGATGACCTGGTCCAACGCCGGGCACCCGCCGGCCCTGGTGGTCCGCCTCGGCGGGGCGGTCGAGGTCCTTCAGGGCACACCGGAGCCGCTGCTCGGCCTGGCCCGTCCGTCGCCGCGCAGCAGCCACTCGACCAGCCTGGCCACCGGCGACACCCTGCTGCTCTACACCGACGGGCTGATCGAACGGCGGGACCGCTCCATCGACGAGGGGCTGGCCGAGTTGGCGGGCCGGCTGACCGGCACCGACACGCTGCCCCTCGACGACCTGTGCGACCTGCTGCTCGCCTCGATCCAGCATCGCGAGGACGACACGGCGCTGCTGGCCGTACGGGCACGGTGAGCGGTCCACCGGGGACCACCGAGCGGGTCCATCGGCACCCGTTGCATCTCGACGGGCCCGGCCGGGCCGCGCGACGGGCTACCCTGGGCCGGGTGAGCGCCCGCCCCCCGTACTCTCGCATCAGCCGCCTCCGGGTGGCCCTCGCGGCGTCCTGCGCGGCGCTGCTGTTCGCCGCCGGTTGCAGCTTCGGCGAGCCGGAGCCCGACCCGGCCGGCGAACCGCCCAACCTGCCCACCCCGTCCGCGTCGGCGAGTCCCGGCGGCGCCGGCCAGCAGGCGGTGGCGACAGTGCTGGCCAAGCGTCTGCGGGTGCCCTGGGCCATCGCCTTCCTGCCGGACGGCGGCGCGTTGGTCACCGAACGGGACAACGGCCGGATCCTCCAGGTCGGGCCCGAGTCCGGGCCGGACGGGCTGACTGTCCGCCCGCTCCAGACGATCCCCGACGTGGCGGCGGCGGGCGAGGGTGGCCTGCTCGGCATTGCCGCCTCCCCCGACTTCGCCCGGGACCAGACGGTGTTCGTCTACTACACCACCGAGCGGGACAACCGGGTCGCCCGGCTGCGACTCGGCGGGCAGCCCACTCCGATCCTCACCGGCATCCCCAAGGCCAATGTGCACAACGGTGGTGGGTTGGGCTTCGGCCCGGACAAGCAGCTCTACGTCAGCACCGGTGACGCCGGTCAGCGCCCCCTCTCCCAGGACGTGAAGAGCCTCGGCGGCAAGATCCTCCGGATCACCCCGGACGGCAAGCCCGCCGCCGGCAATCCGTACCCCAACTCCCCGGTCTGGTCCATGGGCCACCGCAACGTCCAGGGTTTCGCCTGGGACCCCGCGAAACGGATGTACGCCGTCGAGTTCGGCCAGAACACCTGGGACGAGATCAACCAGATCACCAAGGGCGGCAACTACGGCTGGCCGGAGGTCGAGGGTCAGGCCGGGGACAGGCGGTTCACCGACCCGATCGCGCAGTGGGCGACGTCGGACGCGTCCTGCTCCGGTCTGGCCGCCACGGACCGGCTGCTGGTCACCGGCTGCCTGCGCGGCAAGCGCCTCTGGGTGATGGAGCTGACCGACACCGGCACGCTGCTCGGTCAGCCCAGTGAGCTGCTCACCAACCGCTACGGCCGGCTGCGCGCGGTGGCCGCGGCGCCGGACGGGTCGCTCTGGGTGAGCACCTCCAACCACGACGGGCGGGGCGACCCGGCGGGCGACGACGACCGGCTCCTGCGGGTGGTCTTCGCGGGCGGCGACGGCGGACGCAGCTGATTTCGTCACCATCCGTTCAGGTTTACCAAGATCTTCCGACGGGCAGGTCAGACTCTCAGCATGGACGGCCAACGCGACGAGCGGCACGACGACGCCGATGACCGGGACGACCCGGTGACCGGCGACGACCGGCCACGCCCGACGGGTTGGCGGGTCGGCGCCGCCGGCCCGCTGCGCCGCCTCGGGCTGATCCTCGCAGTCCTCGCCGTGGCCCTGGCCGGGGCGGTGCTCGGGGTGCTGGCCGGTGGCCAGGTGAGCACCGACATCGGCCCGTTCCGGGCCAACCTCAGCATCTCCCCCGCCCGGGACGGCGGCACCACCGTCGACATCCCGCCGCTCGGCGCGCTGTTGCTCGACAGCCACGACGGGCCGACCCACCTCACCGTCCGACTGGGCGCCCTCGACCAGGGGCGCACCGAGGCGCTGATCGACGACCCGGCCAGCATCAGCCGGGCCAGCCAGAGCGCCGTGGAGGACGTCCGCTCCGGGGTGATGCGCCTCGGCCTGCGTACCCTCGGCGCGTCGGTCCTTGTCACGTTGGTCCTGGCCGGGCTGATCTTCCGCGACGTCCGGCGCACCGCCTGGGCGGGTGGGCTGGCGCTGCTGGTCACCGCCGGCAGCCTCGGCACGGCGGCGGCGACCCTTCGCCCGCAGGCCATCGAGGAACCCCGCTACGAGGGGCTGCTCGTCAACGCGCCGGCCATCGTCGGTGACGCCCGCCGGATCGCCAACGACTACACCAAGTACGCGGAGCAGTTGCAGCGCCTGGTCGGCAACGTCAGCCAGCTCTACACCACCGTCTCGGCGCTTCCCCTGTTGGAGCCGACCCCGGGCACCACGCGGGTGCTGCACGTCTCCGACATGCACCTCAACCCGACCGGCTGGCAGCTGATCCGGACTGTCGTGGAGCAGTTCGGCATCGACGTGGTGATCGACACCGGGGACATCACCGACTGGGGCAGCGAGCCGGAAGCGTCCTTCGTCGGCTCGATCGGCCTGCTCAAGAAGCCGTACGTCTTCATCCGGGGCAACCACGACTCCGGCAAGACGGCCGCCGCGGTGGCCCGTCAGCCGAACGCCATCGTGTTGAACAACACGACCACGACTGTCGCCGGGCTGACCATCGCCGGCATCGGCGACCCGCGCTTCACGCCGGACAAGAACACCTCCCCCGCCGGCAGCGGGTTGACCCAGCAGGTGGCCGACCAGGTGATCGGGGCCGGCAACCAGCTCGCCGCGACGGTGCGCAGCTCACCCCGACCGGTCAACATCGCGCTCGTGCACGACCCGGCGTCGGCCGGGCCGCTCGCCGGCACCTGCCCGCTGGTGCTGGCCGGGCACACCCACTCCCGGCAGGTCTCCAAGCTGCCGCAGGCACCCGGGCAGCAGCCCACCACGCTGATGGTGGAGGGCTCCACCGGGGGCGCCGGGCTGCGCGGCCTGGAGGGCGAGAAGCCCACCCCGCTGTCGATGAGCGTGCTCTACTTCGACCAGCAGAAGATGCTCCAGGCGTACGACACCATCACCGTCGGCGGCACCGGGCAGGCCCAGGTCAACCTGGAACGACGCCTGGTGGAGAACCCGACCGCCGGTGTGCCGGTCACACCCACGCCCACGCCGACCGACGGTGTCCCGGCCACACCCACACCCACGCCGACCGGCTGAGCCGACGCCGGCGGGCGCGGACGGTCAGCGGAGGGCGATGGCGGCCAGGGCGGCGTTGACGATGCTGCCGGGCAGCAGGTCGTGCAGTTCGTACAGCTCGGCGACGCTGCCGGACTGGCCGAACTCGTCCACGCCGAGCGGCACCGCCGGCGCGCCGACCGCCGAGCCGAGCCAGGCCATCGCGTGCGACGCGGCGTCGTGCACGCTCACCACCGGCACCCGATCGGCGAACGCGGACCGCAGCGCGCCCGGCACGCTGGGCACCGTGGCCGTCCGTACGCCCTGGCGCAGGGTGCGCTGCCAGGCCCGGTAGAGCCGGTCCAGCGAGGTCACGTCCACCACGTGCGCGGCGATGCCCTCGTCGGCCAGCTCCGCCGCGGCGGCCAGCACCTCGGGCAGCACCGCGCCGGAGGCGGCCAACTGCACCACCGGGGCGTCGACCAGGTGCGGGTACGCCTGGTGCGCGTCGACCAGCCGGTACGCCCCGGCGACCACCTGTCGGCGCAGCACCGCGTCGCCGAGCCGTGCCCGGGCCGCCTCGAACGGCGCCTGGTCCAACGGTCGGGTGCTCAACCGGAAGTAGTACGCGCCGTCCTCGGTTGGCGCGGCCGTCGCGGACGGGGCCGCCCCGCCCGCGATCTGCCCCAGCGCGTCGCAGAGCAGCCAGTCGAGGCTGCCCGCGTACGCCGGCTCGACGAAGGTCACCCCGGGCAACTCCAGGCCGACCGACGCGGTAATGGTGGACTGGTGGGCGCCGCCCTCCGGGGCGAGGGTGATGCCGGACGGGGTGCCGGCGACCACGAACCGCGAGCCGGAGTACGTGCCGTACAGGAACGCGTCGAGACCGCGCAGCACGAACGGGTCGTAGACGGTGCCCACCGGCAGCAGCGGCTGACCAGACAGGTCCCAGGACAGCCCGAGCTGGCCGAGCAGCAGGAACAGGTTCATCTCCGAGATGCCCAGCTCGATGTGCTGCCCGGCGGGGCTCTCCGTCCAACGCAGCATCCGGTCCTCGGTCCAGGAGCGCTGCTCGGTCGGGGCGAAGACCCCGGTCTTGTTGATGAACCCGGCGAGGTTGGTGGAGGTGGCCACGTCCGGGGCTGTGGTGACCAGGTAGCGGCCCACCTCCCGGTCCCGCGCCAGGTCCACCAGCACCCGACCGAAGACCTCCTGCGTGGAGATCGGCTTGTTGGCGCGTACTCCAATGCTCTCCGGAACGGTGACCCCGAGCGCACGCTCGCGCGGCGCGCGGGACAGCGCCTCCCGGCGGGCACCGGCCTGGATGCCGGCGGGCGACGACGGGTCGAGGCGGTCCCACTCGGTCTCGGCCGTCAACCCCTGCGCGGCGCGCAGCGTGTCGACCTGCTCCGAGCTGAGCAGCGCGGAATGGTTGCGCGGGTTGCCGGCGATGGGCAACCCCCAACCCTTCACCGTGTACGCGAAGACGACGCTGGGCCGGTCGGTGACCGCGTCGCACTGGGCGTACGCGTCCAGCATCGCCTGAAGGTCGTGCCCGCCCAGGTCGGTGACGAGCGGGCTCAGCTCCTCGTCGCTGACGTGGGCGATCAGCTCGTCGATGCCGGCCGGCGCGCCGTCCAGGAACTGCTTGCGCAGCGCCGGCCCGGCCAGCCCGAACAGCGACTGGTACTGCTCGTTGGGCATCGCGTCGATCCAGTCGCGCAACGCCTCGCCGCCCGGCCGGGCGTACGCCTCGGCGAGCCGACGGCCGTACTTGACCTCCACGACGTGCCAGCCGGCCGCCTCGAACTGGCCCCGCCACTGGTTGATCCGGATGCCGGGGACCACCCGGTCCAGCGACTGGCGGTTGAAGTCGACCAGCCACATGACGTTGCCCAGCCCGGTGGTCGCCGGATCGGCCACCGCCTCCCAGATGTTGCCCTCGTCCAGCTCGGCGTCACCGATCAACGCCACGAACCGGGAGTGCGGGCGGGCCCCGAAGTGCGCGTCGACGTACCGCCGGGTGGCGGCGGCGAAGAGCGGCGCCGCCGCGCCCAGGCCGACCGAACCGGTGGAGAAGTCCACAGCGTCCGGGTCCTTGGTGCGCGACGGGTACGACTGGAGGCCGCCACGGGCCCGCAGCCGGGGCAGGTAGGAGCGGTCCAGGTTGCCGAGCAGGTACTGGATGGCGTGGAACACCGGGGACGCGTGCGGCTTCACGGCGACCCGGTCCTCGGCGTCCAGGTGCGCGAACCAGAGCGCTGTCATCGCCGTGACCAGGGAGGCGCTGGACGCCTGGTGACCGCCGACCTTCACACCGTCGCCGGTGGCCCGGTCATGGTTGGCGGCGTCCACGATCCGGGTGGCGAGCCAGAGCACCCGCCGCTGGATCTCGTCGAGGACATCGAGGTCGTGCTCGGTCACGGTGGCTCCATCCAGGCGTCGCCGTTGACGCCCTCGCGAGGGGTGCGGGGTGGCCGCGTAGTCGACAGGGGGTGGCGACACGCCGCCGCCGGGTCGCGGCGGCGGCGTGCTCCGGGTGGGTGTCAGCCCTGGACGCCGAGGCGCTCCAGGATCAGCTCACGCAGGGTCTTCGCGTCGGCCTGGCCCCGGGTGGTCTTCATGACCGCGCCGACCAGCGCGCCGACCGCCGCGACCTTGCCACTGCGGATCTTGTCGGCGATGCCGGGGTTCGCGGCGATCGCCTCGTCCACGGCTGCGGTGAGCGCGCCGGTGTCCGACACGACCTCCAGGCCCCGGTTGGTCATGATCTCGGTGGGTGAGCCCTCACCGTCGACCACGCCCTCCAGCACCGTGCGCGCCATCTTGTCGTTGAGCTTGCCGGCGTCGACAAGCCCCTGCAACTCGGCGACCTGGGCCGGGGTGGCACCGATCTCGGCCAGCTCCACGCCGCTCTCGTTGGCCCGGCGGGACAGCTCACCCAGCCACCACTTGCGGGCCGCCGCCGGGGTGGTGCCGGCGGCCACGGTGGCCTCGATCAGCTCGACAGCGCCGGCGTTCAGCACCGACTGCATGTCCAGGTCGGAGAGGCCCCACTGCTCCTGGAGCCGACGCCTGTGCACCCGGGGCAGCTCCGGCAGGGCGGCCTTCAGCTCGGCGACCCAGGCCGGGTCCGGGGCGATCGGCACCAGATCCGGCTCCGGGAAGTACCGGTAGTCGGTGGCCGTCTCCTTCGAGCGACCCGGGGTCGTGTCGCCGGTGTCCTCGTGGAAGTGGCGCGTCTCCTGGGTGATCCGGCCGCCCGCGTCGAGCACCGACGCCTGCCGCAGCATCTCCGAGCGGACCGCCCGCTCCACCGACCGCAGCGAGTTGACGTTCTTGGTCTCGGTACGGGTGCCCCACTCCGCGCCCGGCAGGTTGAGCGAGGTGTTCACGTCGCAGCGCAGCGAACCCTCCTCCATCCGCACGTCGGAGACGCCGAGGGTGCGGATCACGTCGCGCAGCTCGGTGACGTACGCCTTGGCCACGTCGGGGGCGAGCGCACCGGTGCCCGTGATCGGCTTGGTGACGATCTCCACAAGGGGGATGCCGGCCCGGTTGTAGTCGACCAGCGACTCCGTCGCGCCCTGGATGCGACCGGTGGCACCGCCGACGTGCAGCGACTTGCCGGTGTCCTCCTCGAGGTGCACCCGCTCGATCTCGATCCGCACCGTCTCGCCGCCCACCTCGACGTCCAGGTAACCGTCGACGCAGATCGGCTCGTCGTACTGGCTGATCTGGAAGTTCTTCGGCATGTCCGGGTAGAAGTAGTTCTTCCGGGCGAACCGGCACCACTCGGCGATCGAGCAGTTCAACGCCAGGCCGATCCGGATGATCGCCTCGATGGCCGCCTTGTTGGCCACCGGCAGCGAACCGGGCAGACCCAGGCACACCGGGCAGACCCGGGTGTTCGGCTCGCCACCGAAGTCGGTCGGGCAACCACAGAACATCTTGGTGTTCGTGCCCAGCTCGACATGGGTCTCCAGGCCGATCACCGGTTCGAAGCGCGCAACGACCTCGTCGTACGCGGGCAGTGTCGTGGTCATCGGGGCTCCTGCCTCACAGCGTCGGTGGGGTGAACGTGCCGACGGCCGACTCCAGCGCGGCGGCGACCCGGTACATCCGGTCGTCGGCCAGCGTCGGGGCCATCACCTGCAGGCCGACCGGCAGCCCCTCGGAGAGCCCGCAGGGCACCGAGATGCCCGGTCCGCCGTACAGGTTGGCCGGGATCGTGTACAGGTCGGCCAGGTACATCTGGTACGGGTCGGCGGTCCGCGCGCCCAGCGGGAACGCCACCGACGGGGTGGTGGGCGAGATCAGCGCGTCGACCTGCTCGAACGCGGCGGTGAAGTCCCGGGTGATGAGCGTCCGGACCTTCTGCGCCTGCCCGTAGTACGCGTCGTAGTAACCCGACGACAGCGCGTACGTGCCGATCATGATGCGGCGCTTGACCTCCGGGCCGAAGCCGGCCTCGCGGGTCAGCGACATGACCTCTTCCAGCGACCGGTTGCCGTCGTCGCCGACCCGCAGGCCGAACCGGACGCCGTCGAACCGGGCCAGGTTGGAGGAGCATTCGCTCGGGGCGATGAGGTAGTACGCCGGCAGCGCGTACGCGAACGTCGGGCAGGAGATCTCGACGACCTCGGCGCCCATCTTGGTCAGCGCGTCCACCGACTCCCGGAACGCTGCCATCACGCCCGGCTCGGCGCCCTCGCCGACGAACTCACTCACGATGCCGAGCCGCACACCGGTCAGGTCGCCGGTCGCGCCGAGCTTCGCCGCGGCCACCACGTCCGGCACGGGCTGCGGGATCGAGGTGGAGTCACGCGGGTCGTGCCCGCCGATCACCTGGTGCAGCAGGGCCGCGTCGAGCACGTTGCGGGCGCACGGGCCAGGGGTGTCCAGCGACGAGGAGAAGGCCACCAGCCCGTAACGGGAGGTGCCGCCGTAGGTGGGCTTGGCGCCCACCGTGCCGGTGACCGCGCCGGGCTGACGGATCGAGCCGCCGGTGTCCGAGCCGATCGCCAGCGGCGCCTCGTACGCGGCAAGCGCGGCAGCGCTGCCACCACCCGAGCCACCGGGGATCCGGCCCAGGTCCCACGGGTTGTGCGTCGGGCCGTACGCCGAGTATTCGGTGGAGGAGCCCATCGCGAACTCGTCCATGTTGGTCTTGCCGAGCATCACCGTGCCGGCCTCCCGCAGCCGCTGCACGATCGTCGCGTCGTACGGCGGGCGCCAGCCCTCCAGGATCTTCGACCCCACGGTGGTCGGCACGCCCCGGGTGGCGAGCACGTCCTTGACCGCGACCGGCACACCCGCGAGCGGGCCCAACTCCTCGCCGGCAGCCCGGCGCTCGTCCACGGCGCGGGCCGCGGCGAGCGCGCCGTCGGTGTCGACGTGCAGGAAGGCGTGCACGCGGTCGTCGACCGCGGCGATCCGGTCCAGGTGCGCCTGGGTCACCTCGACGGCGGAGGTCTCGCCCCCGGCGACCAGGCTCGCGATCTCCGTCGCGGTCATTCTGGTCAAATCGCTCATGCCGTCACTCCGCTTCGCTCCACGACGCCATGAGGCACCACGGCGCTGCACTGCTGATTCGCTCGCTGCCGCTCGCTCATGAGGCCACATCCTCGGTCAGGATCCGCGGTACGCGGAACCGCTGGTCCTCGGCGTCGGGCGCACCCGACAGCGCTTCCTCCGGGGTCAGGCACGGCGTGACGACGTCCTCGCGGAAGATGTTGGTCAGCGGCACCGAGTGCGAGGTCGGCGGGATGTCCGCGGCAGCGACCTCGCCGACCTGGGCGACCGCCTGGAGGATCACGTCGAGCTGGCCGGCGAACGTGTCCAGCTCCTCCTCGGTGACGGCGAGCCGCGACAGGCGCGCCAGGTGCGCGACCTCCTCGCGGGAGATGGCGGCCATCCGTGCCCCCTTCTGAATTCCTGCTGGTCGGGCGATGTGCCGGCCGCGCGACAGGTGGAGCGTGACACGCGGTGACCGGAGCGAGTCTATTGTTCCGCTCCGGTGCCGCGTCCCCGACTCCCCCTCCGCCGGCCGTCGTGCCGTGTCGGCGGGCGGGTCAGCGGGTGGGGCGGCGAGCGACGTCCGGCTGCGGGTGCCCGCCGGTCGGGCGGACCGGCCGGTACCGGGCCAGCCAGGTGACCAACTCCTCGGCCGGCATCGGCCGGGCGTAGAACCAGCCCTGAGCGGCGTCGCAGCCGGCGGCGTGCAGCATCCGCCAGGTCCGCTCGTCCTCGACACCCTCGGCGACCACCCGCAGCCCCAGAGCGCCGGCCAGCTCGATCATCGACCGGACGATCGCCGCGTCGTCGGCGTCGTCGGCCATGCCGAGGACGAACGACCGGTCCACCTTCACCTCGGACAGCGGCAGCCGGCGCAGGTGCTGGAGGGAGGAGTAGCCGGTGCCGAAGTCGTCAAGCGCGATGGCCACCCCGATCCGGTGCAGCCGGGAGATGGTGGCCAGCACCCGGCGCGGGTCGGCCATCAACGCGCCCTCGGTGATCTCGACCTGCAGCCGCTCGGCCGGCACCCCGTGGCGGGCCAGCCGGTCGGCGATCTGATCGGCGATCTCACCGGTGTGCAGGTCGCGCACGCTCACGTTCAGCGCCGCGCGGAGGGCGATCCCGGCCGCCGACCACTTGGCGAGCTGCTCCACCACATCGTCGACGACACGACGGGTGAGCAGTCGCATCACTGCGCTCTGCTCGGCGACCCGGATGAGTTCCTCCGGGTCGACCATGCCCCGCCGGGGGTGTCGCCAGCGCAGCAGGGCCTCGACGCCGACCACCTCGCCGGTCGCGATGGCGATCTGCGGCTGGTAGTACATGGTGATTTCCCCGGCGTCGTCGGCCGGCTCGTCGTCCGCGTGCGCCCACCCGGTCGGTTCGAGTGGCTGCCCGGGCGTACCGGGGCCGACGTCCCGCCGCGCCCCGGTGCGACCCTTGCCCACCGCGCTGCCGTTCGGGGACCGCCGGCCGTTCCCGCCCCCGGCGCGCCGCTCCCGGGTCGAGCCGGAACGGGTGCCGGCGACGGTGGCACGGGCGTTGCGGCCCCGGATCGGGTCGGCTCCGGTGGCGATCCGGTTGATCAGCTCATCGGAGTGCACCAGCTCGGCGTCGGTGCGCCGACGGCGCGCCCACCACCGAACAGCTCCCGGAGGGGCCGTGGCGACCGCCGGCGCCGGGTCCCCCGCCGGCGCGGGCTGGCCCGGCGCTGGGCTGGGCAGCGCCGCCCCGTCACCGCCGCGCACCTCCGCAGTCACGACAAGGGGTACGTCGACAGTCCGCTCGGCGTCGCTCGGCACGCCGTGCCGGCCGTTTCCGTCCGCCGGCGCGGCCGCATCCTCGCCCTGACCCTGACCTGTCGGCTCGGCGTCGGCGTCGAATGGCCCCTCGGTCGAGGGGCTGGCCTCCAGTACGCGGCGCAGGTCGGCGAGGAGGCCGAGTCGCTCGGCGGAGTTGTGGTCGGACTCCGGTGCGTACACGGCCACCGTGTCGTTGCGGTGCTTGGCGTCGTACATCGCGACGTCGGCGTGGCGCATCAGGGTGGCGAAGTCCTCGCCGTGCTCGGGGAAGAGGGCGATCCCGATCGACCCGCCCACGTCCAACGGCAGCCCGTCGAGCGGCACCGGCTCGGCCAGCGCCTCGACCACCCGGTCGGCCATCTCCCGCGCCTGACCGACGTCGGTCAGCCCGGTCATCACGATGGCGAACTCGTCACCGCCGAGCCGGGCGATCATCTGTGGTCGGGGCTGCACATCGGTGAGCCGAGCGCTGACCTCGACCAGCAGCCGGTCGCCCACAGCGTGCCCGAGGGCGTCGTTGACGTTCTTGAAGCGGTCCAGGTCGATCAGCAGCAGTGCCAACTGCCCGTCGGGTTCACCGCGAGCGGTCCGCTCGGCATGCACGTGCACCTGCTCCGCCACCTCGGCCAACAGGGCCTTGCGGTTGGGCAGCCCGGTCAGCGGGTCGGCGGCGGCGAGGTGCTGCTGCTCGTTCGTCAACCGCGCCATCCGGTAGACCGCGAAGAGCGGCACCAGCACCAGCGGGATCAGCGCGGCGCTGACCCGCGCCGCGGCGACCAGCACCGGGGCGAGCAGCAGCAGTGAGCCGGTGGAGAGCAACTCGAACCCGAGGCCCTGACGGACGGTGGGCCACCAGCGATCTCCGAAACGCAGCCGCACCGCCCAGCTGACCAACCCGTAGTTGACGACGAACCAGGCCAGCGCGGCGCCGCCGACGGCGGCCACGTCGGTCCAGTGCAACCGTCCGCCGGAGAAGATCGTGCCCGACCCGAGCTGGATCACCCCGTACGCGGCGGCGAGGGCACACGCGTACTGGCCGACGTTGAACGCCGTGCGCCACGCGGCGTGCCCCATCCGCCAACCCGAGAGGACCACCCCCAGCGCCTGCACCACCACCGCCGGGCCGAGGCCCCAGCCGAGCAGGATCGCGAAGGTGAAGCAGGTGGACGGGAACACCGCCGACGTCTGCCGGCGCCCCGGTGGAACGAACGGGCGCGCGTCGCAGACCACGGCGAGCGCGGCCATCGTCCAGAACGCCACCGGCAGCCCGGACAGTTCGTCGGGGAGCCTCGCGAGTGGAACGGCGGCGGTCAGCGCGGCGACCGCCAGGATGCCGGCGACGAAGGCGGCGAACGGCGCGACCCGTCCCGCAGGAAGCGAGTTGCGTGGGTCGGCGACCTCCACCACACCTCCCGACCGACCATCGGCGTGCCGGTGCGCGCGCCGTGACCCAATGAAACGCCCTCGACCCCCAGTTTCCCGGTATGACAGTCACGAATCGGTCGTAGTCGTAATTAAGTTGGTATACGCGGCCAGTCGCCGTGTCCAGCGGCGGCGGGGTCAGCCGCCCAGCTGAGCGACATCCCGGGCGGCGTCCGGGCCCGCGTCCAGCAGGAGCCGGAACCCGTCCTCGTCGAGCACCGGCACCTTGAGACTGGTGGCCTTGTCGGCCTTGGACCCGGGGTTGTCCCCCACCACCACGAAGCTCGTCTTCTTGGAGACCGACCCGCTGACCTTGCCGCCGCGAATCTGCACGGCCTCGGCGGCCTGGTCACGCGAGAACCCGGCGAGTGTGCCGGTCACCACCACTGTCAACCCCTCCAACGGGCGCGGCCCCTCGTCGACCGCCTCCTCGGCCATCCGTACGCCGGCCTCGGCCCACTTGCGGACGACCTCGCGGTGCCAGTCCACAGCGAACCACTCCCGGATGCTGGCCGCGATGGTCGGCCCCACCCCGTCGACTGAGGACAGCTCCTCCTCGGTGGCCGCGTCGATGGCGTCCATCGAGCGGAAGTGCCGGGCGAGCGCCTGGGCGGCGGTCGGGCCGACGTGCCGGATGGAGAGCGCCACCAGCACCCGCCACAGGTCCCGTTCCCGAGCGACCGCCAGATTGTCCAGCAACTTGGTGGCGTTGCTGCCCAGGCTGCCGTCCTTGTTGACGAAGAACGGCGATCGGGACAACTGCTCGGCGTCGAGGTGGAAGAGGTCGCCCTCGTCGCTGATGATCTCCGCGTCGAGCAGGGCGGCCGCACCCTTGTAGCCGAGCACCTCGATGTCGAACCCGCCCCGGCCGGCGAGGTGGAACACCCGCTCCCGCAACTGGGCCGGGCAGCTGCGGGTGTTGGGGCAACGGATGTCGACGTCGCCCTCCTTCGAGGGGGCGAGCGGGGTGCCGCAGGCGGGGCAGCTGGTCGGCATGACGAACGGCCGGGCATCGGCGGGCCGCAGGTCGACCACCGGGCCGAGCACCTCGGGAATCACGTCGCCGGCCTTGCGCAGCACCACCGTGTCGCCGATCAGCACACCCTTACGCTCCACCTCGCGGGCGTTGTGCAGGGTGGCGAGCGCGACTGTGGAACCGGCCACGCGCACCGGCTCGAGCACGGCGAACGGAGTGACCCGGCCGGTGCGTCCCACGTTGACGTCGATGTCGAGCAGCTTGGTGGTGACCTCCTCCGGCGGGTACTTGAAGGCGATCGCCCAGCGCGGGGCACGACTTGTCGACCCGAGCCGGCCCTGGATGGAGACCGGATCGACCTTGACCACCACACCGTCGATCTCGTGCTCGACGTCGTGCCGGTGCTCGGCGTAGTAGGCGATGAACTCCGCCACGCCGGCCAGGTCCGGAACGACCCGCCACCGGTCGCTGGTCGGCAACCCCCACGACTTCAGTGCCGCGTACGACTCGGACTGTGCCGTGGGCTGGAACCCACGGCGGGCGCCGATGCCGTGCACCACCAGGCGCAGCGGCCGGGTGGCGGTGACCCGCGGATCCTTCTGTCGCAGGCTGCCGGCGGCGGCGTTGCGAGGGTTGGCGAAGGGCGCCTTGCCCTGCTCCACCAGACCCGCGTTGAGATCGGCGAACGCGGCGATCGGGAAGTAGATCTCGCCCCGGACCTCCACCAGCTCGGGAATGTCCGGGAATTCGCCGGACGGGGTGAGCTGGCTGGGCACGTCCCGGATGCTGCGCACGTTGGCGGTGACGTCCTCGCCGGTGCGCCCGTCGCCCCGGGTGGCGGCCCGGACCAGCCGGCCGTTCTCGTAGGTCAGGTTGATCGCCAACCCGTCGACCTTCAACTCGCACAGGTAGGGCACCGGACCGCCCGCGTCCCGTTCGACCCGCTCGGCCCAGGCCGCCAGCTCCTCGTCGGCGAAGGCGTTGTCGAGCGAGAGCATCCGTTCGGCGTGGGTGACCGCTGTGAAGTCGGTGGAGAACGTGCCGCCCACCCGTTGGGTCGGCGAGTCGGGCGTCCGCAGCGCCGGAAACTCCGCCTCCAGTGCCTCCAACTCGCGCAACTGCCTGTCGAAGTCGGCGTCGGGGATCGTCGGCGCGTCCAGGACGTAGTAGCGGTACTGGTGCTCGGTCAACTCCTGGCTGAGCGCGGCATGCCGCTCCCGGGCCTGCGGCGTCGGCTCAGCCCCGGCCGCCGCCTCCTGCGCCGGGCTGACCTGCTGACCGATCTGCTCCTCGGACACACCGCCACCTTCGGACACGCCTGCGACCTCCCTGATCACGCTACTCCGGCACGGTATCGGGCCGGTGGGACAATCCGCCGCCCGCCCGCGCAGGGAGCGACCTCGCCCTCAGCCACGTTCGGTGATCACGGGTGACGGTGGGGTGCCCCGGTGCGGTGGGCGGCCGCGGTGTGGTTGGCGGGCGGCACGGGCGGTGGCGTGCGAGGATCGCCGGACGATGGCGGCCCGTGGGCCGCCGGGACACGGAGGTACGGATGCCCGAGGCACTGCTCTGGGCGGTGGCGATCCTGCTGGCGGTGGCCGCCGGCTGGGCGTGGAACAGTTGGCGGCACCGGGTGACCACCCGGCGTCCGGGCACCCGGCCGGGTCGGGGCGGCACGGGTGGCCGTCGTTCCACCCCGCCACGGCCCCGTGGCGCCGAACGGCCGTCCACCAAACCCCGCTCGCGCGACACCGACCGGCACGGCGACACCCCGGCGCCGGGCGAGATCTGGTGGGCCGACGTGCCCTACGCCGACGGCAGCGGATCGAAGGTGCGCCCGTGTCTGGTGCTGCGCGCCGACTCCCGGGGCGCTGACGTCCTGAAGATCACCAGCCAGGACAAGAGCGACCGGGACGACCATGTCCGGATTCCCACCCGGGACTGGGACCCCGGTGCGGAGCACGACAGCTACCTCAGCCTCACCGAGCCGATTCGACTCAGTTCGGCCGCCTTCGCCGACCACGCCGGGCGCTGCGACGCCGACCTGTGGCGAAAGGTCCGCAGCCTGCGCCACCTACCCACCCCCTGACCGCCCTCGTGGCCGCCCGGTCAGTCCCAGGTCGCGCCGAGCGTGGCGAGCTGGTCGGCGTACTCGATGCGGTTGGCCCAGTCGCGCGGCCAGGCGGTCATGCCGACGGCCGCGCCCACGAAAGCGCCGGCCAGGGCGGCGATCGAGTCGGAGTCGCCGGCGGTGGTCGCGCCCCGGGCCAGTGCCGAGACCGGATCGTCGGCGTGCCGGACGGCGCAGAGCACCGCGGTGGCCAGCGCCTCCTCGGCCACCCAGCCCTCCCCGGTGGCCTGGCACGGGTCGGTGCCGTCGTCCGGCTGCGCCAGGGTGTTGGTCAGCCGGCCCAGCACCGTCAGGCACTCGTCCCAGCCCTGGGCGATGAACTCCTCCGGAGAGCCGGAACCCGCGCATTGCCAGAGGTCACCCAGCCACCGCTCCCGGTAGACCAGGCGCTGGGACAGTGCCCGCTCGATCAGCACCGCGGGAAGTTCGGGCAGCGGGACGCCCGCGCGCAGCGCGAAGACCGCGTACGCGGTGAGTTCGCTGGCGGCCAAGCCGGTCGGGTGGCCGTGGGTCAGCCCGGCCTGCAACTGGGCCAACCCGGCGAGCGTGTCGAGGTCCGTGTCGAGCAACCCGACCGGCGTGACCCGCATGTTGGCCCCGCAGCCCTTCGAGCCGACCACTGTCGCCTCCTGCCAGCGCACCCCACGGCTCAGCTCGGCGCAGGCCCGCAGGCAGGTCATCCCCGGGGCACGGTTGTTGTCCGGGCTGACCGCCCAGGCCAGGAAGCGCTGCCGCAGCAGTGGCTCCACCGCCTCCGGCGTGAACGACGGCGCCTCGCGCAGCGCCCAACCCACGGCCAGCGCCATCTGGGTGTCGTCGGTGACCAGCGCCGGCTCGCCGGACAGCTCACGCGGACCGGTCGGGCCGTACCGACGCTCGATCTCGGTGACGGTCAGGAACTCGGTCGGCTTGCCCAGCGCGTCACCGTAGGCGAGGCCGAAGAGCGAACCGGAGGCGCGCAGCGCGGAGGTGTGGATCACGGCGGCCATGATGCCCGACCGCCGCAACCCACGGGTGCGTGCTCAGTCCCAGCAGAGGCAGAACGGGTGGCCGGCCGGGTCGGCGTAGACCCGGAAGCCCTCGCCCTCACCCGGCAGCCGCCGAGCCCCGAGCGCGAGCGCCGCCTTCTCGGCGGCCTCGATGTCGTCCACCGTCACGTCGAGGTGGAACTGCTGTGGACGCTCGGGATCCGGCCAGGCCGGGGGCCGCAGGTTGAGCGCCTGTTGGAAGGCGAGGCGCGGCTGGTGACCGGGCGGGCCGCCCAGCACCACCCAGTCGTCAGCGGAGTCGCCCTCGGCGAGAGGTACGCCGAGCAGCTCGGCGTAGAACGCCGCCAATGCTCGCGGGTCCGGGCAGTCGATCACCACTGAACGCAGCTGTCCAATCATGACCGTCATCCTGCCCACCGGGTACGACCGGAAACCTCAGTCCTCGGCGAAGCGCCGGCCGGCGTCCCGGCACGCGGCGAGCACGGCCCGGGTGTACTCCGGGGTCGCGCCGGCGAGGCCGCAGGCCGGGGTGACCACCACCTGCTCGGCGAGCTGCCGACGGGGGAAGCCGAGGCGGTCCCAGAGCTGGCGTACCCGGTCGGCGATCTGTGCGGAGGTCGGCGCGCCACCGGCCGACGGCGGCCGGGTCGGCGCGGCCCCGGCCAACAACCCGAGGCCGGCGTCGAGCGCCTCGCCCAGCGGGTCGAGCTTGGTGACGAGATCCAGGTCGAGGGCGACCGCGACGGCGCCGGTGGAACGGATCAGCTCCAGCGGCACGTCCGGGGCGCAGCAGTGCACGAGCGTCGGCACGCCGACCGCCTCGACGACCGTACGCAACAGGGCGGCGGCGTCCACCGGATCGACCGCCCGGTACGCGCCCAGCCCGCTCTCGGTCGGCACCCGCCCGGCCAGCACTGTCGGCAGTGACGGTTCGTCCAGTTGCAGCAGCACCGATGCCTGGGGCAGCCGGCGGGCGACCGCCGCGACGTGTGCGCGCAGCCCTTCGGCGAGGGAGCCGGTCAGGTCGCGGACCGCGCCGGGATCGCGCAGCATTCGGCCACCGATCGGCAACTCCAGGGAGGCGGCCAGCGTGAGCGGGCCGGCGGCCTGCACCTTGATCGGCCCGGCGTACCCCTCGGCCTGCTCGGCGAGCTGGTCCAGGTCGCGTTCCATCAGGTCACGGGCCCGGCGCAGGTCACGGCCCGGGCGTGGGGCGACCCGCCAGCGCCCCGCGTACACCTCGACGGGCAGTTCGACGAGCAGCCCGAGGGACCGGCCGATCATGTCCGCGCCGGGGCCACGGGCCGGCAGCTCGGGCAGGTGGGGCAGCTCGGGAAGCTCACCGAGGACCACCCGCTGGGCCTCGCCGATGTCGGTGCCGGGCAGCGAACCAATTCCGGTTGCCGCGCCGGTCGGCCAGGGCCACGCCTGATCTGTCACGGGCGAAGGCTATCCCGCGAACACCCGGGCCGTGCGGTCAGCCGGTGATGGTCGCGGAGCCGAGGACCACGTCGCCGGCCGGGTCCGGTCGGTACGCCACCACGGCCTGACCGGCGGCGACGCCGCGTACCGGTCGACGCAGCTCGGCGTGCAGCCGGTCACCGTCGAGGGCGACGGTCGCCGGCGTCACGTCGCCGTGCGCGCGCAACTGCACCTCGCACTCGACCGGCACGTCCGGGCGCGCGCTGCCGGTCCAGACCGGGCGTACGGCGTGCACGTCGGACACCTCGAGCGCCTCGGCCGGGCCGACCGTCACCGTGTTGGTCTTCGGGGTGATGGAGAGCACGTAGCGCGGTCGGCCGTCCGGGGCGGGCCGGTCCAGGTGCAGCCCGCGACGCTGCCCCACCGTGTACGCGTACGCGCCGCTGTGGCTGCCGACGACCGCGCCGGTGGACGCGTCCACCACGTCGCCGGGCGCCTCACCGAGCCGGCCGGCGAGGAAGCCGCGGGTGTCCCCGTCGGCGATGAAGCAGATGTCGTGCGAGTCCGGCTTGTCGGCCACCGCCAGGCCACGCTCGGCGGCCTCCGCGCGGACCTGCGCCTTGGTCGAGTCACCGAGCGGGAAGATCGACCGGTCGAGCTGCTCGCGGGTGAGCACGGCGAGCACGTACGACTGGTCCTTGGCCAGGTCGACACTGCGCCGCAGCAGCCCGTCCGCGCCGAGGCGGGCGTGGTGCCCGGTGACCACCGCGTCGAAGCCCAGGGCCACGGCCCGGTCCAGCACCGCCGCGAACTTGATCTTCTCGTTGCAACGCAGGCAGGGGTTCGGTGTACGGCCGGCGGCGTACTCGGCAACGAAGTCGTCGACCACGTCCTCGTGGAAGCGGTCGGCCATGTCCCACACGTAGAACGGGATGCCGATCACGTCGGATGCCCGCCGGGCGTCCCGGGAATCCTCCAGGGTGCAGCAGCCGCGCGCCCCGGTCCGATAGGTCTGTGGGTTGCGGGCCAGGGCCAGGTGTACGCCTGTCACGTCATGCCCGGCCGCCACCGCCCGCGCCGCAGCCACGGCCGAGTCAACCCCACCCGACATCGCCGCCAGAACCCTCACCGACCCACTCCCCTTCGCCGTCCCCATCACAACCCTATCCACCAGCCCCGAAAACCCCCGCTCCCGTGCCCGCCCGGCCCCCGCCCGCGCGATCTTGCAGTTTCTGCGGCGACATAAGCCGCACAAGGCGCGAACGGCCATCCGAAAGTGCAAGATCGCGGGGATGGAGGGCTGGGTGGGGCTAGCGGGGGGTGCGGAGGGCGGCGGCTCGGCGGGCTCGCTCCACCGCCGCCGGGAGGGCCGCGATCAGCGCGTCGACGTCGGCCTGGGTGCTGGTGTGGCCCAGGGTGAACCGCAGGGAGGAGCGGGCGCGGTCGTCGTCGGCGCCCATCGCGAGCAACACGTGCGAGGGCTGGGCCACGCCGGCCGAGCAGGCGGAGCCGGTCGAGCAGGCGATCCCCTGCGCGTCGAGCAGGAGCAGCAGCGCGTCGCCCTCGCAGCCGGGGAAGGAGAAGTGCGCGTTGCCGGGCAGCCGGTCGGTCGGGTCACCGTTGTAGATCACCTCGGGCACCGCCTGGCGAACCCGCTCGATCAGGTCGTCGCGGAGCGCGGCCACCCGGGCCGCGTACTCCTGCTGGCCCTTCACGGCCGTCTCGACGGCGACCGCGAAGGCGACGATGCCGGCGGTGTCCAGGGTGCCGGAGCGGATGTCGCGTTCCTGGCCGCCGCCGTGCAGCAGCGGCGTGGCCGGCACGTCCCGGGCAAGCAGCAGCGCGCCCACGCCGGTCGGACCGCCCAACTTGTGCCCGGTGACCGTCAGCGCGGCGACCCCGCTGGGCCCGAAGTCGACGGGCACCTGACCGACCGCCTGGATGGCGTCGGTGTGGAAGGGCACACCGTGTTCGGCGGCGACGGCGGCCAGTTCGGCCACCGGCTGGACGGTGCCCACCTCGTTGTTCGCCCACATCGCGGTGACCACTGCCACCTGGTCGGCGTGCGCGGCCAACTCGGCGCGCAGGGCCTGCGGGTCGAGCCGACCGACGGCGTCCACCGGTAGCCAGCCGACCTCGGCGCCCTCGTGCTGGGCCAGCCAGTCGACCGCGTCCAGCACCGCGTGGTGCTCGACGGCGCTGGAGACCACCCGGCGGCGGTCGGGGGCGACCCCGCGGCGGGCCCAGAAGATGCCCTTGACCGCGAGGTTGTCGCTCTCGGTGCCACCACCCGTGAAGATCACCTCAGAGGGCCGGGCGCCCAGCACCGCGGCCACCCGCTCCCGTGACTCTTCGACCCGGCGGCGGGCACGGCGACCCGCCGCGTGCAGGGAGGACGCGTTGCCGACCTCGCGGGCGGTAGCGACGTACGCCTCCAGTGCCTCGTCGAGCATCGGAGTCGTCGCCGCGTGATCCAGGTAAGCCATCGTCGTTCAGCGTACGGCCGACGCCTTGGGGACCGGATGCCGGAGGGGACCGCACGCGACGGCCGGGGCGGAACTCCACCCCGGCCCGATGCGCGTGGCCCGGTCAGGCGGGCACCGCGGTGACGACGATGTTGTCGCGGTACTTGCGCGCCTTGGCGTCGAACGGCCCACCACAGGTGATCAGGGTCAGTCGCGGCTTGCCGTCGCGGGCGAAGTACCGGTCCAGTGGGATCTTGGTCTTGGCGTACTCCTCCCGGGCGACGACCCGGTAGCGCCGAGCCTCGCCGTCGCTGCCGGTCACGGTCACCGCGTCGCCCTGGTCCAGCTCACGCAGCCGGAAGAACGCCCCCTTGCCCTGCTTGGCGCTGTCCACGTGACCGGCGATGACCACCGAGCCGGCATCCGCCTCCAGGCCGGGGCCGTAGCGGTACCAGCCGATCTGGTCGACGCTCGGCGGCACCTCGAACTCGTTGGTCCGCTCGTTGATGCCTACCGCGTTGACGGTGGCGGTGACGTCGATCTCCGGGATCAGCAGTCGTACCGGCGGGATGGTCTTCGGGCCGGCGGGCAGCTCACCGGCGGTCACCGGCACCGACGGGACGGTGGCGGCGGTCGGTGGAGGGCTGGCCAGCGTGCTCGCCTCCTCGGCGCCCACGGTCCCGGCCGGCTGGGCGGCGCACGCCACCAGGGCGGCGACGGTGAGCGCGGCAACGCCGGCGGCCAGGGCCGCCAGCGCGCCGCGATCGCGCACCGTCACTTGCGGCCGGTCCGTGCGGTCGCCATCCGCACCCCACCACCAAGCAGCAGGAGTACGCCGGCGCCGGTGAGCACGTACCACCAGGTGTCCACGCCCGTGCCGGCCTGGCCGCCGTCACCGCTGGGCACGCCGCCCGGGGCGGAGTGCAGGCCGGTGATGGTCTGGGCCACCACGTCGAGGGTCTTGCCCTCGGCGGAGCCGATCGCGTAGACGATCGTGGCGGTGCCCTCCTTGAGGTCAAGGTCCGCCGGGCCGATGGCCACGGTGTCGGTGCCGGCCAGCACCACGTCCGCCTTCACGTTGCCCGCGTCGACGTCGCCCTTGGCCTCGTTCGGGTTGGTGAGGTCCTCGAAGACCGGGGTGCCACCGGCGCGAACGTCGACCGCCGGTGCGGCGGCGGTGTGCCGGACGATCAGCCGCGCCTTGCCGGCGTCTACCTTCGATACGTCGTTCACGAACGGCGTGATCTTCGGCTGGCCGGCGGCGTCGAGGTGGGCCGCGATGCTGATGTTCGCACCGCCCGGCACCGCGGCGTTGTCGACAGTGAGGATCGCGCTGGCGATCGGCTCGCCCGGCTTGGTGAGCGCGATGTCGTAGTCGCCCTCCTCCAGGCTCAGCGGGCCGGCGACGTCGCCGGGCTTGAAGTTGTCCAACGTCTTCTTGCCGTTGACGTAGACGTCGACAGGGGTGTCCGGGATGCCGTGCACGACGGAGACCTTCGACGTGGCGGCGTACGCGGGGCCGGCGGTGAACGCTGCGACGCCGGCGAAGGCCAGCGCGGCGACCGCGCCGCCCGCGGCGACCCGACGGAAGTACGAGAGCTGCATGTCTGCCTCCTGATAATTGGTGCTGATTCGTCAGGCCTGGCTTGCAGAACTGGTTACGCCCGCTCCCGGACGGGTGGATGCGACAGGGAGGCACTTTTCTTTTCCCGCTCCGGCTGCATCCGGCAGGGGGTCGGGGGACGAAGAGCTGGTGAGATGACATCGACCGGGGAAGTGGGGCGGAGACTGTGGCGGCTACAGTCGGGCATGCCCCATCGAAGGCGAGCCGCTCGATGACGGCGCCACGACCGGAACCGGACCCTCCGGTGGACGACCTCGACCGCAGGTTCCGCGCCGGCGACGACGTGGCGCTCCGCGAGGCGTACGACAGTTACGGTCGTGCCGTGCTCCACCTGGCCACGTCCATGCTGGCGAACCGCAGCGACGCCGAGGACGTCACCCAGGCGACGTTCGTCGCCGCCTGGCTGGGCCGCGACACGTTCGACCCGGCCAAGGGGTCGCTGATCGGTTGGTTGCTCGGCATCGGCCGGCGGAAGGTCATCGACCGGATGCGCGCCTCGGCCCGGGAGACGCGGGTGGTGGAGACGGTCCGACAGCTACCCGAGCAGGCGCCTACCGACCCGGACCCGGACCGCGTGGTGGACCGGTTGGTGATCGCCGACGAGCTGGCTCGTCTTCCGGACGACCAGCGACGGATGCTGGAGTTGGCCTTCTACGACGACCTGACACACCAGCAGATAGCCACGGTGACCGGCGTGCCGTTGGGCACCGTGAAGAGTCACATCCGACGCGGCATGGCGAGCTTGAAACGCAGATGGGAGGTGGACGGTGCAGCACCTGGACCACGACCGGCTGGTATTTCTGGCGCTCGGTGAGAGCGAGGCGGACAACGGGGAGAGCACCCACCTCGGCACCTGCGCGCACTGCCGTACGGAGTTGGCGACACTTGAGCGGGTCGCGGGGCTCGGCACCGAGACACGGGGCCTGGCTGACCTGCCCGACCCGCCGGAGCACATCTGGCAGGGCATCGAAGCCCAGGTCAGGGCCGCGGAGGTCGACACCTCGCCGGCCGAGACCCGGGTTCCTGAGCAGGCCGGCACCAGAACGGCCGAGCCGATCCCGGGCGCGGCGGCCAGGCCGACGGTGACCCGACTGGACCCGGCGCGACGATCCCGCCGGGGTGGTGGCTGGTCCCGTTGGGCGGCCACCGCGGTGACCGCGGCCGCCGCGGCCGCGGTCGGCGTGATCGGCACCGTCTCCGTGCTCCGACCCGACGATCCGGCGCCCACCCCGACGCCGGTGGTGGTGGCGAGCGCGCCGTTGGCGGCGTACGGGGCGACGCCGCCGGCGGCCAAGGGTGACGCCCGGGTTCTCCAGGACGGCCAACTACATCTGCATGTGGCGAATCTCCCGAGCGTCCCGGGGTACTACGAGGTCTGGCTCATCAATCCGACGACGATGGAGATGTTCTCGATCGGCACCCTGGGGGGCGGCTCGGACGCCCTGCTGCCCCTGCCCCCGAATGCCGACCTCAAGAGCTACTCGGTGGTCGACGTCTCCGCCGAGCAGTACGACAACAACACCCGCCACTCCGGCGACAGCCTGTTGAGGGGCTCCCTGACGGGCTGATCGGCGGGCCGGCTCAGCTCCCCGGCTCGCCGATCAGCTCCCCACACGGCAGTGGCCGCCCGTTCGCACGGGCGGCCACTGCCGTGTCGCTGGCTTACTTGCGCTTGCGGATCTCCTCGGCGGCCTGCGGGACGATCTTGAACAGGTCGCCCACCACCCCGAAGTCGGCCAGCTCGAAGATCGGCGCCTCGCCGTCCTTGTTGACCGCGACGATGGTCTTCGAGGTCTGCATGCCGGCCCGGTGCTGGATGGCACCGGAGATGCCGAGCGCGACGTAGAGCTGCGGGGAGACCGTCTTACCGGTCTGGCCCACCTGGAACTGGTGCGGGTAGAAGCCGGAGTCGACGGCCGCGCGGGACGCGCCGACGGCGCCGCCGAGCAGGTCGGCCAGCTCCTCGACCAGCTTGAAGTTGTCGGCGTTGCCGACGCCGCGGCCGCCGGAGACGACCACGCCGGCCTCGGTCAGCTCGGGGCGGGAGCCCTTCTGCTCGGCGACCCGCTCGACGACAGTGGCCAGCTTGTCGGTGTCGGTGACCGACACACTGAGCTGCTCGATCGCCGGGGTGGCCGCCGCCGGCGCGGGGGTGACCGAGTTGGGTCGGACGGTGACCAGCGGCAGGCCCTTGGTGACCTTGGACTTGACGATGGCGGAGCCGGCGAAGGCGACCTGGGTCGCGGTGCCGTCGGCGTCCAGGCCGACCACGTCGGTCAGGATGCCGTTGTCGAGCTTGACGGCGAGCCGGGCGGCGATCTCCTTGCCCTCCTGGGCCGACGCCAGCAGCACGGCGGCCGGCTGCACCCGCTTGACCAACTCGGCCAGCACTGTCGCCTTGGGGGCCACCAGGTAACCGTCGATCTCGTCACCCTCGGCGGCGTAGATCTTCTCCGCGCCGTACTCGCCCAGCTTGCCGCTCAGCGCCTCGGCGGCGCCGGCGCCGCCGAGCACCACAGCGCTCGGGGTGCCCAGCTCACGCGCGAGGGTGAGCATTTCCAGGGTGACCTTCTTGACGCCGAATTCCCTTGTGGCTTCGACGACGACGAGAACCTCAGACATGTCAGAACCCCCCTCTCACACGAACTTCTCGGTGGCGAGGAACTCGACCAGCTTGACGCCGCCCTCGCCCTCATCAGTGACCTTGGCGCCGCCGGAGCGCGGGGGGCGCTTGGCGTGCTCGAGGACGGCGCTGGTGGCGCCGTCGAAGCCCACCTCGTCGGGCGCGACACCGAGGTCGGCCAGCGAGAGCGTCTGCACCGGCTTCTTCTTGGCGGCCATGATGCCCTTGAAGGAGGGGTAGCGCGGCTCGTTGATCGTGTCCCACACGGAGACCACGGCCGGCGTGGAGGCGGTGACCACCTCGTAGCCCTCCTCGGTCTGCCGCTCGACGGTAAGCGTCGCGCCGTCGACGGTGAGCTTGCGGGCGCCGGTGAGCGCCGCGACGCCCAGTCGCTCGGCGATCATGTGCGGCATGACCTGGACCCGACCGTCGGTGGACTCGGCGCCGCAGATGACCAGGTCGGCACCCAGCTGACCGAGCGCGGCGGCCAGCACCTTCGAGGTGGCGACGGCGCACGAGCCGTGCAGGGCGTCGTCCAGCACGTGCACGGCCTTGTCCGGACCCATGGAGAGCGCCTTGCGGATCGACTCGGTCGCCCGGTCCGGACCCATGGTCAGGATGGTGACCTCGCCGCCGTGCGCCTCCTTGATCTTCAGGGCCTCCTCGATGGCGTACTCGTCCATCTCGTTGATCACGTTGTTCGCCGAACCGCGGTCGACGGTGTTGTCGTCATTGCGCAGGTTGCGGTCCGCGCCCGAATCAGGCACCTGCTTGACGAGTACGACGATGTTCATCGCGCTTCGACGACCCTCCTGTGTGGTGTTGCGATTCGCTCGCCCGGTCTGGGGCGCAGCGTCGCGCGTCGGTCGACGCCAGGTCAACCGAGGGCGGTTGTGCGGTTGCCCACGACGCAATGTTACCTGCCAGTAGGTTGCGCTCCGGCAGCACTCAGAGTGACACAGCTCACCGCCGCGCGGCCGGTCAGGCCGGCTCGGCCAACGCGACCCGGATCTGGTCGATGGCCGCCGCCTCGGCGGGCGCCACCCCGTCGTGCGCCCGGGCCACCTGGTCCGCCGCGGCCAACACCAGCGAGCGGTACGCGTCCACGTCCCGCGGGGACTTCTCGCGCAGGATCCGCACCGCCTGCCCCAGCGCCGGCAGCACCACCGACTCGATCTCCAGCTGCGAGTCCCGGGGAAGTCGCGGCAGCGGGCCGGTGGTCAGCGCCTCCTTCACCGTGCCACTGGCGTCGGCCAACGCGCCGGACGCGGCGATGCTCTCCCGGATCACCCCCAGGACCCCCGGGTCGGCGTTGGAGACCAGGAAGACGGCGCCGAAGGCGCCGGTCTTGAGGGTCAGCCGCTCCTCGTCCGTCAACCGCTGCTCCATGATCACGGAGTGTAGACGTACGGGGTTGTGGTGGTGACCGCGACGAGGCCGAGTCGCTGCAGGATGGGCCGGCTGTCCTCGGAACAGTCGACCTGCATCAACGTCCGGCCGCGCTGGTCGGCCAGCCGCGCCCGGTGGTTGACCAAGGCCCGGTAGATGCCCTTGCGACGCCACTGCGGCAGGGTCGAGCCACCCCACAGGGTGGCGAAGCCGGTGTTCGCCGGGAACCGCACCCAGCCGGCGCTCACCACGGTCTCGTCCGCCTCGGCCACCACCACGGTGATCGAGTTCGGGTCGGCGTCGATCTCCTTGGCCAGGCCCCACACCAGGTGCGAGCGGTCCTCCTGCCACACCTCCTCCTCCATGGCGGCGATCCGCTCCAGGTCCTCGCGGGAGGTCACCTCACGCAGGCGTACCCCCTCGGGGGCGACCGGCAGCGCGGCGGCCAGCGGGGCGACCGGGCCGACCACGACGGTCTCCCGGTCCTCCGGCACGAAGCCGGCGGCGCGCAGACGGTCCGCCAGGTCCGCCGGCTCGTCGTGTTCGTTGAGCTTCCACTCCGCCGACTCGCCCCGTTCACGGCACAGCCGCACCTGCCGGGCGATCAGCTCGTCCAGCGCGTCGCCGGTCAACCCGCCCAGGTCGCGGTAGGTGATGAACCCACCGGAATCGAGCCCGGTGATCCGGACCAGCGGCCCGTCCCGCTCCACGGTCACCCCGGCCGGGACCGGGTCGGGGATCTCCGGGCGGAGTTGGTTGTCGTAGGCGGTCCGCAGCGTCTGTACGTCGAGATCAGTCACCGGCCCAGGCTAAGCGGGAGGGGAAGTGGATAATCTCCCACTGTGTGGGAGGCGATCAGGCGGTGGTTCGACCCGGCGGAGCTGGGCTCGGTCGGCGAGACACCCGACTACCGGTTCTCCCTGGCAAACGAGCGAACCTTCCTCGCCTGGCTGCGCACCGGTCTGGCGCTGGTCGGCGGTGGGCTGGCCGCCGCGCAGTTCCTGCCGCAGCTGCCGATGAGCCACCTGCGCGAGGTGATCGCCGTGGCGCTGCTGCTGCTCGGCGGCGCCGTCGCGATCCGCGCCGTGGACCACTGGGCGCGTACCGAGCGGGCCATCCGGCTCGGCCAGGAGCTGCCCGCGTCCCGGTTTCCCGCCATCCTGGCCCTCGCCGTCGGCGTCGGCGCGTTGCTGCTGGTGGTCGCCGTCCTGATGCGGGCGATCGGCGGGCGGTGAGCAGCGGACGCGACCCGGGGCTGCAACCGGAGCGGACCCGGCTGGCCTGGCGGCGCACCCTGCTCACGGTGACCGTGGTGACAGTGCTCGCCGTTCGGCTGGCGTCGACGGGCGACCCGACCGATGCGTTGATCGCCGGGGGGACCGTGCTGGTGTGGGGCGCCCTGCTGGTGCTCTGCTGGCCCAGGGGCACCGGCACCGGTCCGACCCGCACCGGCGGCCGGACACTGCCCCTGGTCACGGCCGGCACGGTGGTGCTCGCGTTACTGGGAGTGCTGCTGGTGCTGCGCGGACTGTGGTGACGGGATTCGGTGCGCCATGATGGTTACATGGCCCGGCTTGGCGTACTTCTCTTCCTGGTGCAGATCGTTCTCGCGGTCTGCGCGCTGATCAGCTGTCTCTCCGCCGAGGAGGGCAAGATCCGTGCTCTTCCCCGCATCGCCTGGGTGCTGATCATCTTGTTCTTCCCGCTGGTCGGCTCGATCGCCTGGTTCATCGTCGGCCGGCAGCCCAGCCCCGGCGCCGGCAAGGGCTGGTCGGGCGGCATCGGCGGCGGTGAGCGGCAGCGCCCACGGCCGGTGGCCCCCGACGACGACCCGGAGTTCCTGCGCTCCGTCGAGGAACGCGCCCAGCAGCAGGACCAGGAGCTCTTCCAGCGCTGGGAGGAAGACCTGCGGCGGCGTGAGGACGACCTGCGCCGCCGCGACGGTGAGCCGCCGCGGGAGGGTGACCGACCGGAGGTGTGAGCGCGCCGCCGCCGCCGCCGACGCAGGGGCGACGGCGGCGGCGGGTGCGACTCAGGCCAGGTTCGACGACCGGGGGTACGCGTCGGTCGGGTCGGTGAGCACGTTCACCAGGTACGGCACTCCGGAGTCGAACGCCCGCTGGAGCGCCGGGCCCAGGTCGGCAGCCTTGGCGACCGTCTCCCCCGCCCCGCCGAGCGCGCTGACCACCGTGTCGTACCGCAGCTCCGGCTGCAGGTCGGCGGCCACGTCGTAGCCGTACATGGCCCGCATCGGGTGCTTCTCCAGCCCCCAGATGCCGTTGTTGCCGACGACGATCACCACCGGCAGCTTCTGGCGGACCAGCGACTCGACGTCCATCAGCGAGAACCCGGCCGCGCCGTCGCCCATCAGCACGCAGATCTGCCGGTCCGGGTGGCTGACCCGGGCGCCCATCGCGTACCCCATGCCGGTGCCCAGGCAGCCGTACGGGCCCGGGTCCAGCCAGGTGCCGGGCTGGGCCGGCTCCAGGTACCGCCCGGCGTACGACACGAAGTCACCGCCGTCGCCGATGGTGATCGCGTCCGGGGCGAGCGCCCGGCGCAGCTCACCGTAGATCCGGGCCGGACGGATCGGGTCGGTCTCGGCGGCCATCTCCGCGGCGTCCCGAGCCTTCGCCGCGTCCTCGGCGACGCGTAGGTCGGCGATCCAGTCGGCGTGGTCGGCCCGGTCGCCGGAGTGATCGGCCAGCGCGGAGAGGATCAGGCGCAGGTCGCCGGCGGGAGCCGCGGCGGGCTGCACGTGCGTCGCCCGCTGGCTGGGCGCGTCGACGATGTGCACCACCTTGGCGTCACCGAAGTCACCGAAGCTGAGCCGGAAGTCCAGCGGGGTGCCCACCACCACTACCACGTCGGCGCCGGAGAGCGCGGCCCGGCGGGCCTTGGCGAACGCCAGCGGGTGCTGCGGCGGAAGCGAACCGCGACCCATGCCGTTTGTGAAGACCGGCACCTGCAACGCCTCGGCCGCCTCGCGCAGGGCGGCGACCGCGTCGCCCGCGTACACGTCGGAGCCGGCGATGATGACCGGCCGCTGCGCCCCGGCGATGAGCAGCGCGGCGCGGCCGACCTCCTCCGGGTCCGGCGCGATCGGGTCGACACCCGTCACGGTGGGCAGCTCGGCCTCGGCGACCGAGAAGACCGTCTCCAGCGGGAAGTCGAGGAAGGCCGGGCCGCGGTGCGGGGTGAGCGCGGCGTTGAGCGCCGCACCGACCGCACGCGGGATGTCGTCGGTGCTGAACACCGTCTCGGCGTGCTTGGTGACCGGGGCGACCAGCGGCAGGTGGTCCATCTCCTGGAGGCTGCCGGAGCCCCAGCGGAACGCGGGCGCTCGGCCCCCGAGCACCAGCACCGGCGAGGCGTTGAAGAATGCGCTGGTCATGCCGGAGATGCCGTTGGTGACGCCGGGCCCGGCGGTGAGCACGGCGAGGCCGGGACGGCGCTGGAGCTTGGCCACCGCCTCGGCGGCGAAGACCGCGGACTGCTCGTGCCGGACGTCGTAGATCGGGAAGTCGGTCTTGTACGCGGCGTCGTAGAGCGGGAAGACGTGCCCGCCGGACAGCGTGAACATCTCCCGTACGCCGTGCGCGCGTAGTGCCGCGAGCGCCAGCTCGCCGCCGTGACCCTCGATCCGCTCCGTCATGTCGCTCCCATCGTCCGTGGCCGGGATCACAGGTTACCGGCCAGTCACTTGACCCTTCGACCGTGGCCCCGGCGACTGGACGTTGTCGAGGTCAGGGGCCATCGGGCCGGGAAGCGGCGGGTCAGCGGCCGGTGAAGTCCGGTTTGCGCTTCTCGACGAAGGCGGCCATGCCCTCCCGCCGGTCCTCGGTGGCGAAGAGCGCCGCGAACAGCTGACTCTCCCAGGCCAGACCCGAGTTCAGATCCATGTCCAGGCCGCCGTCGACCGCCAGCTTCGCCGCGCGCAGCGCCTGCACCGGCCCGGTGAGGTACGGAGTGATCAGCGCGACGGCCGCGTCGTACACCTCGGCGGCCGGTGCGACCCGGTCGGCCAGGCCGATCCGCAGCGCCTCCTGCGCGTCCACCATCCGCCCCGACATGATCAGGTCCTTGGCGCGGGCCGGGCCGACCAGGCGGGCCAGCCGCTGGGTGCCGCCCGCGCCCGGGATGATGCCCAGCTTGATCTCCGGCTGGCCGAGCTTGGCGTCCTCGGCCACGACCCGCCAGTCACAGGCCAACGCCAGCTCACAGCCACCGCCGAGCGCGTACCCCGTGATCGCGGCGACCACCGGCTTGGGGATCCGGGCGATCGCGCCGAGCGCGCTGGACAGGTTCGCGGCCCGGTCGGCCATGTCCACGTAGGACATCTCGGCCATCTGCTTGATGTCGGCGCCTGCGGCGAAGACCTTCTCCCCGCCGTACACGATAACGGCGCGGACCTCGGGATCGGCGGTGGCCGACGTGGCGGCGGCGCGCAACTCCTCCTGCACCTGGGTGTTCAGCGCGTTCATCGGCGGCCGCTCCAGCCGGATCGTGCCGATGCCGTCAGTGGTCTCCAGCCGAACGAACTCGCCCACGCTGCCCTCACTTCCTCGTCGAAGTCGCGTGCCAACCTTACGACCCGGCTCGTTTGGGTAAGTAGTGTGGTGTCAGCCCCGTGGGCGGGAGTCCAGCCATGATCACGTATTACGACGACAGATCGGTGCAGGTCACCTCCACCAGCGTCCGCGTCGACGGTCGCAGCTACGCGCTGGCGGACATCACCGTGATCTGGCACCGCCGTGGCACCCGTTCCTGGCGCGTGCTGGTGGGGCGGGGTGCCATCGGCGCCGCGCTCGCCGGTCCGCTGGTCGCGGCGGTGCTCGGCATCGCCGTGGCCGTCTGGCTGCACCGCTCCCCCACCGTGACGATCGCGATCGTCGGCGCGTCGGTCCTGGTCGGGTTGGCCGTCGGCCCGGTCGCCGACTTCCTCTTCGAACACCTCGACCGCTCGTACGCCCGGGGCAGCCGCCAACTGGAGATCTGGGCCCGTTGGCGGGGTCAGCCGGTGCGACTGCTGCGCACCGGTGACGCGCTGCGTTTCGGGCAGATCTACCGGGCGGTGCAACGCGCGGTCGAGCACAGCCAGCCGGCCCGCCCCGGCACGCGCCGCTAGCCAGCCTGGTTCCGCTCCACGTCCCGAACTGACCAGGCCGGTCGTCACCGGCGGGACCCGCGCAGCGACCGCGCGCTTTAGCCGGGCGCAGCGGGCGCAGCGTTCCTGCAGTGCCTATGGAGCTGATATCGCAAACGAATCGGACCAGGAGGCTTGCGGCACCGCTGCGCCGCGAGGCCGCGAGGCCGCGAGGCCGCGAGGCCGCGAGGCCGCGAGGCCGCGAGGCCGCGAGGCGACTCTTGATGTCGCAGACGATTCAGCTCCAAAGGACCGGCGCACCACCACCTCTACCCGCCGGACAGCCTCCGTCGAATCCTCTGTGAAGAAGGGTCGATCCGCTGCGAAGAAGGTCAGATGCCGAGGTCCGGGCGAGGCGCGGGTTGCCTGTCGGTGGTTAGGCTTAGTGATGACCCTCTATTACCGGGACGACGCGGTGCAGGTGACCTCCGAGTCGATCCGGGCGGGCGGTCACGTGGTCGCCCTGTCCGACGTGACGTTCGTCTGGCACGCGCGGGGGCAGAAAACCCTCGCCGTCCGCGGCCGTGTGCTGGGGCGCGGTGTCCTGGTCCTGCTGCTCTCACTGCCGCCGTTGGTCGCCGTCGTCTGCGTGCTGTCACTGGCCTGGTCGGCTCAGGACCGGGGCAACTGGCAGCTGGCGTTGATCATTCTGGCCGCCTGCGCGGCGGGGGCGCTCGCGTTGGCACCGTTCCTGGAGATCCCCCTCGGCTGGCTGGACCGCTCCTACGAGCGCGGCAGCCACGTGCACGAGCTGTGGGTGCAGCACCACGGCCGGGAGGACCTGCTGGTACGCACCCCGGACGCGCTACGGTTCGGGCAGATCTACCGGGCCGTGCAGCGCGCCGTCGAACAGCAGGGGGACCATCGATGACCACCCGCCGCGGCGAGGCCGTCGCACTGGCCGGCCTGCTCGCCGCGGCCGGCGTCACCCATTTGGTACGCCCCGGCGTCTACGACCCGATCGTGCCGCGCGCGTTGCCCGGCCCGGCCCGGTTCTGGACGTACGCCAGCGGGGTGGTCGAACTTGCGGTGGCGGCTGCGGTCGCGAGCCCGGCCACCCGCTCGGCCGGTGGTCGGGCCGCCGCCGCGCTCTTCGTCGCCGTCCTGCCGGCGAACGTGAAGATGGCAGTGGACTGGCGGCACCGACGCCCGACGAAGCGGGCCATCGCGTACGGCCGGGTGCCGTTGCAAGCGCCGCTGATCTGGTGGGCGCTGCGGGTAGCCCGCGCCGACAACGCCGGTCGACAGCCCCGCTGACCAGCCCCGTCGGGCGGTTGTGGCACGGCCGACGCACACTTGACCCCATGGCGATTCCCCTCCCCACCCCGGCCGCCGTGGTCGGCCTGACCCGTTCCGCTCTCGACCAGGCGCTCGGCTCGGCCACCTCGATGGCCGCCGTGCCCGCCCGCGCGTTCGCGGTGCTGGACGGGGTGGAGGCGCTGCTGGCCCGGATCAACGGCGTGATCGACCGGATCGAGACGACAGTGGACCGGACCGACCAGGTGCTCACCGACGCCGAGGCCGCGGTTCGCGAGGTGGCCGTCATCAGCGCCGCCGCGACCACCGCCATCGACACGGCCACCGAGGTGGCCACCGCCGCCGCGGTGGTCGTCGCCGAGGCCGACCGGGTCGCGGGCCACGCCGCCGCCACAGTGGGCACCGCGGCGGAGGCCGCCGCCACGGCGGCCGAGCTGCTGGCCGCGTACGAGCCGGCGCTGCGCCGGGCCGCGCCGATGGCCGGGCGGTTCGTGGAGGAGTTGAGTCACGAGGAGATCAGCGCGGCGATCCACCTGATCGACGAGTTGCCCAAGCTCAAGGAACACCTGACGGCGGACATCCTGCCGATCCTGGCCACGCTGGACCGGGTCGGCCCCGACCTGCACGACCTGCTGGACGTGACCCGCGACCTCAAGCTCGCCGTGGCCGGCATCCCCGGGCTGGGCATGCTGCGCCGACGCGGCGAGAAGCTCGCCGACGAGCCCGTCGGCTGAACGTCCGGGCGGGCCGGCCGGACGGCCTGCGACCGGGGCGCGGTCAGGCCGGTACGTACAGCTCGTCGATCTCGGCGCGTCGCGGTAGCGCCACCGAGGCGCCGAGCTTGCGGACGCAGGCAGCGCCGGCCGCCGACGCCCAGCGCACCGCGTCGACCAGGTCGCGCCCCTCGCCCCAGCCGACGGCCAGCGCGGCGGTGAACGCGTCACCGGCGGCGGTGGAGTCGACCACGTCGACACGTACCGCCGGCACGTGCACCTCGGTGCCGTCCCGGTCGACGTACCAGGCACCCTCACCGCCGAGAGTGAGCACGGCCCGGGGGGTCAGGTCGAGCAGCGCCCGGGGCTCCTCCCGACCTCGCCCGGCGAGCGCCTGCGCCTCGCCCTCGTTGACGACAAGCAGGTCCACGGCGGCGAGCAGCTCGGGCGGGAGGTCCCGCGCCGGGGCGGCGTTCAGGATGACCCTGGTGCCGGCGTCGCGGGCGGCCACCGCGGCGGCGGTCACGGTCTGCACCGGGATCTCCAGTTGGGCGACCAGGACGTCCGCCGCGCGCACCGTGGCCAACTCCTCCTCGGTGAGGCCGACCAGGGCGTCGTTCGCGCCGGGGGTGACCACGATGGCGTTCTCCCCCTGGGCGTTGACCATCACCAGCGCCACGCCGGAGGCACCGTAGACCACGCGCAGCTGACTGGTGTCCACGCCCGCCGCGGTGATGCGGGCCTTGAGGGTGACGCCGAAGGCGTCCGAGCCGATCGCGCCGAGGAAGGCACAGGAGGCGCCGGCCCGGACCGCGGCCACGGCCTGGTTGGCACCCTTGCCGCCGGGCACCATCACGAAGTCGGTGCCGAGGATGGTCTCGCCCAGTCGCGGCAGCGCGGGTGCCATCGCGACCAGGTCCATGTTGGCGCTGCCCACCACGGCGACCCGGGTCTGCGGCACGATCGTCTCCGCCGGTCCGACGCTCAGGCGGCGCGAGCCGTGAAGCGCTCGCCCGTCCGCTCGACCACCAGTGGCAGCCCGAAGGTCTTGGAGAGGTTGTCACCGGTCAGCGTCTCGGCGAGCAGGCCCTGGGCGACCACCCCACCCTCGCGCAGCAGCAGCGCGTGGGTGAACCCGGGCGGGATCTCCTCGACGTGGTGGGTGACCAGCACCATCGCCGGGGCGTCCGGGTCGTACGCCAGCTCGGCCAGTCGGGCGACCAGGTCTTCCCGACCACCCAGGTCGAGCCCGGCGGCGGGCTCGTCGAGCAGCAGCAGCTCCGGGTCGGTCATCAGGGCACGGGCGATCTGCACCCGCTTGCGCTCGCCCTCGGAGAGGGTGCCGTAACGGCGCTCGGCGAGGCCACCGACGCCGAGTTGGCTCAGCAGCGCCCGGGCCCGCGCCTCGTCGCCACGGTCGTAATTCTCCCGCCAGCGGCCGACCACCGACCAGGCGGCGGTCACCACCACGTCGCTGACCCGCTCGTCGGCGGGCAGTCGCTCGGCGATCGCGGCGGTGGTGAGCCCGATCCGGGTACGCAGCTCGTTGACGTCGGTGCGGCCGATCCGCTCGCCGAGCACGTGCGCGACACCCGTGGTGGGGTGCAGCCGGCCGGCGGCGAGGTTGAGCAGCGTGGTCTTGCCGGCGCCGTTGGAGCCGAGCACGACCCACCGCTCGTCCAGTTCGACGCGCCAGGTCAGGTCCTGAAGGAGGGCGGTGCCAGAGCGGCGTACACCGACGCCGTCGAGGCTGACCACCAGATCCGGGTCCACGAAAGCGGCGGCAGGCGCGGCGCCGGCAGCGCCGGGGATCAGGTCACCAGTCACCGCACCATCCAACCACGCAGCGCCGGGGTGCCCCCCATGGGCGGCACCTCAGCCATAGGGTGAAGCGCCGTGTCGTTGATCACCAAGCCCGAAGGACGGCCCATGCCCCGTCGACGTACGGAGCCGCGCGGATGAGCGCGGTCATCGAGATCGAGGGTCTGCGTAAGACCTTCCACAGCCTGCGTAGCGGCCGACGGGTGGCGGTGGACGGGTTCGACCTGCTGGTCGAGGCGGGCCAGGTCCACGGCTTCCTGGGCCCGAACGGCTCCGGCAAGACCACCACCCTGCGGGCCCTGCTCGGGCTGGTACGCGCCGACAGCGGCCGGATGAGAGTGCTCGGCGAACCGTCGCCGGAGCTGCTGACCCGGGTGGCGGGCCAGGTCGGCGCCATCGTGGAGAGCCCGCAGTTCTTCGGCAACTTCACCGGTTACCGCACCCTGCGGTTGTTGGCCCGCGCTGGTGGGGTGCCGGTCTCCCGGGTGGACGAGGTGCTGGATCTGGTGGGCCTGCACGACCGGGGCGATGATCGGGTGAAGGGCTACTCGCTGGGCATGAAGCAACGGCTCGCGGTGGCGTCCGCGCTGCTGAAGGACCCGCGGCTGCTGATTCTGGACGAGCCCGCGAACGGGCTGGACCCGGCGGGCATCCGGGAGATGCGGGACCTGATGCGGTCGCTGGCGGCCAGCGGGGTGACCGTCCTGGTGTCCAGTCACATCCTGGGCGAGATCCAGCTGATCTGCGACCACGTCACGATCATCTCCCGGGGGCGGCGGGTCGCGACCGGTCGGGTGGACGAGGTCCTGGCGGGCCACGACCGGCACGAGTTCCTGGTCCGGGTGGCCGAGCCGGAGCGGGCCGTCGAGCTGCTGCACGCGGCCGAGCTGACGGCGGTCGCGGACGGCGCCGCGCTGGTGGTGGGCGGGGTGAGCGACCCGACGGTGATCAGCCGGGTGCTCGGTGAGCAGGGTCTGTGGGTGGGCGAGCTGACACCGCTGCGGCCGGATCTGGAGAGCGTCTTCCTGGAGCTGACCGGTGCGTACGAGCATCCGTCGGTGCCTCGGCAGGGCGGCGACCCGTCGCTGCCGCAGGGTGCAGCTGTGATCGACCTCGATCGGGGAGTGGACGCGTGAACCTGGTGCGTGCCGAGTTGGAGCGACTGTCCGCGCGTCGCTTCGTGCAGCTCATGGTGGTCCTGTTGGTGTTGGCGTTCGCCGTCACGGCGGCGACCACGATGGCCGGCTCCCACAAGCCGACCGCCGGTGAACTGAGCTCGGCGCGGGAGCAGGCCGCCGACGAGCGGCGCGCCCTGGAGGCCACCCACCAGGAGTGCCTGGCCCGCCAGAACAGCACCCTGCCGGCCGACACGGACAGGTTCTTCCCCAGCGACTGTTCGGATATCGATCCGATCCGCCAGGACCGGCTGCCGATCGCCGCCGACTATCTACCGGGTGTGTTCAACTTCGCCGAGCAGGCAAAGCCGCTGCTGTACTTCCTCATCGCGTTCCTGGTGCTCTTCGGGTTCCTGGTCGGCGCCTCCTACATCGGCGCGGACCTGACCTCGGGCGGCGTGGTGAATCTGCTGCTGTGGCGACCGCGCCGGTTGACGGTGCTCGCGGCCAAGTTGGGCACCCTGCTCGGCGCGGTGTTGGTCCTGGCCCTGCTGGCGTCGGTGGCCTACCTCGCCACGTTCTGGGTGATCGGGCAGACGGCCGGGTTGCCGGGCCGACTGGACGGCGACTTCTGGCGTTCACTCGGCGCGGTGCACGGCCGTGGCCTGGTGTTGGTTCTGCTGGCCGCCGCCGTGGGCTTCGCGATCGCCACGCTGGGTCGGCACACGTCGGCGGCGCTGGGTGCGGTGGCGGCGTACGCGGTGGTGTGGGAGTTGGGCGGTCGGCTGGTGCTGGAGATCGTCGACGCCCGGCGGCCCGATCAGCTGATGCTCTCCAGCCACATCGGGGCCTGGCTCGGCGGTAGGGCGCAGTTCTTCGACCCCGAACTCTGTCGGGGCAGCGCGGGGACCGGCTACTGCGAGGGCTTCTACACCCTGAACTGGCCGACGGCGCTGCTGGTGCTGTTGGTGCTCACCGGTGGGCTGACCGCGGCGGCGTTCGCCGTGTTCCGTCGCCGCGACCTGATCTGACTCGAGGCCGTCGGGTCGCCCGGTCCGGGCGGCCCGACGGAACAGTCCAGGCCAGCGGCCGGCAAGAGCTTGCAAGCCACGGATGCTCGGTGAAATATTCCTTCACATGACCGCCGCAGCGGGCTCAGCCGACGGTGGAGCCGAACACCTCGTCACGCACCGCGTCCAGGGCGGTACGCAGCGCGCCGTGCAGGATCGGCTCCTCGGTCAGCCCGGTCGGCACCACGCGCGGCCGGACCAGGGTGATCGCCGCGACCTCCTGCTGCACCCGATCGGCGAGCGCCGCGCCACCGGCCTGACCCACCTCACCGGCCAGCACGACAAGCGGTGGGTCCAGCACCACGCAGGTGCTGGCCACGCCGAGCGCGAGCCGACGGGCCAACTCGTCGAGCATCGGGCCACCGTCGGCGCCGGCCGCGACGGCCGCACGGACCGCCTCGGCGGCGTCGGCGTCCGGGTACCCGTGCTCGCGGGCCACCGCGCGCACCGAGTCCGCACCGATCAGCTGCTGGAAGGCTGGCTTGGCCCGCCGGGAGACGTCGCGCGGGATGGGCGCGCCGGGCACCGGCAGGTAGCCGATCTCGCCGGCCGCGCCGCTGCTGCCGTGGTGCAGCCGTCCGCCCAGCACGATCGCCAGGCCGACGCCGGCACCCACCCAGACCAGCACGAAATCCGCCAGCCCCTGGGCGGCGCCGGACTGCGCCTCCGCCACCGCGGCCAGGTTGACGTCGTTCTCGAAGACCACAGGCGTGTGCAGGTCGTCCCGCAGCGCGGCGAGCAGGCCGCTGTGCCAGCGGGGCAGGTTGAAGGCGAAGGTGATGTCGCCGGTGCCGGGGTCGACCAGGCCCGGGGTGCCGAGCACGATCCGTCGTACGCTGCTCAGCTGCGCCTGGGCGCTGCTCGCGGCCTGCACGACGGCGTTGTGCACCACGCCCACCGGGTCGTCGGTGTCCCGGGTCGACTGCTCCACCCGGCCGATGACCGCACCTGTGATGTCGGCGCAGGCGGCCACCACCCGGTCCGGTCCGACGTCCACGCCGACCACGTGCGCGCTGCCCGGGCGGACCGCGTAGAGCTGGGCGTTCGGCCCGCGTCCGCCGGCCTGCTCGCCGACCCGCGCGACGAGGCCGCGCTCCTCCAACCGCTCGACCAGTTGCGAGGCGGTGACCTTCGACAGCCCGGTCAGCTCGCCGAGTCGAGCCCGGGTCAGCGGGCCACGTTCGAGGAGCAGTTCCAGCGCGGCACGGTCGTTGAGCGCCCGCAACAGGCGGGGGGTGCCGGGCAGCCGGGTCGCACTCATGACACGTCCTCTAGTTTTAGTAAACTTTGCTAACTGTAAACCAACCTGCGAACGGGTAGCCGTAGCGTAACGGCCACTCGGCGGTCGGACGCTCGGCCGAGTCGGCAGCGCCAAGACCACCACCGGTACGACGTTTCGTACCCGCGGGGCACCGAAGGGGGAAGATCACGTGGGGTTGGATCCAGGACTGCGCCGGCTGGCGCTGGGCACGCTCCTCGCCGCGTACCCGGGACCGGTCCCGCCGGACTGGGCTGTCGACCTGCTGGCCGACGGGTTGGCCGGGCACACCCTGTTCGGCACCAACGTGCACGACCCCGCGCAGGTGGCGGCGAGCACCGCCGCGCTGCGCGCCGGCCGGCCGGACGCGCTGATCGCCATCGACGAGGAGGGCGGCGACGTGACCCGGCTGGCGCACGCCACCGGCAGCCCGTACCCCGGCAACGCCGCCCTCGGGGCGATCGGCGACGTGGCGCTCACCCGACGGGTCTACCAGTCGATCGGCGCCGAACTGGCCGCGCTCGGCATCACCGTCAACCTCGCCCCCACTGTCGACGTCAACACCGCCGACGACAACCCGGTGATCGGCACCCGGTCCTTCGGCGCGGATCCGGTGCGGGTGGCCGCCCACTCGGCCGCCGCCGTGGCGGGATTGCAGGCCGCCGGCGTGGCCGCCTGCGCCAAGCACTTCCCCGGGCACGGCGCCACCGTCACCGACTCCCACCACGAGCTGCCCACAGTGGACGCTCCGCTGAGCCTGCTCCGTCAGCGGGACCTACCGCCGTTCGCGGCCGTCGTCGCCGCCGGAGCGCGCGCCGTGATGACCGCGCACATCCGGGTGCCGGCGCTCACCGGCGCCGACCCGGCCACCTTCAGCCGGGCCGTCCTTGTCGACCTGCTGCGCACCGAGTACGGCTTCACCGGCACCGTCATCACCGACGCGCTGGAGATGAAGGGTGCCGCGGTGGCGGCCGGCGGCGTCGGGCCGGCCGCGGTCCGGGCGCTGAGCGCGGGCGCCGACCTGCTCTGCATCGGCGCGACTGTCGACGCCGAGTTGGTCGAGCGGGTGGCCGCCGAGATCGTCGACGCGCTCGCCGACGGCCGGCTCGCGAGGGCGCGGGTGGAGGAGGCGGCCGGCCGCGCCGCCGACCTCGCCGCCTGGACCCGGGCCGCCGGCGGGTCGCCGGCCACCGGGGACACCGAGCTGGGGTACGCGGCAGCGCGCCGAGCGGTCCGGGTGGACGGCCTGCTCACCGGCCTGCACCAGCCGCTTGTGGTGCAACTGCACACCGAGTCGACGATCGCCGAGGGTCGAGTGCCGTGGGGCCTCGGTCCACACCTGGACGGGGTGTCGGAGATCCGGGTGATCGCCACCGAGACCGATCCGGCGACGCTGCGCGAGCTGGCCGGTGAACGCCCCATCGTGCTTGTCGGGCGACACCTGCACCGGCTGCCCGGCGGCCCGGAACTGATCGCCGACCTGGCAGCCCAGCACCCGGTGACCGTGGTGGAGATGGGCTGGCCGGCACAGTGGCGGCCGACGGGCGTCCGCGCCTTCGTCACCACCTACGGTGCGAGTCACGCCAACGGACGCGCGGCGGCCGAGGTGCTGGGCCTGGCCGGCTGAGCCACGGCGTTCTCCGGCCGGGCTTCGCTCCTGAGTGTCCACTGTCACTCGTCGCACCTTCTTGAACATGTTCAATATCCGCCCTAGGCTGATGACATCGGTAGTTGAACACGTTCAAGAAGGGCGTCCACCATGGACATCAAGGTCTGGATGTACGTGATCTACCTCGCGGTCAGCGTCGGCCTGACCATCTGGGTGGCGCGAGCGCTGTCCCGCAACGGGCAGGTGTTCCTGGAGGAGGTGTTCGCCGAGGAACGACTCGCCCGAGCGGTCAACAGCCTCCTGGTGGTCGGCTTCTACCTGCTCAACCTCGGCTACGTCACAGTGGCGATGAAGCACTCCGACCCAATCGATTCGACCAGCCAGGCCATGGAGGAGCTGTCTCTCAAGATCGGCTTGGTGCTGCTGGTACTCGGCGCGCTGCACTTCTTCAACGTCTTCGCGCTCGGCCGCTACCGCCGAAACCGACTCCGCCAGCTCGCCACCCACCCTCCGATCGCCCCGATCGGCCGACTCCCCATGCCGTCCGCCCCACCCGGAGCGCAGTTGGTCGGCGCGTACCCGGGAGGACCCCAGCCGACCGGCGGATATTCGGCCGGACCCCACGCGGCCGGACCACAGCCGGCAGGTCCGCAGCCGGCCGGACCACAGCCGGGTGCCGGCCCGACGAGCAACCCACCGAACCGATGACCGTGCCCCCGACCGGTGGCGTCGGTCGGCTTCCGGACCCCACCGCACACTCCGGCGGTGGGGTCCGGGGGTTCACCGTCCTGTTCGACGCGGCCTGCCCGCTCTGCCGCGCCGCCCGCCGCTGGTTGTCGTCCCGCGCCCAGCTCGTACCCCTGGAGTTCGTGCCGGCCGGGTCTGCCGAGGCCCGGCGGCGCTTCCCCGGCCTGGACCACGAGGCGACGCTGCGCGACCTCACAGTGATCGCCGACACCGGCGAGGTGTACGCGGGCGACGGCGCCTGGTTCGCCTGTCTCTGGGCACTGACCGACCATCGGTCCACGGCCGAGCGGCTGGCCCGACCGCACCTGCTGCCCCTCGCCCGGCAGACGGTGGCCGCCGCCTCGGCGATCCGGGAGCGGATCCGCGACCCGTGGGCCGAGCCGACCGACGAACCGCCGGGATACGGTGACCCCGATGACCGAGCAGCCTGCGCAGACGACCACTGCGGGTGACCCTGCCACCGCCCGAGGCGAGCAGACCCGGCAGCTGATCCGGGACACCGCGATGCGGCTGTTCCGCGAACGCGGATACGCCCAGACCACCATGCGGGCGATCGCGCAGGAGGCCGGCGTGGCGGTCGGCAACGCCTACTACTACTTCGCTTCCAAGGACCACCTGATCCAGGAGTTCTACGCCCAGTCCCAGGTCGAGCACCGGGCCGCAGCGCAGCCCGTACTCGATCGGGAGGAGGCGTTTGGCCCCCGGCTCGCCGGAGTGCTGCACGCGGGGATCGACGTGTTGACGCCCTCACACGGGTTCGCGGCGACCTTCTTCAAGACGGCGGCCGAGCCCACCTCCCCGTTGAGCCCCTTCTCCGCGGAGTCCGCCGGCCCCCGACAGGCCGCCATCGAGCTCTTCGGCGAGGTGTTGACGGGCTCGACGGCCACTGTCGACGCCGAGCTGCGCCCACAGCTGCCCGAGCTGCTCTGGCTCGCCCACATGGGCGTGATCCTCTACTGGGTGCACGACCGCTCGCCGGGCCAGACCAAGACCCGCCAGCTGATCGACGGGGCCGTACCGCTCATCGACCGGCTCGTGGCGCTGTCCCGGCTTCGGGTCCTCCGCCCGGTGACCCGACAGGTGCTCGACCTGATTCGCACGCTCCGTCACTGACCCGGCCGGCACCATCGGTCGGCGAAGAAGCAGGTCAAGTCCACTTTTCGACACTCCGAACCGACAGCTCCAGCCTTGCCCCAAGCCGCTCAGATACGTAGCGTGATCGACACGTAGCGGCTCGCCCACAGCGGGGGCCGCTACACCCGGAACCGGGGCCTGGGGGGAGGTTGCGGACCGTGGATCCGGCCCGGGATCCACGGTCCGCGCCCCAAATGCCCGCTCAGCGCGGATAGACCCCGTACGCGCGCCAGCCCCGGTCCGGGAAACCGGCGGCATCGGCGACCCGGGCCGAGGCCTGATTGTCCCGCTCGTGCAGGTAGGTGGGCACCGCCCCCTCGTCGAGCACCCGCCGCGCCGCCTGGGCCACCAGCCGACGGGCGAGGCCGCGCCCCTGGGCGGCCCGCACCGTGCCGACTGCCAACTCGTGCCCGTACGCGTCGTGCCGTTTGATCCCGGCACCGGCCAGGTAGGCGCCGTCCGGGTCACGGACCACCAGCACCGGCCGGTCGAAGAGTCGCAGCCACGGCGGCAGCCCGGGAGCGCTCGACTCGGTCCACTCCCCCACGTCGGGCAGCGGCGCGGGCGCAAGGCTCCACCGGAAGGGGCCGTCGTGCACGCAGAATTCGGGCCGGCCGACGGCGTCCGGCAGTGCGGCGAGGAGCCGAGCCGGCGCACGGCGAGTCAACGCGCGGATCGCCGCCACACGATCCGGCGCCACGGAGAGCACGGCGCTCTGCCCGGTGTCCACGGCGAGCGCGGGGCGCAGCCGACCGTCCCAGGCCGGTTGGGCCCGTCGCTGCGAGGCCACCACGTGCAACCCCGGCCCGGCCGGCCACTGGCCGAGCCAGCTGGCCAGGTGCAGGTGGAGTCGCCGGTCGATCATGCGCACCTCCCCGTCACCCGACGCGTCGTGGATCACCGTACGCGCCGGACGGCAGGGCGGGCGCGGGATACGTCAGGGCCGAGTGGGCCGGGGGTGCGGGAACCGGCCGCTCGAATTGACCGTCATATGTATTTCCATATCTGGACACCTTTGTTTGGGACGGTGAACGCATGCTGATTCAGCCGAGCGACAACTACCAGCAAAACCCCGAGCGACTCTGGCAGGCGGCGGATGCCGTCGGAGGCAATCCGCCCCAGCCGCGCTACCGGAACCCTCGCACGATCGGCGGCGGAGCCCTGTCCTGGGCCGGGTTGAACAAGCTGTCCGTCGACAGCTCGGGTAGGCACCGCCTGAACAATCACTGACGCACCAAGATCCGCCCATGCATGGTGCCCTTCTGCCAGAAGATTTGGTGTATCGTCGTGCCATGACTCGCATCACCGTGGACGTGAACGACGAGTGGCTGGACGCCGCGAAGGATGTGCTTGGCACCGACACCAAGGTGGCCACAATCAATGCCGCCCTGCACGCGTTCGCCGTACGCCGGCAGGCTCGCGAGATTGTTGCCGCGTTCGATCAGGTGGAGATGGACTTTTCCGGGTCGGTGGACGCCTGGCGCTACGGCGGCGGTCGCGACCTGGACTCGCTTACCGAGCAGGCGCGCGACGCCGAGGCGGCCTGATGGCTGGTCAGATCTATCTCGCGGACACCTCGGTCTACGTGCTGCAGGGTCGTCACGCGTCGGTCCGGCGGCGCTTCGAGACGCTCCTGGCCGAGGGGCGGCTCGCCGCCTGCCACATGACCAGCCTGGAATACCTCAACAACGCACCCCACCAAAAGGGGTACGAGATCCTCTGGCAGGCACTACGCGGGGGTCGCTGGATTGACGTGTCGACAGCGGCGATGGACCGCGCCATGGCGGTCCATCGCCTACTCGCGGCCGAGAGTCAGCACCGCAACTTCCGGCTGCCCGATCTGATCATCGCGGCGACCGCCGAAGAGCACGGCGCGACCGTCCTGCACTACGACGCCGACTACGACCGCATAAGCGCTGTCACCGGCCAGCCCACCGAGTGGGTGGCACCAAAGGGCAGCCTCTGACGTTCGCCTCGGGGCGACACACCGGAGGAGGTCCAGCGGCGGCTTTCGCACACCTGTCGGGTAATTTCTTGTGGTCCGCCATCCCGGCCTACGACAGGAGAAGCTCCGCGCATGGGCAAGAAGACGATCCACGTCTCCGACTTCACCGGCACGGTTCTGCAGCAGGACGACGAGGTGGTCCGCATCGTCGTGCTGGAGCACCCGGACCTGGTCGCCGGGCCCGTGCAGTTGGACGCCACCCCGGGCGAGGTGGAGAACATCGACGACGCCGCGCTGGACGTGGCGGTGGTGGAGATCCACGACCGGCACGGTGGCGGCGAGCCCCGTCGAGTGGTGTTGACCGCCAGCGAGTTCGACGCGATGGCCACCGACGTGCCGATGGCGCAGCTGTTGAAGACGGCCGAGCGGGTCCGCCCACCCAAGGCCCGCAGGAGCACCGAGAAGATCGACTACGGCACGCTGGACCACGCCGGCAAGCCACACCGGGGCCGGGTCACCGAGGAGGAGGCCCGCCTGGTGCGCGAGCAACTCGACGAGGTCAACAAGCGCCTCGCCGACGCGGGCGTACGCCAGATCGACCCTGCCGATCCGGAGCACGCCCTGCGCTACGGCTTTCCTGACGTTTCCTGACCCCGGGTTCTCACTTCTTCCCGACGGCGGCGGCGAGAGCGGCGGCCAGGTCGCCCTCGACCGCCGCCTTGTCCAGGCCGAGGTTGGTGAGCACGCCGGCGCCGTCCTCCTGCTCCAGCAGGGCGAGCAGGATGTGCTCGGTGCCGATGTAGTTGTGCCCGAGGCGCAGCGCCTCCCGGAAGGTCAGCTCCAACGCCTTCTTGGCGCGCGCGTCGTACGGGATGAGGTCCGGAACCTGCTCGACCCGCGGTGGGAGGACGGCACCGACCGCCTCCCGTACCGCCTCGGCGGTGGCGCCCCGACCAGCCATCACCCTGGCGGCCAGCCCCTCCGGCTCGGCCAGCAGGCCCAGCACCAGGTGCCCGGGGCCGATCTCGGCGTTGCCGTTGGCTCGGGCCTCCTCCTGCGAGGCCATCACCACGTTGCGGGCGCGAGGGGTGAACCGGCCGAAGCCGGCGTTGGGGTCGAGCGCCGCGGTGTCGGTCGCCTTCGGCACGAAGCGCTTCTGGGCGGCCTGCTTGGTGACCCCCATGCTGCGGCCGATGTCGGTCCAGGAGGCGCCCGAGCGCCGGGCCTGGTCGACGAAGTGTCCGATCAGATGGTCGGCCACCTCGCCGAGGTGATCGCCGGCGATGACCGCGTCGGTGAGTTGGTCGAGCGCGTCGGTGTGCGCCTTCTTGATCGCCTGGATCAGGTCGTCGAGCTTGACGGTGTTACCGATCTGGAGAGGATCTGTCATGCGTCAACCATAGGTTGACGCATCCGCCTCGTCAACCCTGAGTTGACGAATTCAGCCGGCGTACTCCGGCAGCAGCTGGGCTACCGCCGCCGGGGACGGCATGGCGGCGATCTCCTCGGCGACCGCTCGGGCCGCGTCGCGCTGCTCAGCGTTGCCCTGCCGCGGCAGCAGCCGGTGCACCTGCTCGGCGATGGCGTACGCCTCCACCTGGCCGGGAAGGAGCCGCAGCGCGACACCGGCGGCGGCGAGCGTGTCGGCGTTGGCGAACTGGTCCGCGCCCTGCGGCAACATCAACTGGGGTACGCCAGCGGCGAGCGCGCCGAGGGTGGTGCCGCTGCCCCCGTGGTGCACCACCGCGTCGACGAGCGGCAGCAACTCCGCCTGCGACACCCACTGGTGCACGCTGACCTGGTCGGGGATCTCGCCAAGCTGTTCCACCGGCACCCGGCCGGCCGCGACCACCACCTGCGCGTCCAGCGTCGCCAGACCGGCGATGGCCGTGCGGAGCAGCTCCGGCGTGCCGAACGCGGTGCCGAGGGTCAGATAGATCAACGGTTGGGACGTCCGACGGTTCACCAGTTCGGGCAGCGGGGCGGGTGTCGAGAAGGCGACCGGTCGCAGCTCGATCCGACGTTCGGTGGCGAGGAAGCCCTTGTCCTGCAGCGAGGGCGGCCAGATGTCCAGGTGCGGCCGGCCGACGGCCTCGGCGTTCCTGGTGGGGAGTTCCAGGCCGATGCCCTCGGGAAACATCCGGCCGAACCCGTGCCACAGACCCGGTATCCCGGCCCGACGAGCCGCCACGGCCGCCCCCGGCAGCCCCCACTCGTGCACCACCAGGTCGGGCCGCAGCCGCGTCAGCTCCGGTGCGAGATCCTCGGCGTACACCTCGTAGAAGGCGTCGCCGGGGCGGAACGGCCGCAGGCCGTGCGCGGCGAGTGGCGCGTGCACCTCCGGACCGGCGGCGAAGTGGACCTCGTGCCCGGCATCCCGGGCGGCGATCGCCAGCGGGATCAGCGGATAGGTGTGACCGACGGACGCAAGACTGGCGAACAGCACACGCATGGCGTCGGACCCTACCTGCCCCACCGTGGGCCCGGTCGGGTCCGCTGGCCGTATACGGTGGGCTCCGGTCGAGCGCGGTCACCGGCGGGAAGGGCGGTCATGCGTCTGCACGTGGGGTGCGCCATGTGGAGCCACCGGTCATGGCCGGGCCACCGGCTACCACCCACGGAGCGCCTGCGGCACTACGCCAGTTGGTGCGACGCCGTGGAGGGCAACACGACGTTCTACGCGACCCCGGCCAGGGACACGGTCGCCTCGTGGGCGGCGCAGACGGATCCGGACTTCCGGTTCGTCCTCAAGCTCCCCAAGGTCATCACGCACGAACGCCGGCTCACCGACGTCGGCGAACCGCTGCGCGCCTTCCTGGACGCCATCGAGCCGCTCGGCCCGCGCGCCCACGCCCTCTGGATCCAACTGCCCGGCTCGTTCGCGCCCGCCGACGTCCCGGCCCTGGGCCGCTTCCTCGCGCAGCTTCCGCAGTCCCACAGGTACGCGGTGGAGGTCCGCCATCCCGCGTTCTTCACCGACGCCCGCGCGGCCCGACTGCTCGGGGCGACACTCGGCGCCGCCGACGCCGAGTGGATCCCCTTCGACACGACGGCCTTCTTCGCCAGCCCGCCGACCAGCGACGCGGAGCGGGACGCCTGGACCAAGAAGCCGCGCGTGCCGCTCCGGTCCGTCGCGCTGACCGACCGGCCGATCGTCCGCTACCTCGGCCGTGACGACCCGACGCGCACGACCGAGGGGTGGCAGCGCTGGATCGACGTGACAGTCACCTGGCTACGCGAGGGGCGCTCGCCGACGATGTTCATCCACACCCCGGACAACGCCGACGCGCCGGTGCTCGCCCGCCGGTTCCACGACGAGGTACGGGCACGCGTACCCGGGCTCGACGCGTTGCCCCAGCCAATCCCGGTCGAGCCGCTGACGTTGTTCTGACGGGACACGTCAGCCTGCTAATCAAGCAGGTCGTCGAGGTGGGCTGCCGTGCTGATCAGCGAGAGGTGGCTGAACGCCTGCGGGAAGTTACCGATCTGCTCACCGGTCGGCGCGATCTCCTCGGAGTAGAGGCCGAGCGGGTTGCTGTAGGTGAGCATCTTCTCGAAGGTCAACCGGGCGTCGTCGATCCGGCCGGCCAGAGCGAGCGCCTGCACGTACCAGAAGGTGCACATGTTGAAGGTGCCCTCGGTGCCGGCGAGACCGTCCGGCGAGGCGCTCGGGTCGTAGCGGTAGACCAGGCTGTCGGAGACCAGGCCGCTGTCCATCGCCCGCAGCGTCGACTCCCACATCGGGTCGGTCGGCGAGATGAAGTTCAGCCCCGGCATCGCCAGCAGCGACGCGTCCAGGATGTCGGACCCGTAGTGCTGCACGAAGGCGCGACGTTCCTGGTTGAACCCACGAGTCATCACCTGCTGGTAGATGGCGTCACGTTCGGCCGACCAGCGGGCGATGTCGCCGGGGCGGCCCCGACGTCGCGCGATGCGGATGGCCCGGTCCAGCGCGACCCAGGACAACACCCGACCGTAGGTGAAGTCCTGCCGACCGGAACGGGTCTCCCAGATGCCGTCCTCGGGCTGGTCCCAGTGCGCGCAGAGCCAGTCCATCAGGCCGGCCGTCTTGCGCCACCCCTCGTACGGCGGGATCAGCCCGTTGCGGTCGGCGAGCTCCAACGCGACGAGCGCCTCGCCGTAGATGTCGAGTTGGAGTTGCCCCGCAGCGCCGTTGCCGATCCGCACCGGCGCGGAGCCGCGGTACCCCTCCAGGTGACCCAGCACCTCCTCGGGGAGGTCCGGTGAGCCGTCGATGCGGTACATGATCTGCAGGGGCAGGTTGCCGTCGCGTGCCTCCCGGATACGCGCGTCGAGCCAGAGCAGATACTTCTCGGCCTCGTCGGTGAAGCCCAGGCGCAGCAGCGCGTGCACCGAGAAGGACGCGTCCCGGATCCAGGTGTAGCGGTAGTCCCAGTTCCGCTGCCCGCCGATCTGCTCGGGCAGCCCGGCGGTGGGCGCGGCGACCAGGGCGCCGGTCGGCGCGTACGTCATCAGCTTGAGGGTCATCGCCGAGCGCTCGACCACCTCCCGCCAGCGGCCCTTGTAGCGGGAACCGCCCACCCACCGCCGCCAGTGGTCGCGGGTCTCGGCGAGCAGCTCGCACGCCTCGTCAGTACTGAGTGCTCGGGGCGCGTGCGGGCAGGCCGTCTCCAGGACCACCCCGCCGATGTCGCCGGCGTGCAGCGTGAACGACGCGGACACGCCCTCGGCGTCACGTTTGATGTCCCTCGTGTCGAACTCGCGGACCGAGTTCTTGAAGGCGGCGAGGGTGAAGCTCATCGTCGCGCTCCGGAAGACATCGCCCTCGGGGTGCACCTCCAGCTCGTACGGATCGCGCCCATAGTTGAACCGTGGGTGGCAGTGGAAGCGGAACTGCATGGTCCCCCGGACCATCCGGACCAGCCGGATCAACCGGTGCCGGTCGGTGGCCTGCGCACCGGTGACGGGCATGAAGTCCAACAGCTCACCGACACCGTCGGCGCTGTGGAAGCGGGTGATCAGGATTGGCGTACCGGGCAGGTAGAGCTGCTTGCTCGTGTAGTCGACACCGTGGGGCGAGAGCTGGAAATGGCCACCGTTGCGGCGATCCAGCAGGGCGCCGAAGACGCTCGGCGAGTCGAAGCGGGGCGCGCAGAACCAGTCGACAGTGCCGTCCGTGCTGATCAACGCCGCGGTCTGCAGATCACCGATCAGACCGTGGTTCTCGACTGCCGGGTAGCTCTCCACGCCATCCCCCGCCATCCGTGCCGGCAATGGCGGCGACTACCCGGCCGAGGACGAAAAATGCGGGCCACGGCTCAACATCGTCAAGACCCCCAGCCCATTGCGGAAGCGGACCTTCCGCAATCGTCGATAGCGTCAACACCAACGACATCGACGAGAGGACACCTGATGAGCCTGCGAGGATTTGCCACACTGAACATCTGGGCGGACGACGTGGCAGCGGCGACTGCCTGGTACGCGGACTTCCTTGGCGTCGAGGCGTACTTCATGCGTCCCGGCCCCGACGGACGCCCGGCCTACACCGAGTTCCGCATCGGGGACTACCAGGCCGAGCTGGGCATCATCGACCGCAGGTACGCACCGGCCGGCGCGGCCACCGGGCCGGGCGGCGTGGTCATGCACTGGTACGTCGACGACCTCGACGCGACAGTCGAGCGACTGTTGGCGATGGGTGCCACGGAGTACCAGCCGATCACTCCGCACGGGGACGAGGGGTTCATCACCGCGGCGGTGGTCGACCCGTTCGGCAACGTGCTGGGCGTCATGAAGAATCCGCACTACCTCGACGTCCTCGCCTCGCTGAAGGCGACCTGACGCGGTTCAGTCCCACTCGTCCCGGTCCGCCGTCCGCCGCACCAATGCTGCCGCTTCGTCGGCGTTCAGCCCGCTGGCCATCAGCAGGTCGTGTGCCGACGTGCGGAAGTCACCGGCGGCGATCATGCCCGAGTAGCCCAGCCGGTGGGTGTGCGGGCGGGTGGGATCCGACGCGGCGGGTCCCTGCGCCTTTCCGACCAGCTCGACGGCCGTCAGGATCTGCTGGCGCGCCTGTTGCGGCTCGGCCCGCGCGCGGATCGCGCAGCGCAGCGTCTGCACGCTGTCGGCCAGCAGGTCGATGGCGCCGGGAAACTCCTCCGGCACCGGTTCGCCGTCCCGCAGGGCCCTGGTGAGCCTCCTCGCGATCGCGCGCATGCTGTACAGGGTGCGTTCCATATGTCGGACGGCACCGGTGTAGTAGGCCAGGGATGGGCGCTCCCGCCAGCGCAGTGGCGCCAGTCGCACCACCTCCTGTGCGGCGCCGAGCCCCTCGTCAAGCACGGTCAGCCGGGAGCCGAGGCCGCGTAACGCGTCAAGGCTCCGCTGGGCGCCGTCAACATCCCGAAGGCGCAGCGCCGCGGCCAGATCGTGCATGGCGGTGATGGCCGGGTCGAGGACGGGTTCGGCCAGACGCCGCACGGTCCGCTGCGGGTGGATGGGCACCAGCAACAGACCGACCGCCAACCCGACCACCCCGCCGACCGCGGCGTCGACGAAGCGAGGGACGGACAGGTCCCGCACGGGCGGTTCCAGGGTGGCGATCAGCACCGCGGTGCCGCCAGCCTGGGTGAGCAGGGAGCCACCGCCCTTGAGCAGAATGGCGACGATGATCGCCAGTACGACGACCACGCCGGTCTGCCAGGCCCCGATGCCGAACAACGGCATGAGCGCGTCACCGACGGCGAGCCCAAGGACGACTCCGACCAGCAGCTCGACGGTGCGCCGCAGGCGCGAGCCCATCGCGGCGGCCACGATGCCGACAGCTGTGGTGGGCGCGAGCACCGGGGCGGGATTGTCCAGGAACTGGTACCCCACGAACCAGGCAATCGTCGCCGCGACGCCGGCCTGCACGGCGAGCAGCCCGAAGAGGCGAAACCGCCAGGCGCGGGAGCGCAAGCCGTGCCCCACCCGCTCGCGGAGGCCGGCCCAGGTTCGGTCGACCCGGGACACCCGGTGCGGGGGCGGGTCGTCGTCAGCTGCCGGCTCCTGCTTGGCGGGCATCCGCGCCGTTTACCCAGCGAAGGCGTACCTATCCGGCTGGTGAGCCGAATCGTGTGAGTGTCGGTCAGTGGGCGGGGTTCGGCGTGTGCGGGAGTTTGCCGAGTTGACGCCAGTTCGTCTCGGCGACGTCGACACCGTAGTGCTTGGCGGCGGCGAGGATGTTCTGAAAGGCCAGGTCGCGGTCCTTGTCGGTGACGCCCTGCACCTGGTCGAACCGGGCGATGGCATTGCGGACGTGGCCCGCATCGGTCATCGGTTCCTTGCGCTTCTCGGGGAACGCGAAGACGCTCTCCGGCAGCTCGCGCTTGTCCTTGTCCGACAGGGTGCCGTGCTTCTCGTGGGGCTTCCAGGTTGCCTTCATCGCCCAGCATTACCCGCACGCTGTCCGGCAGCACCTCCGAAGCCGACATTTTCCGGACGATCGACACCGAACAAGATCCATATCATGCCGGTCGGGCCACACGAAGCCGAAGCCCTTCCCATGTTGTCCTTTGTGGAGTGAGAGCATGGCCGACATGGATATCTACGAGGACGCCCGTACGGTGTCACGCTCCGACCTGGCCGCCTGGCTGCGTCAGCTGGCCCACCAACTGGAGTCTGATGGGCGGCTCTTCTACGGCGCGGCAGGTGCGGTGACGGTCGCGGACACGGTGCGCTGCGAGCTGGAGATCGAACGGGAGAACGAAACGGAGGTTTCCGTCGAGATCGAGTTCTCCTGGACCGAGCCCGCGCGCGTCAAGGTGGCGGACGAGGAAGAGCCCTCGACTGACGACGAGGCCGCCGAGCCGACCGACGCCACGCCGCACGCCGCCTCCTAGCGACGGCGCCGACCCGAGATCGGGCGTGGGTACCGTCCGTCGAATCCGGCGGACGGTACCCACGGACGCGGGAAGCCCGCGTACTTTAAGGAAGGTTTAAAGACCTTCCGAGCGTGGGCTGCAAGCGCCTACCATTCGGCGGCCGTGGCCGCTCGGGTCATCCTGGCGTCTCCTCGTTGGGAGTGACACGTGTCGTACGAAGGCCCGCCGCCGTCACGTCATCGCGTTCCTGGCTGGCTCGCCCGCCACCGGCTGGGCGTAACCCTCGGCGCGGCGGCCGTAGTCGTCATCGCGGCGGGGGGTGTGTACCTGGGCAGCGGCGCGGCGCAGCCCGAGCCGTCGAACGCGGCCAACGCCCTCGAATACCCGCCGTCACCGGCCGGGCAGCCAGCTTCGCCCGGCGCGACAGTGCCGGCCTCCGCGACCCCGTCGGCCTCCACGACCCCGTCGCCCGGGGCGACGCCGTCGACCGCTGCCGCGCCGAAGGTTCCCGCAACCGGTTGGGTTCCGGTCGATCGGGCGGCCTGGAAGACGCAGGCCGACGCCTACCGGGCGTTGAAGGTCGACCCCGTCCCGGCCGGCGTGGGTAACCTCCCGGAGTTCCGGGCCGACTGCCAGTACAGCCACCGGCTACCGGACGACCCGATCGTCGCCCCCGGCCTACCCGGCGCGTCACACATGCACTCGTTCGTCGGCAACAAGGCAGTCGACGCGAACACCGTCGCCGGGGACCTGACGAAGTTCACGGCCACCTCCTGCAAGCCGGTCCAGGACCACTCCGCCTACTGGGTGCCGACGCTCTACGACAACGCGACGGGAAAGCCGGTCGAGACCACCGGATTCCGGGTCTACTACCGCTCGCTCGCCAAGAACTCGACAGGCCAGATGCCGATGCCCAACGGCCTGCGCATGATCTCCGGCGACGCAAAGAAGAAGAAGCCCACACCACGCGGCGCGACCGGCCAGTTCTACTGCGCCTTCTACGGGCCCGGTGACCTCGACGGCATCGCCCGCAGCACCAACGGCAACTGGCCGATCTGCGGGGGCGACGCGACGCTGCACTTCATGATGCAGTTCCCGGACTGCTGGGACGGCAAGCACCTGGACAGCCCCAACCACAAGGACCATGTGGCGTACGGCAGCAGCAACTCCTGCCCGACCAGCCACCCGGTCCGGATCCCGGCGATCACCTTCGACATCCAGTACCCGGCGAAGGGCACCCCGGCGGGCTACTACCTCTCCTCCGACAAGGAGGGCAAGAGCGCCTCGTCGATGCACGGCGACGCGTTCGTGATGTGGGACGTCAACACCATGAACAAGCGCACCAGGAACTGCGTCCAGGGACGCCGGACCTGCGACAACTACGGCTACCAGAAGTAGCCGGGGCCAGGCCCGTGTCGGCCTGGCCCCGGGGTCTGGTCGGGTCAGCTACGCAGCGTCCACCGCTGGTTCGTGCCGCCGTTGCAGGACCAGAGGATGAGCTTGGTGCCGTTGGCGGTGGCGGCGCCGTTGGCGTCGAGGCAGAGCCCGGACTGGGCGTTCGTCACGGTGCCGTTGCTGTTGACGTTCCACTGCTGGTTGAGCCCACCGTGGCAGTCCCAGATGATGACCGCGGTGCCGTTGGCCGTGCCGGCCCCGGAGGCGTCCAGGCACTTGTTGCCGTACACGGTCAACTGCTTGCTGGCGCTCTGGGTCCACCGCTGGTTGGCGGCGCTGGAGCAGTCCCAGAGCTGGGTCTGGGTGCCGTTGGTGGTGGAGGAGTTGGGCACCTCGGCACAGCGACCGGACTGGGCACCCACGAGTTGCCCGTTCCCCGTACCGCCGCCGCCCTGCTGCTGCCGGACGATCGATGTCGACTCGACCGACCGGTTGCCCTGGGCGTCGACGACGTAGAGCCGGTACTCGCCCTGGGTGGTCGGCACGGCGATGGACGTGGCGGTGCCGGCCGCCCTGGTCATCGTCGCCCCGGCGGTGAAGCTGGTCGTGCCGTACGGGGCCAACCAGACCGACTTGGTGGCGTCACCGATGCTCCGGATCGGAATCGACGCCGTGGCACTGGCGACGAAGGTGCTGGCCGGCAGCACGTAGTTCGGCGCGGAGAAATTGCTCGCCGGAATGATGTCCCGGTACGCGTCCTCAAGGCCGGAATTCGCGGCGATGCCGTACGCCGTCGCCGGCCAGACATAGTCGGAGGAGACGATGATGTCAGCCACCGTGCTGTTCGGCAGGTTCTTGTTCGAGACCTTGTTGATCGGGCCGTAGATCTGCGTGATGCTCAGATCGTGCTTCCGCCCGAAGTCGTCCGAGTTAATCATCCAGGTGACGTTCTTGTCGATGCTCAACACGTTGTCGCGGAACGTGATGAACGCCGACCCCTCGTCCGGGTGCAGTCCGTACTTGTGGCCCGACGGAACACCCTGGAGGTAGTTGTTGGTGATGGTGGTACCGGGCTGACTACCAAGCGTGTAGATGGGGGCCGTGTCGCTGAGACGCTGCACCGTGTCGATGATGTGGTTGTAGCTGATGGTGTTGTTTCGCGCCGTCGTGGTCGGCCGGTTCGGCACGATCGAGCCCGACGATCCGTCGAAGTTCCACCAGCCCCAGCCGAGCGTAATGCCGGACCATGGGGTCTTCTCGATCCGGTTGTGCTGGATGGTGAGGGTGTCGGCGAAGTAGGCCGAGATGGGGCTGTGCCCGTTGAACAGGACCGCGCTGTCGTAGAGGTAGTTGTTCTTGATGTCGATGTTCTTCGGCAGCCCCTCGACCGACGCGGAGTACTTCTCCCGGTTGGTCGACGTGCCGTCTCCGATGTAGACGTGTTGCGGATGGCCCACGAGGATCGCGGAGCCGGCGATGTCGTTGGTGTGGTTGCCGATCAACTGTGTGCCCTGCACGTCGTTGACCATGCTGATCCCGTCGGCACCGGTGTGTTGGATCCGGTTGCGTTGCAGGAGGATCCCGTCGGCGTTCTGCACCTGGACGATGCCGGGAACCACGTCGACGTTGCGGTAGTGGTAGACGTGGAAGTTGCCCTTGGCGTACACGTTCGCGCTCAGATTGCCCTGCTGCGCCTGCTTGAGGACCGAGCCGGCGACGTTGACCAGGTTCCAGTCGGAGTGCTGCACCGTCAGGCCGGAGAACGTGATGTTGCGCGCGTGGCTGCTCGTCGAGGTGCCGGCGACCCGCAGCACTGTGGTGACGTTGTTCGGCGCGTAGACCGTCGCTGTCGACATGTTCTCGGCACTGGCCTTGTAGTAGTAGACCGTCTTGGTGCCCTTGTCGAAGTAGAACTCACCGGGCGCGTCGAGGAACTCGTAGGCGTTCATGAGCTTGTGCGTGCCGCCCACCTGGGCGTTGCCGTTGAACGAACCCTGGGCGATCGCCGCACCGGGCTGCTGGAAGAGGGCGACCCGGTTCGCGCCGTCGGAACTCGTGGTCACCTGGCGGACGCCCACGATGGCCGTGGTCCAGGTCGTGCCCGTCTCGATCTCGATGTCGTCCTGGTTGCGGGCGACGGCAGGAAAATCGTTCAGGCTGTATTTTGCGCCGTCACACTGCGACCCCGACTCCCACGCCCAGGCGGCCTGGTTGGCGGTGATGTTGTACGTCCCGTAGCAGCCCGCCGAGCTGATCGTCTTCGACGCCATCAAAGCGCGCTTGTCATTGACGTAGAGCGCCCGCAGTTTGTTGGCGCGGTCCAGTGGCGCCTTCCAGATATTGCCGCTGTGCTGGGACCATCCGGTCACCTGGACACCGCCGTCGAGGACCGGCGTCTCGCCGGGATAGGCAGCGTAGGCGACCCGGAACCCGTTGTTGCCGGAGTCGCTGGCACCGAACTCGACGGTGCTGGTGACCGGGTATCTCCCGCCGCGGAGATACACGTTGATGTCACCGCTCATTGTCGAATTTATCGTGCGAACCACGTCCCGCGCGCGTTCAACCGTCTTGAACGGCGATTGCAGGGTCCCCGGGTTGGCGTCGTTACCGTCGGGAGCGACATAGTAGGTCGCCTGGACCGCGGCCGATGCCGGCAGCTGGTTGGTCAGCACGGCCGGCAGTGTGGCGGCGACAAGCGCCGCCACCGCCAACACTGACATTCGAGCGGTGGATATGGCTGACTTCACGTCTGTTCCTCTCACTGGTCGTCGATGTGGTGCCCAAAGTGCGTATCGAGCGACGAGTACGGAACAGCGACGCCACTAAGGGCCGGCGGGGACTTCCGTCGCCCCGACCGCACTCTTTGTTAACCGCCCCGAAATTCTTACTGGGAGCGTAGGTCACACGTCTGACGAATGCAACTGGCAATTGGGGGGCGTCTATGTAGAAATGCCCCCGGATCGGGCAGATCAGCCAGCCTGACCGCACGCCCCCACCCGCGTCGTCCGACGAATCCACGGGGACGGGGGACCGCGCGGGCCTCGCCGCCGAGGCCCACCAACCACACGTGCAGGAGGGCTACCACTCGCGCCGCCAGCCGGGCTGCGTCCTGAGGTGGCGGGTCTGCGTCAGCGCTCCTTTGGAGCTGAATCGTTTACGACATCACCGGCACATGCGATCCCTCGCGACACCACCGCCGCGCGACCCCTTCGCGCGACCCTCCGCGACACCATCGCCACGCGGCACTCCTCGCGACACATCGCCACACGGCACCCCCTCGCCGCGCCCCCTCGCGAGACCACTCCCGCACGGTCCTGGCGCCTGATTCGTTTGCGGCATCAACTCCAAAGGACCGCAGTACTGAACTCCGCCCACGTCGCCGTCACGAGAGACTCAGCGGCCGCCCTGGGTCGGGCCGACGATCAACCCACCCCCACCGGCCCCGCTCATTCGGGACGCCGCACCAGCCGACCGACGACGGCCCGCTGCCGTTGACCCCGAAAGGCTCCGAAAGTTTCGGCGACCTCACGACCTGAGCCAGCGTCCTCCGCCTGCCCACGTCAAGGGCAGTGGACCCCCATCGAGCGGCCAAGGGACCTGAACGTGGGCACCGATCACACATTGACTTCGATTGATGTTCTGCTTACAGTCACCAACGAAATACCGAAAGTTTACCGAAAAGTAATCCGGAGGCCGGCCACCTTCCGCAGGTCGCCACGCAGCGACGGCGGCCTGGCGTCGGTCCGCTCCGGCAGCGAACCAGGAGGAATACCAGCGATGTCGCAGCTCGTCCTGTTCGCGATCGACATCTGCGCGGTGGCGCTGCTCGTCTTCGGGCTCTACTTCCCGCGGCACCGCCGGCGCGACCTGGTCGTCGCCTACCTGGGGGTCAACGTCGGTGTCCTCGCGGTGGCGAGCGCGCTGAGCGCCAGCGACGTCGGTGCCGGGCTGGGGCTGGGGCTGGCGTTGTTCGGGGTGCTCTCCATCATCCGACTCCGGTCGACGGAGCTCGACCAGCACGAGGTGGCGTACTACTTCTCGGCTCTCGCGCTGGGCATTCTCGGCGCACTCAGCACCACGTCGGTCTGGCTCAGCGGGGGCCTGATGGCACTCATCGTCGCGGTGATGTTCGTCGGTGACCACCGACGGCTGCTCCGGCACTACCGGCACCAGATCATGGTGCTCGACTCCGCCGTCACCGATCACGTCGCTCTCGTCGCCCAGCTGGAGCAGTTGCTCAATGCCCGGGTGCACAACGCCATCGTCCAGCGGCTCGACATGGTCAACGAGACCACAGTGGTCGACGTCCGATACTCGGTCGCTCGGCGCAGCGCGGCGACCGGCACCAGCAAGTCGGCCCGGGCCGGGGCGCTCCGATGACCGCCCCACCGCTGGCGAGGCTGGCGCCGATCGCACTCGCCGAGGTGATCGACCGAGCGGCGCTGCAGTGCAGGGTGGACCGCAAGTACGTGATCGCGGTGGACGAGCTGCCGCACCTGCTGGACCAGCTCACCCCGTACGCCCGGGTGCTGGACATCGATGGCGAGCGCACCTTCCGGTACGAGTCCGTGTACTTCGACACGCCCTGTCTGGCCAGCTACCACTGCGCCGCGTACCGGCGGCGCAGGCGCTTCAAGGTACGGACCCGGACCTACCTCGACTCGGCTCAGTGCTGGCTGGAGGTGAAGATCAGCGGAGCGCGCGGACGGGTCACCAAGCACCGACTGCCGTATCTCGCCGAGGACCGCCGCACCGTCAGGTCCGGACGCGGGTTCGTCGACGATGTGCTCGATCGGGAGTCGATCCTGTCCAACCTCGCCGGCAGCCCGCTGGAGCCGGTGCTGGTCACCAGCTACCGTCGCTCCACTCTGCTGCTGCCGGCGACAGCGAGCCGGGTCACCATCGACACGGGGCTCACCTGGCAGGACGGTGACCGCGCACTCCGACTGCCCGGCATCGCCGTGGTCGAGACCAAGACCACCTCGGCCCCCTCGCTGGTCGACCGCGTGCTGTGGCAGCGCGGGACCCGGCCGGTACGCATCTCGAAGTACGCCACAGGTCTCGCGGCGCTCCGCCTGGACCTCCCAGACGTGCCGTGGCGACGGACGCTACGCCGCCATTTCCGCGCCGACCCGTCCTCGGCGCTCCTGGAGTTGACAGTTCCCACCCGATCAGAACAGGAGGCATCGTGCGCATGACCACCCACAACACCCGTCTTCCGGCGGCGGCCCTTCGTGCCGCCGGGATCGCCGCCGCCACCGTGTTCGTCGCAAGCCTGCTCGTGGTGTCTTCGCCACCGGTGGGCGCCGAACCCGTCGCCACCACCCAGGCCACCCGACCCGTCACCGAACGCACCCAAGCCGCCGCCGCACCGGCCGCGGCGGACGACCTGATCGGCGACATCGTCTTCTCCGTTCCCAGCGGCACCTTCCGGGGAGAGGTGGCGGTGACGCTGAGCAGTACGGTCAGCGGCGCCCAGATCCGCTACACCACCAACGGGCAGCCGCCCACCGCCCAGTCGTCGCTCTATTCCGGCTCCGCGCTGCGCTTCACCCGCACCACCCAGTTGCGGGCACAGGCGTTCGTCGGTCAGACGCCAACGGGTGCGCCCGGCACCGCCATGTACACCGCGCAGAACGTCACCACCGCCCACGACCTGCCGGTGGTACTGATCGACTCGTACGGTGCGGGCCGGCCAGACCGTGAGTATTTCGACGCCACCACCATGATCTTCGAACCGACAGGCGGCGGCACCACGTCGCTGGCGGCCACGCCGACGCTCAGCACCCGAGCGGGATTCCGGCTGCGCGGCAACTCGTCCGCGACGTTCGAGAAGACGCCGTTCCGCGTCGAGTTCTGGGACAACGAGAACGACGACGCCGACTACCCGGTGTTGGGCATGCCCGCCGACTCCGACTGGGTGTTGCGCGGCCCGTTCCCCGACAAGGCGCTGATCCGGGAGGCGCTCGTCTACGACCTCGGACGCGAGATGGGGCTGCCGGCTCCGCGCTACGCGTTCGCCGAGTTCTATCTCAACACGGACGCCGCACCCGTGGGTGCCGGTGACTACATGGGCGTCTACATGTTCATGGAGACGATCAAGAACTCCAAGGACCGCCTCGACCTCAAGCAGTTGGATGAGGACGACGTGACCCTGCCGAAGATCCAGGGCGGGTACATCTGGAAGTTCGAGTGGATGGCGGCCGAGGAGCCCACGTTGCCGTGCACCGGGCCGGCCGCCACCTGTTGGAACTACCTCGAAGTTGCCGACCCGTCGCCCCTGCAACCGCAGCAACGGGACTGGCTGCGCGGTCACCTCCAGGAGTTCAACGACGTGCTGCACTCGTCGAACTTCGCCGACCCGAACACCGGATACCGCAAGTACATCGATGTCGACTCCTTCATCGACCTCATGATCGTCAACGAGCTGAGCCGGGAGATGGACGCGTACGTCCGTAGCTCGCACTTCTACAAGGACCGGGACAGCAAGATCTTCGCGGGTCCGCTGTGGGACTTCGACCTCAGCTTCGGCGTCGGTGGCTTCTTCGCCAATGACCAGGTGTCGGGCTGGCAGCACCAGCAGACCCGGCAGCCGTCGGCCAACGACTGGTTCGCCCAGTTGCTGCGCGACCCCGCTTTCGTCAACCAGGCCCGATCACGCTGGCAGACGCTGCGACGGGGCCTGCTCTCCGACGCCGCGCTCCAGACCCGGATCAACACTCTCGCGACCCCGCTGACCAACGCGGCCCAGCGCAACTTCCAACGCTGGCCCAACCTGACGTCGCCGACGGTCAGCTTCTTCCGTACCCCGACCTCGCCCACCTGGCAGGGGCAGGTCCAGGTCATGCGGGACTGGATGCTGCGACGCACCGCCTGGCTGGACTCCACCGCCGGCTGGGGTGGGTCCGTCACCACCCCGCCGCCCACCACGCCGCCGCCGACCACGCCGCCGCCCACCACTCCGCCGCCGACCACGCCGCCGCCCACGGCCGGCTGCACCGCGACGTACGCGGTGACCAGCCAGTGGACCGGCGGCTTCCAGGGCGAGGTGCGGGTCACCGCGGGAACCTCCGCGATCAGCAACTGGACCGTGACGTGGACCTTCTCCAGCGGCCAGAGCGTCACCCAGGCATGGAACGCGACAGTCACGAGTCAGGGATCCGCGGTCACCGCCCGCAACGTCGCCTACAACGGCGCGCTCGGCGCCGGCGCCAGCACCGCGTTCGGGTTCCTCGGCTCGTCCACCGGCACACCCAGTACACCGTCGCTGACCTGCACGGCGAGCTGACCAACCACAGGCCCGGGGCCGGGTCGACGATCGACCCGGCCCCGGACCCCGGTCACCTGATGGAGAAGTCCGCCAGGCGCAGCGGGGAGTCGAACACCAGGTACACGTCGCGGGTGCCGACGGCCCGGGCCAACTCGGTGCTGGTGCTGACGTACCGGTAGTCGTCGCCGGTGCTGGGCACGGTGGCCGTGCCGAGCAGCCGACCGGTGGGCGAACCCAACCGGATCTGGATGGTGCCGGCATCCGCGCCGGCCTTGGCGACAGTCGCGGTGAAGGTGCGCGCGCCGGCTCGCAGCGCGGAACCGTCGAAGGAGATCCACTGACCGGCCGCTGTGGCGCCGACCGCAGTACCGCTGGGCTTCGACTCGTCGACGAGCCGGACCCCCGCGTACCTGTCGAAGTTCTCCGCCCTGGTCGCACGGGACAGGTCACGGGCCGGGATCGTCTCGCCGCGGACCCGGACCGCGGCGCGGGCCCGGATGTCCTCGGCGGACGCCCCGACCATCAGGTCGTGGACGGACGACTCGACCACCCACCGGCTGCGGGTGACGTCCCAGTGCGCCAGGTCCGCGGCGGGTAGGCGCAGGGTCACGGTACGGGTCTGCCCGGGCGCGAGTTTCACCTGCTGGAACGCCTTGAGCTGGCGGATCGGGGTGGTATCGCGCGAGGTGCGCTGGTGGGTGTAGAGCTGAACGACCTCGGACCCGGCCCGGCTGCCGACGTTTGTCACGTCGACACTGGCCGTGATGGTGCCGTCGGCCGCGACCGACTGGGCGCCGGCGCGCAGCTGGCCGTAACGGAATCGGGTGTACGAGAGCCCGTGGCCGAACGGGTAGAGCGGCTTCGCGCGGCTGTACAGGTAGGTCTGCCCGGACGAGATGATGTCGTACTCCAGCAGGTCCGGGGGCAGTTGCGAGTCCGAGCGGTACCAGGTCTGGGTGAGCCGGCCGGACGGGTTGCGGTCGCCGAAGAGGACGTCGGCGACGGCGTGACCGGTCTCCGCGCCCGCGTGGGTGGTCCAGACGATGGCCGGCACGTTCTCCTGCTCCCATCGGATGGTGACCGGGTAGCTGGTCTGAAGCACGAGCACGGTCCGCGGGTTGGCCCTGGTCACCGCCTTGACCAGCGCCTCCTGGCCGGCGCTCAGCGCGGTGGAGGTCCGGTCGTGCGCCTCGCGGCCGTTGATGAACGGGTTGCTGCCGACCACGAGCACAGCGGTGTCGGCCGCCTTGGCCGCCGCCACGGCCCGGTCGATGCCGCTGCTGATCACCTCGCGGCTGAAGTGGGTCGCGGCGGCCGGGGTCGATGCGCCGAGCTTGAGGGCGCCATCCTCGCCGACGGTCACGTACGTGTCGGCGCCGAACCAACTTTCCTTGGTCTCGTAGCCGGCGTAGCGCAGCACCACAGTTCCGTCGGCCTGCGGCTCCAGCTTGAACTGCTGCTGGACGTACCAACCGTTCGGCTGCTCGTCGCGGGTGAGGAACGGCCCCCAGTTGTAGCCGAGGTAGCGACCGTTGGCGGCGTTGCGCAACGTCACCACGTCCTGCCCCCAGTCGACCACGTCGAACTGGGCGTCGAGCGAGGCGCTGCCCCCGGTCGCGGTGACCGGGTTGGTGTCGGTGGTGCCGGTGGCCGTGACGTACCGGCCGGTCACCGCGTCCTTCAGTGCGATCCGGTCCGCCCCGTCGAGCCCACTCACGCTGGCCGAGCCGCCGAGCCGTTCGCGGATGCCGTCGAGCGCCGTCACCTGGTACGGCAGGTCGCCGCCGTACCAGTCCGAGTAGAGGGTGTCGGCCAGCGGACCGAGCACCGCCACCTTGCGGGTCCGGGCCGGGTCCAGCGGCAGCGCCTGCCGCTCGTTCTTCAGCAGCACCATCGCCTCCCCGGCGGCCTGCCGGGCGAGTCGCTGGTGTTCGGGACTGTTGATGACGTCCGGGGTGATGCCGCCGTACCGGCCGCCGCCCGGGTCGAACTCACCCAGCCGGAACCGGACGTTCAGGATCTCGCGGATCCGGGCGTCGATGTCCCCCTCGGTGAGCAGGCCGGTCGCCAACGCCTGCTTGATGGCGGTGACGGTCGGCTGCGCGTTCGTGTCGTCGGTGATGAAGCTGTTCAGGCCGGCCTTGATGATCGCGGCGTTCCCCTCGGCCTGGGTGGCGTAGTACCCCTGGGAGGCGACGAGGTTGTTCGGCGCCCAGGCGTCCGTGACGTTCATCAACGGCTGGTCGGTCCAGTCGCGGACCACAGTGGCCAGGTCCGGGTCCACCGTGGCCGGACGGCCGTTGACCAGGTTGTACGCGGCCATCATCCCGGTCGCCGCGTCGGCGGCGATGGCCGGCTTGAAGGCGGCACGGTCGTACTCGTTGAGCACCCGAGGCGGCACGTTCGACGAGGTCACGTCGCGCCGGACCTCGTTGTTGTAGGCCAGGTAATGCTTGAGGGTCGGTGCGCTCTTCAGGTGGTTCGGGTCCCCGCCGGTCATTCCCGACCCGTACGCGGTGGAGATCGCGGCGGTGAGCAGCGGGTCCTCGGAGTAGCCCTCCTCGTTGCGACCCCACCGGGGGTCGCGCAGCAGGTTGACCACCGGCGCCCAGAGGTTGAGCCCCCAGACCCGGGGATTCTGCGCGTGGTAGCCGCGCGCCTCGTCGCCGACGGCCGAACCTACCTGCCGGATCAGGTCGGTGTTCCAGGTGCTCGCCATGCCCACCGGCTGGGGGAAGGCGGTGCCGCGAGCCTTGACCACCGCGCCGTTGTTGTCGATGTCGGTGGACCAGGCCACCCCGTGCAGCGCCTCGGTGCCGGTCTTGAACAGGCCGATGCCCAGCCGGGGAATGGCCGGCTGGTACTGGTGCAACCAGGAGATCTTCTCGTCCTGGGTGAGACGGCCGAGCAGGTCGTCGACCCGGGCGTTCACGGACAGGTGGGGATCTCGGAACGGGTAGGTGGGCTCGGCGAGCGCGGTGCCGGGGACGGCCGGTAGGGCTAGCAGTGCGAGCGCGAGCGCGGTGATTCCGCGCCGAAGGCGCCAGTTCCGCATGCGTTTCTCCTCATGTCGTACGACAGACGCCCAGCGGGCGCCCAGACCGACGTGACCAGGCTCGACACCCGGCTGGCGGGCCTGAACGACGAATCGTCGAAGCGCTTCGACGACCCGGCCGCGTCACCACGGCCATGATTGTTGTGATCCGCGCAACTATAGATGCGCGCCAATGACCCGGCAATACCTGCTTCCTCCGTCGACAAACCGTCGTACCCACGGAGAAGGCGAAAGGTCGTATGATTTTTCGGCCGGAGGACACACGATGCGGGGCGGTGCGTCGATGCTGGGGATAGCCGCGTCGCAGTGGCGAGTACGACTGCGCCGGTCGCTGGCCCTGCTCTCGATGATCGCCGTCGCGGTAGCCGGGTTCACAGTGCTCACCGGGGCCGCGGTGACCTCCCGGCTGGACACGGTGGGCACGGTCAGCGCCAACTACCGCCCGGTCTACGACCTGCTGGTACGCCCCGGAGACGCGGTGCTGCCGCTGGAGCAGGAACGCAATCTGGTCCAGTCGGGACAGTTGGCGGGCATGCGTGGCGGCATCACCCACGACCAGTGGCGCGAAATCCAGGCGGTGCGCGGGGTGTCGGTGGCGGCACCTGTCGCGATGGTCGGGTACGTGATGCGCACCGTGCCCGTGACTGTCGACCTGTCGGATCACCTTGACCCGACAGCCGAGCGTCAGGTGTTGCGGGTCCAGCCGACCTGGGCGACGGACGCGGGGCTGAGCCAGATCCCGGACGGGCCGGCGTTTCTGTACGCGACGCGCAACCGGCTGGAGGTGGTGCCCAACAGCGAACTGAAGAGCGGCGGGGGCCTGCCACCGCCGGAAGAGGTCGACGCCGACGGCCAGCGGGTGAAGATCTGCCCAGCGGCGGTGGCCATCGGCACGCAGGACTGGCTCGCACCGACGGACCTCCGAGCCCGATCGTCGTTGACCTGCGTCGGTGGCACGGGTTCGACGGATCGCGAGGGAAAGGCGATGCGGCCGACCGTCACATTGGCGTGGACGGTGCCGTTCCTGATGGCCGCTGTAGACCCGGAGTCAGAGGCCGCGCTGGCGGGGCTGGACCAGGCCGTCACCTCGGGCCGATACTTCAGCTCCGCGGAAGCGCCGACGTCACGGCGACTGGACGGAATGCCGTACCCCTACTCGGTGCTCCCCATCCTCATCGCGGACCGGCCTCAGGTCGACAGGTCGCTCAACATCAGCGTGCAGCGCCTGAACGCCGACGTGCCCGAGCTGGTCCGGAGATCCGCCGACGACCAGCGGCTACGCGCCGATCTGGTCAACGAGCCCGGCACGCCCATCGACAAACGGGTGATGTCGTTCGAGGAGCCGTACCAGAACCTGGTCGACCGGATGCTCCGCCCCGACGACCTGGGCGTCGAGTACGACCTGGCGACGGCGAACACCAGGTGGCTGGACCAGTTCTGGACCGTCGGACCGCCGAAGAGGGTGCGGGACGGGGACGGTCTGCGGGCCCAGCCGGATCCGTACGACCTGAAGATCTGGGGTCAGGGCGCCGACGACGGCGGGTCGTCCCGGCACGTGCCGATGGAGTTCGCCGACACAAGTGTGCGAAGCGGCGTCGCCGTCCACCGGAACCTGGCGCACGGGTACGACGATCAGCCCGGGGACGTGGGCATGCCCGATGCCGCGCTGGGCGCGGTGGGCACCTTCGACCCCGCAAAGGTTTCGCTCGGCAGCGCGCTGGCGGCGGTGCCCATGGACACGTACTTCAACCCGGGTGCCGAGGGCGCCGACGAAGCGTCGCGGCAGGCGCTGGGCGGCCAACGCCTGGCCCCGAATTCAAACGTCACGGGGCTGCTCAGCCAACCACCGCTGATGCTCACCACCATGGCGGCCCTGCCAGCCATCTTCGACCCCGGCGCGTACAGCACCGAGCCCAGCTACCCGGAGTACCAGCTCAACACCACCGCACCGATCAGTGTGGTGCGAGTCCGGCTGGCCGGAGACGTCGGCATCGACAGGGTTTCCCGGGAGCGGGTCCGGGTGATCGCCGAGGAGATCGCGCAGCGCACCGGCCTACAGGTCGACATCACACTGGGGTCGTCACCCACCGCGATGACCGTGCACTACCCGGCGGGCAACTACGGCCGGCCCGACCTCGCCGTGGCCGAGCCCTGGGTGCAGAAGGGCGTCGCGTCCGTGCTGGTCCGCGCGGCCGACCGCAAGAGCGTGCTGCTGTCCGTCCTGGTGCTCGCGGTGTGCGCGCTGGCGGTGCTCAACGCCAACACCGCCGCCATCCGCGCCAGACGCACCGAGTTCGGCATCCTCACCTGTCTCGGCTGGGGCCGGCGGCACCTCCTCCAGCTGATGTTCATCGAGATCGCCGGCATCGGCCTCGCCGCAGGCATCGCGGGCACCGGGCTGGCGCTCGGGATCGCGTTCGGTCTCGGGCTGAACATCGCGTGGAGCCATACGCTGCTCGCCGTACCCGCAGCGGTTGCCCTTGCCCTGCTCGCCGGCGGCTGGCCGGCCTGGCGGGCCGCCCGGCCGGACCCCGGCGAGATCATCCGCCCCGCCGTCTCGGGTTTCGCCCTCCGCCGGCAGGCGCCGCGCCGGTTGGCCACCCTCGCCCTGGCCAACCTCGCCCGCACACCCGGTCGGACCGCGCTCGGCGCGCTGAGCCTGATGATCGGGGTGGCCGCGCTGACCATGTTGTTGGCTATCACGTTCGCGTTCCGGGGGGCGATCACCGGCACCCTGCTCGGTGATGCCGTCACCCTCCAGGCCCGCACCGTCGATCACATCGCCGTGGCGGTCACGATCGTGCTGGGCATCGTGTCGGTCGCCGACGTGCTCTATCTCAACATCTCCGAACGCGCGGCCGAGTTCGCCCTGTTCGGCGCCGTTGGCTGGACCGACGCCATGCTGAACCGGCTGGTCATCATCGAGGCCATCGGCATGGGCGCGATCGGCGGCACCCTCGGCGCCGCTGCCGGCCTGGGCGCGGCGGCGGTCTTCGCCGGAGGCGTCACCGCTCCGATCCTCTGGTGTTCCGGAGCCGCCCTGGTGTTCGGCGTCGCCGTCTCCGCCCTGTCCGTGGTGGTGCCGATCGCCGTGCTCCGCCGACTGCCCACCGCCCACCTGCTCGCCGAGGGGTGAGCGGCAAAGGAGTAGGTCCGATGGAACGGACGTCAGCTGCGACGGCGAGCACTGTCACCATGCCGCTGGTGTGTCTCACCCGGGTACGGAAGTCCTTCCCCCTGCCCGACGGCGCACCGCTGGTGGCGGTGAACGACGTCAGCCTCGCGATCGCCGCCGGCACCGCAATCGCGTTGACCGGGCCAAGCGGCTCGGGCAAGTCGACGCTCCTGCACCTGATCGGCGCCATCGAACGGAGTGACGGCGGCACCATCGAGGTCGGCGGCCAGGAGGTGACCGGCCTGTCCGGCCGGGGGTTGGCGGCCTACCGGCGACGGGTCGGCTTCGTGTTCCAACGGTTCCACCTGCTGCCCACGCTCACCGCCCTGGACAACGTCATCGCACCGCTGATCCCGTTCCGCACCGATTTCGACAAGGTCGCTCGGGCACACGAACTGCTGGCGACAGTGGGGCTCGCCGACCGGGCCGCCGCCCTGCCGTCGCGGCTCTCCGGCGGGCAGCAGCAACGGGTCGCCATCGCCCGTGCGCTGATCAACCAACCTGCCCTGTTGCTCGCCGACGAACCCACAGGCAATCTCGACAGTCAGACCGGCACCGCGATCGTCGACCTGTTGCTGAGGCTGCGCGACGAACAGGGCACGACAGTCATCATGGCCACCCATGACACCGCCATCGCCGCGCGCTGCGACCGAACCGTCCAGCTGCGGGACGGGTGCCTCACGTCATAGCTGACGGATCACCAGTGGTAGAGCACGTTCACGGTCAGCGCGGCCACCACGGTGGCGAAGAATACGACCGGGCCCACCAGCTGACGGGAGCCGACGCGCAGGTGCGCGATCAGCGCGCCGATGAAGTACAGCACCAGCCCGGCGGCGGCGAGAGTGCCCAGCAGCGGTACGGCGAAGCCGGCCAGCAGCCCCAACGAGCCTGCCGCCAGCGCGGTGCCCAGCCGCGGTAACCACGACCGTGGCACGCGCTTCATGTCGGCCTGGGCCTTGGGATAGTCGTGGCCGATCAGGTAGGTGACGGCGGCGGTGCCGGTGAAGACCGCCGCGAGAATGGTGACCGTGACATAGGCAGCGAACATTTTTCCTCCGTTGTGGTTGCTCGCCCCCCGGACGATCTGGCGCCGAGGATCGTGACGACTCGATCAGCTCGCTGGCCGCAGGGCGCCGAACCGTACGCCGGTGGTCTGTTCGGACAGTTCCCACAGACGGCGGCCGTGCTCGGGGTCCGTCGCGGCTGCGGAGAGTTTCCCCGGCGCGGGGTGACCGCGCAGTTCGCCCGGCCCGCCGGGGGCGACGAGCTGGCCGGGCCGCGCCCCGGGGTCGGTCGCGGCGTACAGCTGCGGCCAGACGCCGCGGTCGACCGGCTGGGCGAGGAGTGGGTTGCCGATTCTGCCCAGCAGCAGCCGCCAGATCGGCGTGGTGGCGCTGCTCTGCAAATTCGTCGCGGTGTAGCCGGGGTGGGCGAGGAAGCTGCCCAGCGGGCTGGCCACGGCGCCGAGCCGCCGGTGCAGCTCGTAGCCGAAGATGGCGTTGGCCAGCTTGGACGTGTTGTAGAAGCCCATCGGAGAGTAGCCCCGCTCGCCGGTCGGGTCGGCGAAGCGCACCTTCGCCTGCCGGTGGTTGACCGAGGTGACAGTGACCACCCGTGGGTCCCGGCCGGCCAGCAGGAGGTCGAGCAGGAGCCCGGTGAGGGCGAAGTGCCCGAGGTGGTTGGTGGCGAACTGCACCTCGTGACCCTGCGGGCTGAGGGTGCGCGGCACTGCCATCACTCCCGCGTTGTTGATCAGCACGTCCACCCGACGGTGGTCGGCGTGCATCCCGTCGGCGAACATCCGTACCGAGTCGAGGTCGGCGAGGTCGATCCGCCGTACTTCCAGGTCGACGCCGGGCCGGGCGGCGTCGATGTCGGCCGCCACCCGGCGGCCCCTCTCCTCGTCGCGGACGGCCAGAACGACGCGCGCACCGCGGACGGCCAGCTCCCGGGTGGTGACCAGGCCGAGGCCCGCCGAGGCGCCGGTGACGACGAAGGTACGGCCGCTCAGGTCGGGAATCTGGGCAGTGGACCAGCCATTGACAGTCATGCAACCCACTGTGCTATCGGTGGCACTCAGTGTCAAGCAAGGCGTGCAATGCCAACATGGGCATGGTGTAGCACCTCATGACGTAGCATCGGCGGATGCGATCTCGTGCGGACAACAGCCTGGCCGAACGCAAACGCCAGCTCGTTGCCGACGAACTCCGCGACGCCGCCCTGATGCTGCTCGCCACCAAGGGCTTCGACGTGGTGACCGTCGACGACATCGTGGCGGCGGCCGGCATGTCGCGGCGTACTTTCTTCCGCTACTTCGCGTCCAAAGAGGACGTCGTCGTCCGGTTCCTGGCCGACACCAGCGCTGACATCATCGCCGAGCTCACCGCCCGGCCACGCGCCGAGCCACAGTCGGTCGCGCTGCGCCACGCCCTGTGGGTGCCGCTCGCCGCCTGCAACGACCACCCGGAACACTCCGAGCGAGCCCGGGTCGTCGTCCGTCTCATCCTGGACACCCCCGCCCTGCACGCCCGCTGGCTGGAACGCCAGATCGAGTGGCGCGCCGAGCTGGCCGCCGAGCTGGGCAACCGCGGCGGCCTCGACCCGCACACCGACCCCTACCCACGGATGGCCGCCGGGATGGCCCTGCTGGCCCTCGACACGGTGCTCCAGCGGTGGCAGCCGGGCGACGACGAGCAGCACCTGGCCGAGCTGATGGACCAGGCGTTCGCCGTGGTGGCGCCGGCCCTCGACGGGCCCGCCGCGTCACCCGCCGCCGGCTGAGCGCCACCCTGCGCGAATCAGCGCGGTTTCTGCGCCCTTTCAGGCCGCTCAATACGTTCGCGGCATGACAACCAAACGTTCCACGCGCACCAGGCGCGGGACTGCTGTGCTGGCGATGATCGCGGTCACAGCGGCAAGCGTGCTCTTCGGCGAACCCGCGTCCGCCGATCCCGTACCCGTCCCCGTCCCGCAGGCGGCGCTCACCGACCGGGCCTTCGGCCAGGTCGCCGAGATCCATCTCCAGGGTGCCGCTCGGATCAAGACGGTCGTGCTGTCGGCCGAATTCGTCCAGTGGCACCGGCTGCACCCGAACGCCACGGCCGAACAGGCACAAGCCCAGCTCACGACGCGCCAGCAGCTGCTCGACAGCTCGCTCACCACGTTCGACCTGCTACTGCCCGAGCAGGACCTGCTGCTCAAGTCCGTCGACATCCTGCTCGGCACGCCCGGTGGCGACACCCGGACCGCACCGGAGATCACCGGGCTGGTCGGATCCGTGATCGGCAAGACTGTCGAACCGTGGGACACCCGCGAGGAGCTCGCCTCCGGCGCGCTGCGGACCGCACAGTGGCTGCGCGGTCGTGATGACGCCCTCGCCGCGGTGTGGTCCGCGATCCGACAGGCGGGGGCTGCCAGCGCGCCGGTCGCCACCGCCTGGAACGCCGTCCTCGGTGCGCCGATCGGGGTGGACATCACCAGCACCTACGAGGAACTCCGGGAGGACCCGGGACTTTCGCACGTGGACCTCGACGCGATCCTGGCGCTGCGGGGCGACTCGGTGGCGTACGTCGCGGCGGCCAAGCAGCAGCTTGCCTCCCTGCACGCGCAACTGCTCGGCCTGAGCCTGGAGATCCGTCTCGAGATCGGCGAGAACAACAGCAAGTGCCCGCCCGAAGGGCCGCCGAGCGCCACCTGCACCGCGGCGGCCAAGAAGGCCGCCGAGGACCGGGACAAGGCTCGGCAGCAGACGATCTCCGACATCAAGGCCGGAGTGGGCATGGTTTCCACAATCATCGGGTTCGCCGACCCCGACGCCGGCAAGAAGTCCAAGGTGATCGGGGAGGCCGTCCTCACCACGATCAGCGCGATCTCCAAGTACGCGGCGGCGATCACCGGCCGCGGCCTCGCGGGCTCGATCTTCAGCACCGCGACGTTGGCGATGACCGGCAACGTCTTCGGTGCCGTGATGTCGATCGTCGGGCTCTTCGGCAGCAGCGGACCGTCGCTGGACGCGCAGATCCTTGCCCAGGTCAAGGCACTGCGCGACGAGGTTCGGGCCCTCGGCGACGAGATGCGCGCCAGCTTCGCGCGGGTCGAGGCCCAGATCAACACGGTGTACGCGAACATGATGGCCCAGTTCGACAAACTGAACGCCGCGATCGCCGGCAACACCGCGCAGATCACTCTCGTCCAGCAGCAGGTCGCCCAGCTCGGCCTGCGCCTGGAGGACATCGCCGCCACCGTTCTGGCCGCGATCGGCGACGCCACCCTGCACGACGCCCGCGCCGACATCAACAAGTACGTCGGCTACCTGGAGAACTTCGGTCAACCCATCCCGACATACAACGAGTTCGTCGGCCCGGAGAACGAGTTCCACCTGACCTCGACCCAGCTGGCCAGCGGCGCGGCCTTCGTGGTGCCCAGGACCGACGCCGACAACCCGGCGGTCGACCCGACCACCGTACTGAACAGCTTCGGCGAGGCCCGTTCGATCAACTACCTGGCTCGGATCGCCAACGGACGTGACCCGTCGATGGCCGAACCGTCGACGCCGGTCGGCAACCCGGCGGTGTGGAACCTCGGAGCGCAGGCGTACGCCATGTTGATGCTGCAGAACCCGACGTACGCCGCCCAGGTCAGCGCCGGCCGCGCGGCGCAGATCGAGGCGGAGGGCACCCGCATCGCCGACCTCGCGGCCAGCTTCGGTCGGCCGGTCGACGGCAACACCAACGGCCTTATCACCGGGCTGGTCAACGAGTACGTCGCCGCCACCAACGAGCTGTCGACAGCGCTGAGGGCGTTCCGGAGCAACGAGGTCCAGGTCCGCTACGAGCCGGACGCCAACGGCGTCCAGGTGAAGACGCTCAAGGACTACGACCTGTTCTGGGACACCGACAAGCCGCTCGCCGCGGCGCCGGCGAAGGCCGACGAGGCGACGGTGCCTGCGTGTGAGGGCAGCAGGCAGATCGACCGACCCACAAACGTTCGCTACGAACTGATGTCGAACATGGTGCGGGCACTCCAGTACGCGTACACGCCGCGCCACGACGAGCCGCCGGCCGGGGTACGGGAGTTGCCCGAGGTCGGCTACTGCTACACGCCGAGCTGGGTCCACACCCGAACGACGGGCAGCGGAAGCGGAGTGATCCGCTCCTACGGCAAGCTGCGGTTGCAGATCCACAGCCGGTTCCGGCTGAACTCGTCAGCGGCCTGGCAGAACTCGCGCACCGCCGACTACACCTGGCCGGACGAGCAGGTCTACCAGGTCTACTGCGAGTTCTTCAGCTGCAGCAGCGAGACCACGCCCGAACAGGCCCTGACCCAGAAGTGGCCGTCCGGCCGGTACGCCTTCGCGAGCGGCGCGACGGCCGTGAACAACACGGCACTGGACGCCACGCTGACGCCGACCCTGCGCGGTTTCCTCCAGGCCCGGCAGAAGTCCATGTACGACCGGGTTCGGGTCCAGAGCACCCAGGTCAGCGGGGCGGTGCCCACCGCCCTGAAGAAGGTGAACACGGCGGCCCGGCTGCTCCAGGCGTACACCCGGTTGGGTCTGCCCAACGCCCTCGACTCGGACGACGTGTTGTCCGCGAACCTGTTCGGGCAGTACCAGATTCCGGTGAACATGCCGACGGACGCCAAGGTCGGTGCCGCCTATGCCACGGCGAGCGGGAACTACGCCCTCTGCGGGCCTACGCCATGCTCGCTCGACCCCAGCCGCCCACTGCGCGACCAGGTCAGCCTCAAGGTGCCCTGCGAACCAGCTGTCGACTCGTCCAACCTGCCCGGTGACCCACTGGGCGACTGTCTGATCACCAGCGCGCGTTCCCGCGCCCACACGCTCACGCAACGGTACGAGGTGTGGGCGGACCAGATGACCGCCGGCCTGCACCGCGAGCGGGTGCCGTGGATGAACGACACCCTCCTGGGCCTGCGCATCACCACGCGCCTGACCCACGCCAACTGAAGCACACGTTGCCGGCGCCTTCCGGGCGCCGGCAACGCCTTATGTGAGGTTCAGTACCGCTTCCAGGTTCAGTGACGTTCCATGCCTCGCAGGATCAGAGGGCGGGTGGAGCGGCCGACAGCTTCGCCAGCCAGTCCGGATCCGACAGGTCCACGGGACGGTCAGCGATGTTCCGGAGAAGAGCGTCGATAACGGCGACGTCTTCCCGAATCGCGGCGAGGGTCATACCCGGGGAATGCGTCGCCTCTGGTCACTGACGAGCGAGCAACGAATCTCCACGCGATAGCGTTCGGTGCCATGGGATCTGTGGACTTGGTCTTGGCCGCCATCGTCGCCGCAGCCAACCTGGCTTTCGCCACTGTGCTGATCCGCCGGAGCCGTGGCGGCACGACGGTGCCCCGGATCTTCGGCCGCCCTCAACCCCTCCCGCGCCTACGGGCCACGATGCACGCCTGCCTGGGGCTGGGGATGAGCGACACAACAGCCCTCTAGATCTGGAACTGCCGCGCGGTCGCCGCTCTGACGATCGAGCAGGCTTGATGCGGAACGGCCTCGTCACTCCGTAGGCAATCCTTGGGAGTTGCTCTGCGGTTCCGATTCGCTGACGCGAGGCTGCGGAGGCCGCAGATGCAGAGTTTCAGCTGCCGCCTGACGCATCATCCCGACCGCAGACGTCATCCCGTAGCGACGGTTGAGAATCTCCAAGATGTCCTCTTCAGTCTGGACACGACCGATCCTGCCCGAGCGCTTGGCTATGGCGGCCACGGCAATACAAGCGCGCACCGGATCAAGGGAAACGGTGTTGGCCGCAAACTCCTTGGGCGAGAGCACTTGCAATCCGTGAGGCAACTTGTCCGCAGGAAGGTCCCGCACGTTGAGCGTGATGATGGCGCCCGCATTGGCTACAACCGCAGCGGCGACCAGATGTTCATCGTCAGGGTCAGGAACATTGCCCCGCTCGATCAACTTCGTTCTCTGCTCGTACTCCAACTCTTCGAGCACGACCGAACTCCAGACGGGCCGATACATACCCTCGATCGCAAGGGACAACAGGAAGTCGCGCTGCAGATCGGGCCAGAGAACACAGGTGTCGAGTAGCGCTGTGAACACCCGTCTATCCTGTCAGGCCCCTACGGCGTCGCGCGACCGCACTACGCGCCTCGCGCAGCCGCCGCGTTACCGCATCGAGGTCTTCCTCGTCATCAATGTCCATAGACGTTGCCTCAAGCGCCGCATACTGCTCGGCCCTGCGCTGCGTCCGGTACGCAAGTAGGTCAGGCAGAAGGACTCGGCGGTGAGTTCCCAGTCGCTCAAACGGGATCTTGCCCTCGTCGAGCAACTTGACGACTGTTGGCCGACTGACTCCAAGTAGGTCGGCGGCTTGCTGTGTCGTCAGCTTCAGCGTCCTCGGAGCCACCGTCACTGCGAACCCCTGCTGAAGCGCCTCAACTACCTGGCGAAGCACACCGTAGATCTCGGCTGGAAGCTCGACGCGGTCGCCGGGGGTAGCTCCAGCCAGGAAGTACCGTGGCTCCACCGGCCCTCGGCCCGCCGTCTCATGCGCTTGCATAAAGTCGTGGACTTGGGCAACCTGCCCATCAGCTTCTGGCAGGTACGTCTCTTCCTTCAGAGCAGCCGCAGTCATGGCACCCCCATCTCGAAAGCATCGTAACTTCCTTCGTTTCTTTCGTCTACGAAACGCTGATCCTTGGCAAGAATGACGCGGGAGTGGCGTCTTGCTGAACAGGCTGGCCAAGCCGGCGCATGGCTGCCCGGCATCGCCGTGACTCTCGCCGCACCGAGGGCCGTGGGCGCATCGGTACGGTCCACGGATGACCGTCGTCCGCTCTGTCCTGCTGTTCATCGTCGCCGCCCTGTTCGAGATCGGCGGGGCGTGGCTGATCTGGCAGGGCTGGCGCGAGCACCGCGGCCTCTGGTGGATCGCCGCCGGAGTCATCGCCCTCGGCGCGTACGGATTCGTCGCCACCTTCCAACCCGACCCGAACTTCGGACGCATCCTCGCCGCCTACGGCGGCGTGTTCGTCGCCGGATCCCTCGCCTGGGGCGTGATCGTCGACAAGTTCCGGCCCGACCGATGGGACATCATCGGCGCCGGCATCTGCCTGATCGGCGTCGCCCTGATCATGTACGCGCCGCGTCAGGGATGAGCCGCCGGCTGACGTTCCTTTTCGCGTTGGCGGCGGGAGTGGCGGTCGGCAACCTCTACTGGGCCCAGCCACTGCTCGGCTTCATCGCAGGCGACCTACGCGTCACGACCGCGACGGCCGGCTGGCTGATCACCGCGACGCAGTTCGGGTACGCCGTCGGCGTGCTGCTGCTCGTACCGCTCGGTGACGTCCTGGACCGCCGCCGGTTCGTCCCGATCATGCTGCTGACCTCGGCCGCCGCACTACTGCTGTGCGCGCTGGCGCCGTCGATCGGCGTACTCCTGCTCGCACTCGGCGTGCTCGGCGTGACGACGATTTCCGGGCAGATCCTCACCCCGCTCGCCGGAGACCTTGCCGGCGACGCCCAGCGCGGTCGGATCGTCGGCGTCGTCGGATCCGGGACCCTCACCGGCATCCTGGCCTCCCGCGCAATCAGCGGTCTCGTCGCCGACGCCGCCGGGTGGCGAACGATCTTCGCCCTCGCCGCGGTCCTCGCCGTCCTGCTCGCGATCGTGCTCCACCGCGCGATTCCACAGCTGGCACCGCGGACGCGCATGCCGTACCCGCAGCTCATCGCCTCGGTCGGCGCTGTGGTCGTGCGCGAGCGGGCGGTCCGATGGACGCTGGTCCTGGCCGCCACCGGGTTCGCCACGTTCTCGCTGTTCTGGACCGCGCTGACGTTCCTCCTCAGCGGCCCGCCGTTCCGGTACCCGGTGGCGGTGATCGGGTTGTTCGGGTTGGCCGGCCTCGCCGGCGTCCTCTCCGGACTGCGCGGCGGCAGGCTGCACGATCGCGGTTGGTCGCTTCCGGCCACCGGCGCGGCCTGGGTACTGGCCCTCACAGCCTTCGTCGTCGCCGCGTTCGCCGTACGGTCCGTCGCCCTCGTCATCATCGTGATCGTCATGCTCGACGTCGCCCTCCAGACGCAGGCCCTGCTCAACCGGGCGCGGCTGTTCGCCCTCTCCCACGAGGCCCGGAGCCGGCTCAACACCGCGCTGGCCACCGGCAACTTCGTCGGCGCCGCCATCGGCTCCGCCGCCGCGACCGTGCTGTGGTCCGCGGGCGGCTGGACAGCTGTCACCGTCGCGGGAACAGCGCTCTGCTGCTTCGCGCTCATCGTGTGGGCGCTGGGACGTCGTGGTCCACTCGTGAGCCGGGTTGCCCCGCCGGACAACGCAATTCAGGGGGCATGACCAATTGGTCATGCCCCCTGAATATCGCTGGTGCGCCGCCAGGGACTCGAACCCCGAACCCGCGGATTAAGAGTCCGCTGCTCTGCCAGTTGAGCTAGCGGCGCTCGTCGGCAACGGAGAGAACATTAGCACCCCTCCAACGCGGGCTCCAATTCGGTTACCCGGGTCCCCCCTTCGGTCGAGCTTTGCCGGCAAAAAGCCCCAAACCGACCACCGTCGCCAAGATCGGGGCGTGGGTTGCGGCGGTGATGCGGCACGATGTCCGCCAGGTACGCGAGAACAGAGGTGGGCATGGCACGGTTCACGCGAGCCGGGGCGGTGGTGGGCGCCCTGACTCTGGCGGCGTCGCTGGCACTGACCGGATGCGGCGGCGACGAGAAGAAGCCGGAATTCGTTGGCGGGGCGTCCTCGGACGTGAGCGCCACTCCTGGTTCAGCCACACCTTCGACGCCAGGCACACCGGGCGGGCCGCCGCTCACGCTGAGCCCGGCGAACGGCACGAAGAACAGGCCGGTGAGCACGGAGATCAGCGCGAAGCTCCCGGACGGTGGGAAGGTGTCCGCTGTCACCCTGACGGCGGACGGTGGGGGCTCGATCCAGGGCAAGCTGCGTACCGATGGTTCGTCCTGGGTGCCGTCCACCCCGCTGAAGTGGGGCACCCGCTACACGGCCACTGTGACGGCGAGCGCGTCGGACGGCACGAGCAGCCAGGGGACCAGCAGCTTCACCACGATGGCCAAGCCGAGGTCGACGATCGGGTCGGGCCTGTACCTCTTCGACGACAAGAGTTACGGGGTGGCCATGCCTGTGGTCACCGAGTTCCACCCGGGTATCCCGAAGAAGGACCGGGCGGCGGTCCAGAAGCGGATGTTCGTCCAGACCGACCCGCCGCAGCCGGGCGCGTGGCACTGGGTCAGCAACGGCACGCAGGCGTACTACCGGGCCCCGGAGTACTGGAAGCCGGGCACCACGATCACCGTGCGGATCGCCCTGGCGGGGGTGCCGCTGAGCAACGGCAAGTACGGCGACATCGACCGCAAGGCCACCGCGAAGATCGGCCGGTCGTTCGAGATGAAGGTCGACAACGCCAACAAGAAGATGACTGTGTACGAGAACGGCGCGGCGGTGCGCACCATTCCGGTGAGTCTGGGCAAGAAGAGCACGCCGTCGTCGAGCGGCACGATGGTCGTGATGGAGAAGAAGGAAGCCACTGTCTTCGACACCCGGGACGATCCGGACCCGGCCAACCGCTACGTGACCGACATCCAGTTCGCCCAGCGGCTCACCTGGGGTGGCGAGTACATCCACGCCGCGCCCTGGTCGGAGCACGTGCAGGGGCGGCGGAACGTCTCGCACGGCTGCGTGAACGTGTCGATGGCGAACGCCAGGTGGTTGTTCGACAAGACCCGGATCGGCGATCCGATCACGATCAAGGGCACCGAGCGCAGGATCGCCGCCGGCAACGGTTGGACGGCGTGGAGTCTGAGCTGGTCGGAGTTCATCAAGGGCAGCGCGTTGCCGGTGCCCAGCGGTGGGGCCGGCCCGGCGGTCTGAGCCGTCGGCTCCGTTGCGCCGGCCCTGCCGTTGGCGGGGCCGGCGTACCCTTGCACTCTCCCGCCGCGCGACATCGGCGCGGCGACCCCCGCAATCCCGGTACGGAGACGAACCAGGCTCACGAAACGCCGGATAGTAGCAGTATTCGGGCACTATTGATGGCGTGTTTCGGTTCACCCTCGGCAACCGGGGCCGGCTCTGGCGCGTCAGTAGGAGACGATGGGGCAGCGACCACGACTTGTGAGGGAATTCATGCGAGCTAGCCAGGACCAGCTGATCAGGCCCGGTGGGCGACGCCGCGTGTTCGCGGCGGGGCTTCTCGCCGTGGCGCTGGCCTTCACCTCCGCCTGTACCGACGACGGCGGTAAGCCGTCCTCGTGGCACGGCGGTGGCGAGAACCCGGCACCGAAGGCCGCGGCGACGATCAGTGAGCCGGCGGCCGACGCCAAGGACGTGCCGGCGTCCACAGGCATCACCTTCACCACGAAGGACGCCGTGGAGACCGCTGTCGAGCTGAAGGACGCCGCTGGCAAGGCGGTCGAGGGCGCCGTCGCCAAGGACGGCAAGTCCTGGCTGCCGGCCGGCGCGCTGGCGTACGGCACGAGCTACACGGCGACAGTGACCGCCACCGGCGACGACGGGCGTCCGGCCACCACGACCAGCACCTTCACCACAATGGCCAAGCCCGGCAATCAGGTACGCGTGAGCAGCTTCCTCGGTGACAACCAGGTGGTCGGTGTCGGCATGCCGCTGATCGTGAAGTTCAGCCGGGGCATCCCGGAGGACTACCGCGACGACGTGCAGCGCCGGATGACTGTCACCTCGACGCCGGCGCAGGCGGGGATCTGGCACTGGGTCAGCCCCACCGAGATCCGGTTCCGGCCGAAGGAGTTCTGGAAGACCGGCAGCAAGGTCTCCTACCGGGTCCAGGCGGGTGGCCTGCCGATGGGTGAGGGCTGGTACGGCCGCGCCGACCTCTCGGTGGACGTCAAGATCGGCGCGTCGGTGGTCATGACTGTCGACAACAAGACCAAGCGGATGACGGTGACCCGCAACGGCTCAGTAGTCAAGACCATCCCGGTCAGCCTGGGCAAGAAGAGCACCCCGTCGTCGAGCGGCACCATGGTCGTGATCGAGAAGTTGCGCAAGACGGTCTTCGACACGTTCGAGGAGCTGGGCCCGGAGGAGGGTTACCGCACCAAGATTGACTTCGCGCAGCGCCTCACCTGGGGCGGGGAGTTCATTCACGCGGCACCCTGGTCCGAAGGCCAGCAGGGCACCACTAACGTGTCGCACGGCTGCGTGAACGTGTCGATGGCCAACGGCGACTGGCTCTTCAAGAACACCCAGATCGGCGACCCGATCACGGTGAAGGGCACCGAGCGCAAGCTGCAGAACGGCAACGGCTGGACCGACTGGAACATGAGCTGGGACGAGTACGTGAAGGGCAGCGCCCTCCCGTACGAGCCTCCGGCCGACCCGGACGCCACGCCGACCCCGGACGGGGCGGTCACCCCGTCCCCCACGCCGACCTCCTGAGCCAGCCGACGAAAGCCCCCTCCTCGGAGGGGGCTTTCGCGTAGGCCCTGTCTCGCCCCGACAACGACTCAGGCCCCCTCCGAGGAGGGGGCCTGAGTGGTGAAACCTGTGGGGTGACTGAGGGGAATTGAACCCCCGACAACCGGGACCACAACCCGGTGCTCTGCCAACTGAGCTACAGCCACCATGCCGCCGTCGCCCGGTCGATCGCTCCGGGCGGGGTGCGGACCAATAATAGCCACACCACAGCGCGCCTCGTCCAGCGGGTTCCCTGCTCCCCGGGAGGAGCTGCCGTGGTCAGAGTTCGGCGGCGATGGCCTTGGCGGTCTCGACATCCGGGCCGGGCAGCGGAACGAAGATCGTGCGCCGGTAGTACTCCAACTCCCGGATGCTCTCCCGGACGTCGGCCAGCGCCCGGTGCGCGAGACCCTTCTGCGGCTGGCCGAAGTACACGCGGGGGTACCAGCGGCGGCAGAGTTCCTTGATCGACGACACGTCGATCATCCGGTAGTGCAGGTGCGCGTCGAGGCGGGGCATGTCCCGGGCGATGAATCCCCGGTCGGTGGCGATGGAGTTGCCGCACAGCGGAGCCGTACGCGGATCCTTCACGAAGGTGCGGACGTAGTCCAGGACCAGGTCTTCGGCCTCGGCGAGGGTGACCGCCGAGCGGCGGACCTCCTCGGTGAGACCGGACTTGGCGTGCATGGTCTGCACGATCTCCGGCATCCCCTCCAGTGCCGCCTCGTCGGCGTGGATAACCACGTCGACACCGTCACCCAGCACGTTGAGGTCGGGATCGGTGACCAGTGCCGCAACCTCGATCAGTTTGTCCCTGCCGAGGTCCAACCCAGTCATCTCACAGTCGATCCAGACGAGGAGATCAGCCACCGGGACAGCCTACGCGCAGCCCGCGCCCCGCGGCTGCGCGCTCTCGGCGGGCCGGCCCGCTAGGGTTTCGGGGTGCCAGCAGAACCCGTCGCACCGCCCGCCGTCACCGAAGACGATCCCGGCGGCCGTACGGTCCGTCGCCTGGTCGCGGTGGTGGCCCTCGGCGCTGTGCTGCCAGCGCTCTACCTGCCCGGTCTCGTGCACGACTTCTTCGATCTCAAGATCTACATGTCCGCGATGGACTGGTGGCGCGTCGGTCACCCGCTCTACGACTACGTCCAGCCCGACCGGGTGCAGGGCGAGCTGTACTTCACCTACCCACCATTCAGCGCGCTGCTGCTGTGGCCGTTCGGTCTGCTGCGGCTCGGCGCCACCGTGGCGATCTTCACGGCGCTCACCGTGCTGGCCGTCGTCCTGACCACCCGGTGGCTGGTGTCGCCGGTGATCGCCCGACACGACCTGCCTCGCGCGTTCACCCTGGTCGCCGCCGTATTGCTGGTGCTGGCGGTGGAGAGCATCCGCGAGACGATCACCTTCGGCCAGATCAACATGCTGCTGGTCGTGCTGATTCTGGCCGATCTGCTGTTCGCGGTACCGCAGGCGCGACGCTGGGCCGGCGTGGGCGTGGGGCTGGCGACGGCGCTCAAGCTCTTCCCCGGCATCTTCATCGTGTACCTGCTGGCCACCCGGCGGTGGAGGGCCGCGGCGGTGGCGAGCGCGACCGCGGCGGCGGCGACCCTGCTCGCGGCGGCGATCGCCCCACGGGACTCGTGGCGGTTCTGGACGCACGAGCTGTGGACCACCGAGCGGGTGGGACGCACCGACATCGTCGGCAACCAGTCGCTGTTCGGTCTGCTCAGCCGGTTCACCGAGCCGGACAAGCCGGACCGGCTGCTCTGGCTGCTGGTGGTCGCCGTGGTCGCCGCCTACGGGCTGTGGCGGGCCGCCCGCGCGGCGCGGGCGGGTGACCCGTTGACGGGCCTGACGTTGACCGGGTTGGTCGGTTCCCTGGCGAGCCCGATCACCTGGACCCACCACATCTACTGGTTCGTGCCGGCGGTGGTGCTGCTCGCCGACGCGGCGTTGAGCGCCGACCGCCCGGACGAGGTGCGCCGACGGCGGTGGTTGGCCGGGCTCGCGCTGGGGATCACCGCCGTGACCATCTACGGCGTTGTGACGTTCCAGGCCTGGGGCGCGGAACCGGTCCGCACTCACGACCCGGTGGACTTCGTCCTGCAGAACACGTACGTGCTGCTCAGTCTGCTGCTGCTGGCGGCGTTGCCGGTGCGTCCGAAGCTCGGTGTGGAAAATCGCACCAATTGGACAGACCTCCCGAGTAGCCACGTTCGGCGCTAACCTGTCCTCATCTACCTCAAGCGTCGCTCGGGTAGCACCGATCCCCCGGTGAGAGTGGCCCTCCGCGTCGGCAGCGCGGAGGGCCACTCGCCGTTCCACCCCCGTCAGCCGGCAGGGTCGCCAACCGGTGGGACCGCCACCGGCCGGGCCGTGGGCTCGTCCGGGTCGGCCGGCGGCCAGGCGAGACTCAGCCGGACCTCTGGTGGGCGGGGCAGCCGGACCGGCTCGTCCAGGTCGGCGAGGGTGTCTGCGCGCGCGGCGCCGATCGCCGACCGGGAGGGTGCCGCGGCCCCGGCGCCGACCGGGGCCAATTGTCGTACCGGCAACGGCGGGGTCGGGTCGGGTTGCCGGGGACCCAGGCCGCTCAGCGAGGTGACGCCGAGGCGGCCGGCGAGCACCGGCACCTGGTCCGGCTCGACCACGAAGATCACCTCGCGCGGGCGCAGCGGTCGCAGCAGGAGCAGCGCCGCGCACACCACCAGCAGCACGCCGACGGTCAGCAGACCCCAGGTGGCCGGACCGGTCCACCCGGCCCGCAACTCCGCGCGCAGTTCCACTGCCACGTCGGCAGCGCCGTCGGGGCGCATCACCACCAGGCTCATGGGTTCACCGGCGAGGTCGTCCGCGCTCCACTCCAGCGAGCCGATCCCCTCGCGTACCCAGAAGGGCCGGCCCAACGGCGTGACCGGCCCGCCGGCCGTCGCGGCGCCCGGGGTGTCGGTGGCCGGTCCCGCCGGATCGATCCGGACCGGCAGCGGGCCCCGGGCCAGCGCCACCCGGCGGACCGTGGCGTGCGGCACCGCCTCCAGCCAGCCACGCACCTCGGCGGTGGGCGCCAACCCGACGAAGGCTGGCCCGCCAGTGGTGTGGGCGTCCAGTCGGAGCCGCGTCTGCGCGGTACGCGCGAAGGGCGCCTCCTGTCGCAGCAACCGGTCGAGGTCGGTGATCACGACCGCGTGACCGGGCGTGCGGACCGTCTCGAAGCGGGCGGCGAAGGCCCCGCCGGGGTCGGCGTGACGGGTCACCAGCCACAACCCGCCGCCGGCGAACAACGCCGGAATTCCCACGACCAACAGCAGCACCCCGGCGATCATCCGCACGAACCGCATCCGCACCGTCCCCCTCCGTAGCAAAACACCCGGCCGACCTTACCGACGTACACCGTCTGATCAGGGGATATCCACGGCACGGCCGGTACCGACTCCGGAAAGCGCGCTGGCCCGCCGGATGATCCGGCGGGCCAGCGGGTGGGACGGGGGTCAGGCCTTGACGACCGGCTCCCGGCGGGTACGCGCGAACGCCAGCCCGCCCAGCACCAGGCCGGCCAGACCGGCGACGAGACCGGCCACACCGAGGCCGACCGCGAGCCCGTTGCCGTCGTCGTCATCATCGTCGTCGGGCGACGCGACGGCGGCGCTCGGCGCGGGCGATCCGGCCGGCGCCGCGGCGGCGGCCAGGGTGAGGACCGGAGCCGGGTGCTCCGGCTCCTCGGCACCCGGCGCCGGCTCGTCGATCCAGCGCGAGATGTTGCCGTCCGAGTAGGTCTGCAGGGTCTTGAAGACCATCGATTCGACCTGCGGCAGCGGCCCCAGCGAGACGGGGAACTCCTGGAACTGACCCGGCTTCACCGCCGCGTCGCCGGTGGCCGTCCAGGTGATCTTGGAAACCGCTTCGGTGAGCTGACTGCCGTGCACCTCGATCGGCGGGTCCACCTTGCGCTTCTCCGCGGTGACCGTCCAGCCGGGCACCGGCATCGTCGACACCGAGCCGACCGGGGCGTTCTCCGGCAGCACCACCTCCAGCTTGGTGGTGGAGGCGGTGTCGCTCTCGTTGGGCACCCGGAACGCCACACGGGCGTAGCCGCCCTGCGTCGCCTCCTTCGGGTTCACCGTGACGTGCGCGGACGCCGGTCCGGCGAAGCCGAGCACAGCGGTGGCGGCGGCGGTGAACGCCAGGGCGGCAGCGGCGGTTGCGGTACGCCGGAATCGGGTCATGGGTTTCGCGAGCCTCTCTAACGGATGGGCACGGTGGCGGTCACCGTGGCCTGGTCGATGTCGGTAGTGCGGGCGGTGATCTTCAGTTGCCACTCGCCGGCGGTCGGCAGGCTGATGTCGCCGTAGGCGTGACTGTCCGTCAACCGCAGCAAGGGCACCTCGATCGGCTCGATCCCCGCCGAGGGCAGCGCGGCGGTGGCCTTCCACTCCGCGACCAGCAGTGGTTTGTTGTCCTTGTCGTACGCGTACAGGTGCACCGAGTTGTTGCCCCGCTCGGCCGGGCTCACCTCGACCTCCACGGACAGCAGTGGGCTGGACAGCCTGGTGCTGAAGAGGCCGGATTCGGCCCCGGCGGACGGGCCGGCCGCGGCGGTGCGGGCGGGCGTGGTCTGCACGAGCGTGGCGGACACGGCCAGCACGACCACCGTGACGGCCAACTCCACCAGGACCGCCCGACGCACCGGCGCCGGGCGTTGCGCCGCGACCCGGCTACGCACCAACTGCCGGGAGTACGCCGCCACGCCGATGACCAGCGCGAACAGGCCGATCTTGGCGAGCAGCAGGCGCCCGTAGGTGGTGTCGAAGAGCGCCTGCGGGGTGGCCACCTCGATCAACGCCTGGACGGTGCCGGCCAGCAGCAACGCCGAGACGGCGAGCGCCGCCCAGCGCGACCAGATCGGCAGGATCGCGCCCAACTCCCGCTCGTCGGCCTGCCGCAGCAGGAAGACGGCGAGCATGAGCAGGCCGCCCAGCCAGACCGCCATGCTGCCCAGGTGGACCGCGTCGACCACCACCGAGACCGCTGGCGCCGGGGAGGCCGCCGGGTGCCCGGCCAGCGGCCAGGTCAGCAGGGCCGCACCGCCGAGCACGGCCAGGATGATCGCGTCCGCCCGGCCGGCGGGCCGGGCCAGCAGCGGGCGGAGCAGGAAGACGGACGCCGCCAGCAGGCCGAGCCGGACCAGGTGGGCGGCACCGAAGGCGCTGCCGAAGACACTGCCGAACCCCTCACCGGTGACGTCGAAGAGACCACCACCAGCGGTGTAGGGCACCTGCAACCACAGGTCCGCGAGGGTGGCGAAGGCCACCAGACCGAGGCCGATCCAGGCCAGCCGGGTCGGCCCCCGCCGGGAGAGCCGTCGTGGCCAGAGCGCAGCCAGCACCAGCGCCGGCCCCACCAGCAGCACCAGGCCGGCGTAGCCGAGGAAACGGGCCACCTTCACCGCCGTCTCCACCACCGGGTTGGCGCGGCTGTCCGTGCCGGAGTCGACGGGTGGGGTCGACGGCGCGCCGACCGAGTAGGTGAACGCCCCGGAGACCGGGTGGCTGTCGGCGGAGATCACCCGGAAGCTGACCAGGTAGGTGCCGCGGGCGCCGGCCGGATCCACCGGGATGGTCACGACCCCGCCGCTGAACGACGGTTCGCCCCGGTCGGCCCGGGACCCGTCCGGCGCGATGACCCGGATCTTGTCGGGCACCTTACGGACCGACTCGCTGAACGTGAGGACCACCTCGGACGGCCCGCTCGGCACGATCGACGCGGCGGCCGGACTGCTGCTCTCCAGCACCGCGTGGGCGCTGGCGGAGGTGGCTGGCGCGATCAACAAGGCGACGACGGTGACCAGGAGGCCGGCGGCTGCGGCCAGCCGGGCAGCCCAACGGCGGGGGGCGACAGTCATGCCGGACATGGTCGCCGATAGGTGTCCCTTTCGGCGAGCCGAGGGGGGTGGGCGCGTCGGTGGTCGCACGTCATGAACTGGTAGTCGGCACGGGGCGCGGAAAAGTTCCCGACGTGGCGCAGACCATCCAAGAGCCGAACGACCCTGACGCGCCGCCGGCTGCCGCGTAACCTGGTGTGTCGTGATCCCTGTCCCGCGTGACCCCGGTGCCGCCGGTCCGGCCGCACCTGTCGACCAGGTCGCCCGGGACCCGGCAACCGAGTGGGCGCTGACCGCCCGCGACGGCGACACCACCGCCCAGGCGGCGTTCGTCCGGCTGACCCAGGCCGAGGTCTGGCGGTTCGCCGCCGCCCTGGTCGACCCGGACAGCGCCGACGACCTGACCCAGGAGACCTACCTGCGGGCGTTTCGGGCCCTGCCCGCGTTCGAGGGTCGCTCCAGCGCCCGCACCTGGCTGCTCGGCATCGCCCGGCGGGCCTGCGCCGACCACCTGCGCACCGTCATCCGGCGTCGGCGGCTCGACGAGCGCCTGGCGGCGAACGCGTACACCGACCACCCGCACCCGGACCCGGCCGGCCAGCTCGGCGCCGCCGACCTGGTCCGCCGCCTCGGCCCCGAGCGGCGCTCCGCGTTCGTGCTCACCCAACTGCTCGGCCTGTCGTACGCCGAGGCCGCCGCCGTCGAAGGGGTGCCGGTGGGCACCATCCGCTCCCGGGTCGCAAGAGCCCGTGACGACCTGGTCGAGGCGGTCGGCGACGCCCTGACCGGCTGAACGCGGGAACTTCCGGCGCGGACGGGACGACAAATGAGCGTGACAGCACCTTCCGCCCGAGGCGGCCGTTGGCCAGTGATCCGCCCCTGGCTCGGCATCGCGGCCCGACTCGGCCTCGCCGCCGTCTGGCTGGTTGCCGGCGCGTCGAAGGTCAGCGATCTCGCCGCCTCCGGGCGGGCTGTCAACGCGTACCAGGTGCTGCCGTACGACGTGGCGACAGTGATCGGCGCGGCCCTGCCCTTCGTCGAGCTGGCGTTGGGGGTGCTGCTGCTACTCGGGCTGGCCAGCCGGCTCGTCGCCGGGGTCTCCGCCGCGCTGCTGGTGGTCTTCATCGCGGGGATCGCCTCGGCCTGGGCGCGTGGGCTGGCCATCGACTGCGGCTGCTTCGGCAGCGGCGGGCAGCTGGCCGCGGGGCAGGCACCCAGTTACCTCCCGGAGATCCTCCGGGACCTGGGATTCTTGATTCTGGCCGGTTTTCTGCTGATCTGGCCGCGTACGCCGGTATCGGTGGACGGGTGGTTGTCCGGCGAACCCGTTGTGGAGGACGAGGATGAGTAGTCGCAAGGGGCAGCGGGACGCAGCCCGGGTGGTCCGCGAGCAGTTGGCCCGTGAGCGGCGCCGCCGCCGCACGATCTGGGTCTCCGCCGCCGCTGTCGTCGTCCTGCTCATCGCCGGTGTCGTCGGCTGGGCCGTCTGGTCCAGCCAGCGCTCCGACGACTTCACCACGCCACCCGGCGCCAACGCGGCCGGCACCGGCATCGTCACCGGCGGCGGCCCGGTCACCGTCGACGTCTACGAAGACTTCCTCTGCCCGGCCTGCAGGCAGTTCGAGCAGACCAGCGGGTCGACCCTCGAACAGTTGGTGGCCGAGAACAAGGCGACTGTGGTCTACCACCCGGTCGCGTTCCTGAACCGTTTCTCCACCACCGAGTACTCCACCCGCTCCTCGGCCGCCTCCGGCTGCGCCGCGGCGGGCGGCAAGTACCACGAATACGCCAAGGAGCTCTTCGCCCAGCAGCCGCCGGAGGGCAGCGCCGGGCTCACCGACGACAAGCTCATCGACATCGGCACCGGCGTCGGCCTCGACCGGGGCTCCTTCGGCAGCTGCGTGAAGGACGACACGTACCGGACGTGGACCGAGCACGTCACCGACGACGCCAGCCGGAGCAACGTCACCGGCACGCCGACCGTCAAGATCAACGGCCAGCCCCTCGAGAACCCCACCCCGGACGCTCTCACCGCAGCCGTGGCGGCGGCCGGCAAGTGATCCGTACCCTGCTGGGGCGCGCCGGCCTGGTCGCCGCCGCAACCGGCCTGGTGACCGTGATCAGCGCTGCGCCCGCCGCCGCGCACGGCGCCGACGCACCGGACGGCACCGACTACCGCACCCGCACCACCGGGGTCGCACCGGCGCGGCCAGGGCTCGAGGTACGCGTCGTCGAGGCCGGCGCCCGACTGGAGCTGACCAACAGCACCGGCCGCGCCATCGAGGTCATCGGCTACTCCGGCGAGCCGTACCTGCGCGTCGGCCCGGACGGGGTCTTCGAGAACAGCCACTCCCCCGCCACGTACCTGAACCGCACCATCACCGGGGACACCGCGCTCCCGGCCGAGGCCGACCCGGCCGCCGCACCGTCCTGGCGGCGGATCGCCGACGGCACCACCGCGCGGTGGCACGACCAACGCGCGCTGTGGCAGGAGTCGGCACCGCCGGCCGCGGTACGCGCCGCGCCGGGCCGCGAGCACCGCGTCCGGGACTGGACCATCCCGCTGCGCGACGGCACCGACCCGGTGGTGATCGGCGGCACGCTGGACTGGGTGCCACCGCCGGACGCGTACACCTGGTGGGCGGTGACCATCGTGGGGCTGCTCGCGGTGGGCGCGCTCGGCCTGCTCGCCGCCTCTGCCCCGGCCGGCGCCCGCGCGCTGTCCGCGCTGGGCGTGTTGCTGATCGTCGGCGGCGCGCTGGCCGTCGGGTACCCGGTGGGGCGAGAACTGGACGCCGGCGCCCAGGGCGTGGGTGGGGTGCTGGTCGGGCTGCTGTCCGGGCAGATCTGGTCCCTGCTCACCGGCCTCGGCGCGATCGCCGCCGGTTGGTACGCGCTGAGCCGCCGCCCGGCCGCCGACTTCGTGGTCGCGCTGGCCGGGAGCTGCCTGGCACTCTTCTCCGGAGCGGCGAACGCCGCCGTGTTCGCCCGCTCCATCGCCCCGGTGCCCTGGTCGCCCACGACCGCCCGCGTGCTGGTGGCGCTCTTCCTGATCAGCGGCGCCGGCGCGACAGCCGCCGGTGTCCTGCGCCTACACGCCACCTCCCGCACCACCGCCCGAATACCAACCCCAACCCCCTGACCCCCGCACCCCGCACCCCTGTCCTGCGGCGATCTTGCACTTTGTGTTGGTGATATGCGGCTTTTCCCCGCAAAGGCGGGGACAGAAACTGCAAGATCGCGGGGGTGAGGTGGGGGGTCAGGGGTTCGGGGTGAAGCCGTAGGGGAGTTCCAGGCGGTGTTTTGCCAGCAGGGGGGCATCGCTCAGCAGAGTGCGGGTCGGGGCGTCGGCGACGATCCGGCCGTTGTCCAGGATCACCGAACGCTCGCACAGCTCCGCCGCGTACGGCAGGTCGTGCGTGACCATCAGCAAGGTCACCGGCAGGCCGCGCAGGATCTCGGCGAGCTCACGACGGGCCGCCGGGTCCAGGTTCGACGACGGCTCGTCGAGCACCAGGATCTCCGGGTGCATGGCGAGCACGGTGGCCACCGCCACCCGGCGGCGCTGCCCGAACGACAGGTGCTGCGGGGTCCGGTCCCGGTGCTCGCTCATCCCCACCGCGGCGAGCGCCTCGTCCACCCGGGCGGCCAGCTCGGCCCCGCGCAGACCCAGGTTCGCCGGCCCGAACGCCACGTCCTCCGCAACCGTGGGCAGGAACAACTGGTCGTCCGGGTCCTGAAAGACGATGCCCACCCGGCGGCGCACCTCGGCCAGGGTGGCCCGATCCGGCGTGACCGTCAGCCCGCCGACGCTCACGCTCCCCTCGACCGGGGTGAGGATGCCGTTGAGGTGCAGCACCAGCGTGGTCTTGCCGGCGCCGTTGGGCCCCAGCAGCGCCACCCGGTCGCCACGCGGCACGTTCAGGTCGACCCCCTGCAGGGCGACGTGCCCGTCCGGGTACGCGTAACGAACACCCCGAACGTCCAGCGAGACAGCGGTCTGCACGACACCGATCATGACAGCACGACGGCGGTGGCGGCGATCGAGGCCGCCAACACCGGCACTGTCGCGGCGACCAGCCACTGACCGGCGCTCGCCGCACCCTCGCCCTGCCACACGGCGGGCATCCGCCCGGTGTAACCCCGGGACAGCATCGCCAGATAGACCCGCTCGCCGCGCTCGAAGGCGCGCAGGAACAACGCCCCGATCCCGGCGGCGAAGCCGCGCAGCTGCCACAGGAAGCGCGGGTCGTCACCCCGAGAGATCCGGGCCACCCGCATCCGCCGCGCCTCGCCGACCAGCACGTCCAGGTAGCGCAGCATGAACGTGGCGATCTGGGTGAGCACCTGCGGGCAGTGCAGCCGGTCCAGCCCCACGATCAGGTCCCGGGTGGTGGTGGTCGCGGCGAGCAGCAACGAGGCGAGCACCCCCAGCGTGCCCTTGGCCAGGATGTTCCACGCACCGTGCAGCCCGTCCTCGGACAGGCGCAGGCCCAGCACCTCGACCCGGTCGCCGGTGCCGAGGAACGGCAGGGCGACGGCGAACAGCACGAACGGCAGCTCGATCAACGCTCGGCTGAGCAACCACCGTGGTCCCACCCGGGCCAGCGCCGCCACCGCCGCCACCAGCACGGCGTACGCGCCGAAGGCCCAGAACGCCTCGCGTGGGGTGGCCACCACGGCGAGGGTGAAGACCACCATCGCAACGATCTTGACCTCGGGCGGGAGCCGGTGCACCGGCGAGTCCGACTCGCGGTACAGCACGTGCCCGTGACCGGCTCCCATTCGCGTACCCCTGCTCAGCTGGCCGTGCCGGCGCGCGACGCCGCAGCGTCACCCTCGGCGGGCGTGGCGCTCTCGGCGGGCGTCGTCGCGTCATCGTCGGTCGGCGTGCCGCCTCGACGGCGCAGCAGCCAGAACCCGCCGGCCCCGATCGCGAAGGTGACCAGCACCCCGAGCACCCCGGAGAGGCCGGTGGAGACGAAGCTGTTGCGTACGCCCCGTACGCCGTAGTCGGCGAGCGGGCTGTCGGCCAACTCGTGGTCGCGGGCCTGCTGCGCCGGGCAACTCCCCCCGACGATGTTGTCGTCGGCGTCGACGGTGCAGCCCTTGAGCAGGGACGAGTCCAGCCCGTCCGGGTGCGACGAGGCGTAGTTGCTCACCACACCGGCGAGCAGCAGGGCGACCAGCAGGCCGCCGGCCAGGAAGGCCCAGGATCGGTTCTTCATCGGACACCTCCGGCGACCGGAACGGCGGGGGCGGTGGGCGTGCGCAGGGACCGCAGCGCGTACACCAGGTCGGGGCGCACCTTCGCGACGGTGAGCACCGTGGTCGCGGTGATCAGACCCTCGCCGATGCCGATCAGCAGGTGGACGCCGGCCATCGTGCCGGCCAGGCCACCCAGGTTGCTGCCCAGGTCGGTGGTGCCACCCAGCCAGTACTCCAGGACGAAGCCCTGCGACGCCACCACCACGCTGAGCGTCGCGGCGACGAACGCGGTCACGGCCAGTCCGGCCCGCGTGCGGGGCAGCACCCGCAACAGCAGCGCGATCAGCGCGTACGCCGCCGCGGTGCCGAGCAACGCCATGTTGGTGATGTTGAGGCCGAGCATCGCCACGCCGCCGTCACCGAAGATCAGTGCCTGCACGACAAGCACCACGGCCACGCAGAGCGCTCCGACCCAGGGGCCGACCAGCATGGCGGCGAGCGCGCCACCGAGCAGGTGACCACTGACACCGGCCGTGAAGATCGGGAAGTTGAGCATCTGGACGGCGAAGATGAACGCCGCCACCAGGCCGGCCATCGGGGCCAGCCGGTCGTCCAGGTCGCGCCGGCCGCGTAGAACGCAGGCGGTGAGCGCGGCAAGAGCGAGCGCAGCGAAGATCGCTGCCACGGGACCGTCGATGATCCCGTTCGAGATGTGCATCGCCAGTGTCTCCACGCGACCTCCCACGCGTCAGCGGGCCCGACCGGGCCAGCGTGGGTCAGCCTATTTCCCAAGCATCGTTGTTGCCAGACTCTGGCAACAACGCATGGCCTTGATCACTCCAGGTCAGGGTCCACCATCCACCCGCCCACCCACACGCCGACGCGTCCCGGCGGCGGCGGCACCCCCCGGCTCGGCGGTAGGGTCGGGCCATGACCGCGCCCGACCGCCTCTCCCCCGGTGACCCCGCGCCCGAGTTCACCCTCGGCACCGACACCGGCGACCAGCTCTCCCTCGCCGACCTGCGCGGCCGCAAGGTCGTCCTGTACGCCTACCCGGCCGCGATGACCCCCGGCTGCACCAAGCAGGCCTGCGACTTCCGCGACTCGCTCGCCTCACTCCAGGCCGCCGGCTACGAGGTCGTCGGCATCTCCCCCGACAAGCCGGAGAAGCTGGCGAAGTTCCGAGAGCGCGACGCGATCACCTTCCCGCTGGTGTCGGACCCGGACAAGGCGGTGTTGATCGCGTACGGCGCGTACGGCGAGAAGCAGCTGTACGGCAAGACCGTCACCGGCGTGATCCGCTCGACGTTCGTGATCGACGCCGACGGCAAGATCGAGCGGGCGCTCTACAACGTCAAGGCCACCGGGCACGTCGCCAAGCTCCGCCGCGACCTCGGCCTGGACTGACCTGTCGTACCGGTTCGCTACGGTCCGTCAGTGGTCCGATACAAGTACACGCCCGAAGCGCTGGCCGCCGCTGCCGCCGTCGCCCGCAACATCACCGAGGTGATGCGGTTGCTCGGCGTACGCGTCAGCGGTGGCTCGCACGCGCACATCAGCCGGCAGCTCAAGCGGTTCGGCATCGACACGTCGCACTTCACCGGTCAGGCACACAATCGAGGCGTGCGTTGGCGGCGGATGTCCCCTACAGAACTGCTGGTAGTGCTGCCGGCCGACTCTCGCCGAATTCCAGGGATCCGCCTCAAACGCGCCTTGGCGACAATCGGCCTCCCCGAGACCTGCGAGGTGTGCGGCACCGGGTCAACGTGGCAAGGCGCCAGACTGACGCTGCACGTGGACCACATCAATGGCGATTTTCTCGACAACCGGCCACGCAACCTCCGCCTGCTTTGCCCCAATTGCCACAGCCAGACCTCCACATACGCTGGTCAGCGACGGCCTGCACTCGTCGAGCCCGAGGTGGTCTACGATCCTGATGCGGTTACTCCGACCGGCTTCCCGATAGGCAGGCGACTGCCGAGTCGGCAGGACTGGCCGTGGACGCTTGTGGAGTTCAGCTTCAAGGGGCCGTAGCCCAACGGCAGGAGGCATGCGGTTTAGGTCCGCACCAGTGCGGGTTCGAATCCCGTCGGCCCCACATCGCCTTTAGTGACGACGGATCCTGGCTCGGTCAGAGCCAGGACTGAGTGTCGGGCGCGTCACTGTCGCGGGTCGTGGGCCTGGTCGTCGGGTCAGGATGGCGAGCGTGAGTCTGCGCTTCGTCCTCGACCCCGATCTGACCCCGCGGCTACGTGCCGAGATCGTCGACCTCTGGGTGGACGTCAGCAACGCAGGCGGCGCCGTCGGCTTCGTGCCACCGGTCAACGCCGCCGAGGTGCACGTCATCGCCGGCCCGACATTCGCCGGCATCGTCGACGGACCGGACCGGCTGCTGGTCGGTTACTCCGGGGGTCGACTGGCGGCTATGTTGATCTTCAGTGACAACCGTTTCCCGCTCAAGGCGCACTGGTGTGTGTTGAAGCGGGTGATGGTCCACCCGGACACCCAGGGCGCCGGCTACGGCTCGGCGCTGATGGTGGAGGCCGCCCGGCTGGGCAGGGTGTTCGGCCACGAGGCGCTGCACATCACGGTGCGCGACGGGCTGGGGCTGGACAAGTTCTACGGTCGCCTCGGGTATCGGGAGATCGGCCGACTGCCGGGCGCGCTGCGGGTGGCCGCCGACGACGACCGGGACGAGATCCTGATGTGGCTCGATCTGACGGTGGCCGACTGAGCGGTCAGCCCTCGCACCACCGGGCGTTCGCGCGGGCCGAGCTGGTGGTCGGCGCGTCGGTGGCCGGCGCGCTCGCCTTCGCCACCTCGACCGGGCGACGAGCCGGTGTCGGAGTGACGGCCGGTCGGGTGTTCGGCGGTCGGGTCGACGCGGACGGGCGTCGGGTGGCCGCCCCGGCACCGGGTGCGTACATCCGGGTCGTGCTGTTCTGCACCTGGCCGGGCGCCATCCGAATGCCGCCGGCGGTGACCCGGTTGCCGTACACGTCGCTGATTCGCAGGTTGAACGGGCCCGGCCCGGCGCCGGAGGCGATCAACCAGTAGTTGTAGTCCTGCCGGGCGGCCGACTGCCAGGGGCCGCTGTCCCCCTGCCGGACCTCGACGGACCGCAGCGGGTTGCCGTGGTTGCCGACGCGGACGGCGAACCACCACTGCGACGCGCCCTCCTTGATCCGGAAGGTGAGCGGTCCGGGCAGCGGCGGGTTGACCACCGCGCGGTAGGTGACCGGAACGAGGCCCTGGACCGGGTCGGCGATCCGGGCGAACGCCTCGCGGGACAGGTCGAGGTGGCCGGGCTCGCACTCCGGGCACTGGTCCATGATGAGCACCCGGACGGTGCCCTTCGGGCCGACGACGTCGAGGAATCCGCCGCAGGCGGCACCGGCGGAGTATTCCGCCGGTCCGAGCGCGACGTAGAGCCGGTTGGCCGGGGCAGCCGGGTTCGAGCAGTTGCCGCCGGCACCCTTGGAGTCGTAGAAGGTCGCCTTGCCGCTGTGCGTGGCGTTGCCGGTGGGTGGCGCGGCGGCGAGCGTCCGGCCCGCGGCGCAGGCCGGGGTGGAGCCGGAGCGCAGGGTGAGGGTGAGCCCGAGCGCCGCCGCGAGGACTGTGACGCCGGTGGCGACCAGCCAGGGCTTCGCGCCGGACGACGGCGCGGGCCGGTCCTCTGGAGGATGGTCCAGGTCGATGTTGATGTCGACAGCGCCTTCGTCCGTCACGACGGCGATGCTGCCGGACCGGGGCGCGTACCGACAAGCGGGCTAAGCCAAAGCTAAGACAGCATCGACGGACAGTGATCGTGGGGTGCCGATTGCCGGTCGGCGACCCGATCAGGGGTCGATGACGATCGGGGCGCCAACGGCCAAGGGTCCACTGTCGAGCGGCACCAGGTGCAGTCCGAAGAGGAGCTTCTGGTCGACGTTGCGGTGCCGCCCGAGGGTGCGCAGCGGCTCCTTCGTGCGTACCCCGGTCTCCTGGTCGGTGGTGGTCACCACGCAGCGGTTGCACGGCCCGGCGGCCCGGAACGACAGGTCGCCGATGCGCAGCGGCCGACCGACCCAGTCGTCCTCGGCCCAGGCCGGCGCGCCGCCGACCACCAGGTTCGGTCGGAACCGGCTCATCGGCACCGGCTCCTCCCCCACCTCGGCCAGCCAGTCGTTGAGGACGTCGAGGGAGGCGGCGTTCACCAGCAGCAGCGGGTAGGTGTCGGCGAAACTGACCTGGTCGCCGGTGTCGTGGTCGCGGACCCCGGCGACCAGGTGACGGGTCGGCTGGGCCAGCCAGACCAGCCGGACCGGTCGGCCGAGCAGGGCGCCGAGCCAGTCGTCGGCCGCCTGACCGGCCGGCAGCGCGGGGACCGGGAAGGTCCGGTTGCGGAAGGTACGCACCGCGACCGGTTCGCCGCCGGCCGGCTCCGGCACGTCGAGGTCGGGCTGCCCGTCGGCGCGCAGCGACAGACCTCCCGGGCGCACCGAGGCGCGCAGCCCGACCAGCCGGGTCGTGTCCCGTTGGGTGACGCCGACGCCGTCGGCGTCGACGACCATCCAGCGCCGGTCGCCGGCCAGACCCCAGGGATGCACGAACGCGCCGTCGTGGTCGAGCCGGTGACAACCCTTGACGGGGTACGTGTGAATCGAGGTCAGCCGCACCCGGCTACCATGCCACGCCGATCCCGTCGCCCGGGTACCAGTGATTTGCCGGGCTCTCCCGATAGGCGAGGAACCGTCGGCCGGTGCGTTCGGCGTGCTCGGCGAGCACGTTGGTGCTTGTGACGTTGTCGGTGAGCAGGATCGCGCCGGGGGCGAGCTTGGGCTCCACGGCGTCGAACTCGCGCTTCTCGTGGGCGCGACTGTGGTCGCTGTCGTGCAGGAACAGGTCGACCGGGCGATCCAGTGCGCCGATCGAGGCGATCGAGTCGCCGATCACCAGGTCGACGACCTCCGACCAGGGCGCGACCTGGGCGAGGTAGCCGGCCTCGGGGTTGATGTCCAGCGAGGTGACCCGGCCCGGGTGCCCCTCCTGAGCGTTGCGCAGCAGGGCGGACGCCAGAACGCAGGTGCCCAACCCCTTGTCGACGCCGGTCTCCACCACGTGCGCGGGGTGGGTGGCCCGGACGATGGCGTACCAACCGACGCGTCGGGCGTAGTGGACCTTCTTGTCGGCGAGACCACGGCGGGCCGCTGTGGCGGTGGCCTGCTCGATGTGTTGCCGCAGCACGTCGTCGGACTCGATTTCGGCGACGTAGCCACGGACCTGCTTGACCGGGAGGTCGCAGACGATGCTGACGAACCAGGTCAGGTGGTGACGACTGAGCTTGGTCAGTTCGTACGTGTAGTTGTGATGTTCTCGGGAGGTGACCAGCCACCGCGCTGAGACGCGCAGCACCTTGGCGTCGTGGCGGGCGATCCGGGCGAGCCGCTTGGGGAACGCGGCGACGGGCGCGAGCGGGCTACGGGCGATGGCTCGGCGCAGCGGGGTGGCGTCCACGGAAGGTTCATACCACCTCTGCGGGGACACCGGGAGAGAGAAGTCACGGATGGTCCGCCGCCCGATTCGGAACCCGCGTCGCGCGATGGTGGCCGGACGAGGGTACGCGGCAGGAAAGCACGTTCAGTAGCATCGCGCCCATGCCACGTCGTGAACAAACAGCGGAGCACTGGACGGAACCGAGTTACGGCGCCGCCGGCGGGCCTCAACCGACCGAGGAACCGTCGCCGGACGCCGCGCCACCGCGCCGCCGCCGCTGGCGCCGGATCGCCCTGTTCAGCCTGCTGATCGTGCTGGTACTGGGCGGCGGCGGCATGGTGGCCGGCGGTCTCTACCTGCGATCGGTCGAGTCGGGTATCGAGCGGGTCGACGCCTTCGACGGCGTGCCCGAGGAGTCCCGCCCACAGGCGGGCGTCGACGGTGCCATGAACATCATGATTTTGGGCAGCGACTCACGCGACCCGGAGAAGACGGGCGGCTCGCGTACCGACACGATCATCCTGGCCCACCTGCCGAAGGACCGGAAGAGCGCCCAGCTGATCTCGATCCCCCGTGACACCTGGGTTTCGGTGCCGAAGTCGAAGGACGGCAACAACGGTGGCCGGGACGCCAAGGTGAACGCCGCGTACGCCTGGGGTGGGGTGCCCCTGATGGTGCAGACGGTGGAGAAGTTCACGGGTGTCCGGGTGGACCACGTGACGCTGATCGACTTTGCCGGCTTCAAGGAGATCATCGACGCGCTGGATGGCATCGACATCAACTCGGAGAAGAGCTTCACCTCGATCCACGAGCCGTTCCGCAAATTCCACCAGGGCGTGCAGCGGATGGACGGCGAGGCGGCTCTGGACTACTCCCGCCAGCGCAAGCAGTTCGCCGACGGTGACTTCGCCCGGATCCGCCACCAGCAGCAGGTGATCCGCGCCATCATCGACAAGGCCTCCTCGGGGGGCATCCTCACCAACCCCGGCAAGTTGAACAGTTTCCTCAAGGCCACCTCGAACTCGGTCTCGGTGGACAAGGAGCTGTCGCTGTTCGACATGGCGAACCAGATGCGCGGCGTTCGCGGCGGGAACATGACCTTCGTGACCAGCCCCACCAAGGGCACCGGCCGGATCGGCTCGGAGAGCGTGGTGTTGGCCGACAACGCCCGAGCCAAGACGTTCTACGACGCGGTCCGTCGGGACTCCGTCGGCGAGATCGTCAGCCTCGGCAAGAAGTGACCTGGGGCCGGCGCGGGAACCGCCGGCAGTCGAAACACCAGACGGGCGGCGGCCTCACGGCCGCCGCCCGTCGTTGTAGGTAGGTGGCCCTGCCGGGGACCACCAGTGGATCGGGTCGGTCAGTACGCCCCGCGCCGGGCCAGCACCACGCTGGCCGTCTTCCAGAGGATGGCGAGGTCGTACACCAGCGACCAGTTGTCCACGTAGTGCAGGTCCAGTCGGACCGCGTCGTCCCAGGTGAGGTCGGAGCGGCCGGAGATCTGCCACAGGCCGGTGATGCCCGGCCGCACCAGCAGCCGCCGACGGACGTCACCGCGGTAGTCGTCGTCCTCAGTGGGCAGCGGACGCGGGCCGACCAGCGACATCTGCCCGCGCAGCACGTTGATCAGCTGGGGCAGTTCGTCCAGTGAGAGCGCCCGCAGGTGCCGGCCGATCGGGGTGACCCGGGGGTCGTCCTTCATCTTGAAGAGCAGGCCGTCGCTCTCGTTCCGGTGCTGCAGCGCTGCCAGCCGCTGCTCGGCGTCGGTGTACATCGTCCGGAACTTCCAGACCTTGAACGCGCGACCCTCGTGGCCGATCCGGGTCTGCCGGAACATGACCGGCCCGGGGTCGTTGAACTTGATGGCCAGGGCGATGGCGAGCAGCACCGGGCTCAGCAGCACCAACCCGACCAGCGCGGTCGCCCGGTCCAGGACGCTCTTGGCCAACAGCGAGAGACCGGAGATGGTCGGCTCGTCCACATTGAGCAGGGGAAGGCCCTCGATGGGCCGGACGTGGATGCGGGGGCCGGTGACGTCGGTGACCTGGGGGACCACCACCAGGTTCAGGCCGGTGCCCTCCAACTGCCAGGCGAGCTTGCGAAGCTCGTACGACTCCAGGCTGGCCGGGCCGCAGACCGCGATGGTGTCCGCGCCGAGTTGCTGGACCAGCGGCACCAGATCCCAGCCCACGTACACCGGCACCGGGGCGTTCACCCGCTCGCCTGGGCGGGGGTGGTGTGGCAGGTGGATGGCGACCGGGTGCAGCCCGGCCCCGTAGTTACGGGTCACCACCTCGTGCACCGCGAGCGCGTCAGCGAGACGGCCGACCAGCAGCACCTTCTGCGATGCCTGGCCGGTACGCCGGATCCGCCGCAGCACCACACGGGCGGCGAACCGAACCACCAGCGTGTAGAGCAGCAGGCAGATGATGATGGCGGCGACCGTCGCCCGGGACAGGTCCTTCTTGAAGCCGAGCGCCAGGAACGAGACCACGGCGGCCATCGCGAGGCTGGCCCGGGCGACCCGCTTGAGTTCTTCGGTGCCCAACCCGAGCGCACGCTGGTCGTACGCTCCGGCGGCGACGAGCATGATCAGCCAGCCCACCGGGACGCCGACAAAGGCCGCGAGGCTGAAGGAGCTGACGTTCCCGAGCACACGCTGGTCCCAGAAACCTGCGTCGGCGTCGGCCAGCAGGCTGACGACGGTTCGGCTGGCGGCCAGGGCCGCGAGTATGTCGAGCAGGACCAGCCAGGCCACGTAGTGGCGCCGCCAGTTGGCCCGAGGTGCGACCGGACGTGCGAACACCGACCGGGCCATGCCGTTGGAGGGGGGCGTGATCACCCCCAGGTCGGGGTCGAAACTCGGCCGCTGCTGTGACGTGACAACCGCGAGGAACTCGGTATGTGCGGACACGACCTTCCTTTCCCATGTCGCCCCCGTCGGGAGATCGCGACGTGCACCCTATGCGTCGGAAAGGCGTCCTGCCTAGTGGCGGTTCGGGTGCTCCTGCTATGGCCTGGTCAGCCGCTCCGCTGCGACTCGCCGACGGTGGATCACCGACCGGCGGCGGTGACCGCCCATTTGCCGATCTCACTCACCGCACGCACCGTCACGATGCACAGCGCGAGGCCCGGAACACGTGGGCGGACGTACCTCTTGATCATCTTGCGCCAGGCGATGAGGCCGGCGATGCGCCGCCGGCTGATGCTGCCACTGTGCCGGTGGAATCGAACGATCGGATCGTCGAGTCGTTGCAGGTGCACCCCGTTGCTGAGGGCGCGCAGCACCAGCTCGACATCCACCTTGATCGACATCTGCTCGTCGTACCCGCCGAGTTCAAGCAGCAACAGGCGGTCGATGGTCATGCCGGAGTGCTTGAAGGGCAGCCGGGGTCGGGTCAGCACCGACCAGAGCATCCGACGGGCATCGGGGAACGAGGGGAGCCTGATCACCTTCGTCGAATCGCCGACGATCTCCTCGTAGTCGGTGTAGACCCAACGTGCGCCCGTCTGAGCGAGGAACTCGTGCAGCCTGGCCAGGCCGTCGGGTGCCAGCTCGTCGTCCGAGTCGAGCACGGTGACCACTCTGCCGCGGGCGACGCGCAGGGCGGCGTTGCGCGCCGCGCTGATCCCCGTCGGGTCCTGGCGGACGACACGGATCCGACGGTCGGAGAGCAGGCCCGCGGCGGCCAGCCCGTCCCGTACGGCAACCGCCGAGCCGTCATCGACAACGATGAGCTCGAAGTCGCTGAAAGTGCCGGCGAACACACTCCGGATGGACTTGACCAGGAGCTCCGGCCGGTCCCGGACGGCGATGCACACCGAGAATGCGGGGGTCACCTGCTCCACCGCCCGCATCGTCGGGAGCGTCGCGGCGTCGACAGCCGGCATCGCCGGCACCGTCGGCCCGTCGATCATCGGCGGCTTGGTGTCCTGTTCGGACGAGAAGGTGTTGCCAGCGGAGTCATGCCGCAGGGAGGGAAGCGAGTATGCGGGGTGGTTCGTCACGGACGGAAGCCGCCGCATAGCCCGCCAGAACTGCCCAGGCCCTCCAAGAGACCGTCTCCGTCGGTCCACGTGACACGACGATTCAACACGCCCACCTTCGCCACCCCCATGAAAAGCCACCATTCGCAGCGATTTTCAGCGACGCGTTCGCAGGACCGTTCCCTCGATCGACGACAATGAAGATCCATCGCGCAACAAGACGGAGTATAGCGATCGCCGCACCGGGGCACCATCACCTGGCGGCGCCCTCGATGTCGATCGAAAACGCTGACTCAGCAAGCGGATTCGCTGGCCAACGCCTGGATTGACACAGGGTGAACACTCCGTCGAAGCCGGCAAGCCGAGTAGCACCCTCCGGTGAATCGGCTCATCCGAACATCTACTCTTTCCCCCGGTACGGATTGTTTGTTGTGGGTGAATGACCAATGAGGGCAATCACCAACGGGGAAACTTAGCGTTCTATATTCCGATGTGTCCGATCCGCGAAATTGGTGACCAATGGTCACCGGTCGCGCCGACGGATGAGCAGCACGGCGAGGATCACGAGGGCGACGAGCAACACGCCGGCGCATCCGACCAACACGAGTACGAGGGTGCTGGACTGCTGCCGCGACGCGTCCTCCAACCGCTGCCGCTCGGTGGCGTTCTGCCGGTACGCCTGCGCGAGCAGGTTGTCGGGCGTCGCGGCTGCCGCCTTCTGGAGCTGCGTGATGGCACTGGACGAGTCACCGCGGAAGTACGCGTCCAGCCCGCTGCGGTAAACCTTGTCGGCGTCGCCGAGCGTGTTCGCGACACCGGCCTCGCCCAGCAGCGCGCTGATCGTCGACGCCGGCAGGATCGCTCGGTTCGCGCGGTCTGGCGCCGCCTGGTCCTGGTAGATGAGGCCAGCGACCCGGCCGGCGGAATCGAGGGCGACACCCCCGTGCGAGGCGGGCCCCAGGTCCTCGTTGACGAGGTAGATAGAGACCGGCCCGCGCTGACTCGTTCCGGTGATCGTCACCATCGTCGACTGGGGCCGGTACGCGGCGTTACGAAAGACGACGTCGGAGGTCGCATAGGCGAGGATGCGCACCGGGGAACCCTCTGCGAGGCTCGCCGACGGATTGAGCTCCACCGCGGGCAGGTTGCCCCGGGCGAGCTTGATCAGCGCGGTGTTGCCGCTGTCTTCGGGCAGGCTCCGGACGACCTCGGCCTTGATGGCCGGCTCCTCCACCGCGTTTCCCTTGGCCCTGTTGAGCTGACCGTAGACCGCACTCGTCGGCTCGGTACCCGGCTCGACGCCCGTGAAGCGAACCTTCGGAAGGTTGGCCGCGATATACGAGGAGATCTGCGCGGCGGGAAGTTGCTTTCCCTGCACGAGCATCCTGGCCAATGCGTCGACGGCGAGCCACCGGGCGTGCCCCTCGGCGGGCTTGACGCAGGATCCGTTGGTGACGGCGTGGCCGTCCGGAGTCAGCAGGAAACCACTGCACCGACGGATGAACGATACGGGCTGGGGGTGCACCAGGGCGTTCGTCCTGGCGTCCCGGACGTACCCGGTGAAGACGGCTTCGACGAAGACCAGCGACGGCGCGGCGACGGCGAGGGCCTTCTCCTCCGGGCTGTACAGGGAGGCCTGCGCCCACGGCTTCAACGCCGGCTCGATCGGAGCGACGGTGGAGGACCCCGTGGTGGAGGCGCCGGTCGGCGGAACGTACGGATCGGGCTGCTCGTTGCCGGCGATCGCCCAGATGCCCACGCCGCTCGCCACGGCCACCACCAGCACAACCGCGGCGAGCCCTACCCAGAGCCCGGTACGCCGCGGCGGCGGCTCCGACGGCTTGATCCGCCGGACCGGGGCGCGGAACGGATCGTACGGCGGTGGATCCGCCGGAGCGGCGGACACCGGTGCGGGTGACTGGGGTGCGTCGTCGGCGGGCGGCGGCATCGGGGCGGGCGGCACGGTGGGCAGCGCGCCGGAATGCAACGCCCATGGCGCGATCGGCGCTCCGGAGGTTGGCTGCGGCGCACCAGAAACGGGCTGTGGCGCACCGGAGACGGGCTGTGGCGGCGCGGAGACCGGATGCGGCGGGCCGGACACCGACTGTGGAGGCCCGGACGGCTGACGCGGCACCCCGCTGACCGGCTCCGGGGAGTCGCCCTGCTTCGGCGAGCCAGCCTGCTCGGTCGGCACCGGGTGATATTCCTGCCCCAGCGCGCGGAACAACTTCTCGGCACCCGGGCCCGCCTCAGCGGGGTAGGCCGCCCACGGCTCGTCGGCGTAGAAGTCGGCGTACGTGAATGCCTGGCCGTCCGGCCGTTGCGACATGGCGTTGGCAGTTCCAGCGAAGGCTTCCCGCCAGCCGGGTGTGTTCGCCGCCACGGCGTTCAGCACGGCGACGGTCGCGAACCGGCCCTGCTCATCGATGGCGGCCCAGGCTTTGCCCACGGGGCAGGTGCCCAACATGTGGGTGAACCGGTACGGGCCAACCGACTGCATGCGCACTCCTCTGCTCGACCGCCGTGCGGATCCTACAGAGGGGACGCTCGCCTGGTCGCCCGCCGGTCGACCAACCGACCGCTCCGCGGATCGGGTGGCTCGACGCGAACGGTTGCCCTCTGAAAGTTTTCATGCATAGAGTCATCGCGTGAATGAAGGAGCTGTCGGGGCGTCGGTCGAGCAGGTCCTCGACCTGTTCGACGGGGTGCGGCTCACCCCGACCCAGCGCCGGATCGCGCACTGTCTGGTGCAGCACGCCCCCACCGTGGCCTACCTGTCCGCCGCCGAGGTCGCCGAGCTGGCCGGGGTCAGCCAACCGTCGGTCACCCGGTTCGCCGTCGCGCTCGGCCACGACGGCTACCCGGCGCTGCGCCGCCGCCTGCGCGACCTGACCACCGCGACGCCGGGCGGATCGACGGACGCCGGCAACGAACTCCAGCAGGCGGTACGCGCCGAAATGGGCAACCTGGACCGACTGGCCGGTCAGCTCGCCGACCGGGACCGGATCGCCGAGACCGGGCGAATACTCGCCGAGAGTCGCCCACTGCCGGTGCTCGGCCTGCGCGCCGCCGCGCCGCTGGCCGCGTACTTCGCCTACTTCGCCGCCAAGGTGCACCCGGACGTACGGGTCCTCGACGACGGCGGCAGCCTGCTCACCGACCGTTTGGAGCAGGCCGCCGAGGCCGGGGCGTCGGCCGTTCTCGCCTTCGTGCTGCCCCGCTACCCGCGGGAGACCCTGGACGCGCTGCGCGACGCCCGCGACGCCGGGTTGACAGTGGTGGCGATCACCGACTCGCCGGTCAGCCCGGCCACCGAACACGCCCACGTGGTGCTCGCCGCCGCCGTCGGCGCGCAGCTCGTCTTCGACCTGCACACCGCCCCGATGACCCTGGCCATGGTGCTGTTGCAGGCGATCTGCGATGCCGCGCCGGCCGACACCCAGCGCCGACTGGAGGCGTTCGAAGCCTCCGCGGCCCGCCGACAGTTGTTCCTCGGTTGACCGGAGGAGAACCAGAGATGACCCAGTCCATTCGTGCCGCACGGGGCAGCCAGCTCACCACCCGCGGGTGGCAGCAGGAGGGCGCCCTGCGGATGTTGATGAACAACCTCGACCCCGAGGTGGCCGAACGCCCCGACGACCTGGTGGTCTACGGCGGCACCGGCAAGGCGGCGCGGGACTGGCCGTCGTACCACGCGTTGGTCCGCACACTGACCGACCTGCGCGAGGACGAGACGATGCTGGTGCAGTCGGGCCGCCCGGTCGGGGTGATGCGCACCCACGAGTGGGCGCCCCGGGTGCTGCTGGCCAACTCGAACCTGGTCGGTGACTGGGCGACGTGGCCGGAGTTCCGCCGCCTCGAACAGCTCGGCCTGACCATGTACGGGCAGATGACGGCCGGTTCGTGGATCTACATCGGCACGCAGGGCATCCTCCAGGGCACCTACGAGACGTTCTCCGCGGTGGCCGCCAAACGGTTCGACGGCACCCTCGCCGGCACGCTGACCCTCACCGCCGGTTGCGGCGGAATGGGCGGCGCGCAGCCACTCGCTGTCACCATGAACGGCGGCGTCTGCCTGATCGTCGACGTGGACCGCAGCCGGCTCGACCGCCGGGTGCGCGACCGCTACCTGGATGAGGTCGCCGACTCCCTGGACGACGCGATCGCTCGGGTCCGCGCGGCGAAGCGGGATCGCCGGGCGCTGAGCGTGGGCGTGGTCGGCAACGCCGCCGAGGTCTTCCCGGAACTGCTGAACCGGGGCGTCGAGATCGACATCGTGACCGACCAGACCAGCGCGCACGACCCACTGGCGTACCTGCCGGTGGGGGTTGAGCTGGCCGAGGCCCGGGACTACGCCGCCGCGAAGCCGGTCGAGTTCACCGACCGGGCCCGCGCGTCGATGGCAAAGCACGTGGAGGCGATGGTCGGCTTCCTCGACGCCGGCGCAGAGGTGTTCGACTACGGCAACTCGATCCGGGGTGAGGCGCAGCTCGGCGGATACCAGCGCGCCTTCGACTTCCCGGGGTTCGTGCCCGCGTACATCCGGCCGTTGTTCTGTGAGGGTAGGGGCCCGTTCCGGTGGGCGGCGCTCTCCGGCGACCCGGCCGACATCGCGGCCACCGACCGGGCCATCCTCGACCTCTTCCCGGAGAACGAGTCGCTGGCCCGTTGGATCAAGCTGGCCGGTGAGCGGGTCGCCTTCCAGGGTCTGCCGGCCCGGATCTGCTGGCTCGGCCAGGGCGAACGGGACAGGGCTGGCGTGCGGTTCAACGACATGGTCGCCTCCGGCGAGCTCTCCGCCCCGGTGGTGATCGGCCGGGACCACCTGGACACCGGCAGCGTCGCGAGCCCGTACCGGGAGACCGAGGGGATGGCCGACGGCTCCGACGCCATCGCCGACTGGCCGCTGCTCAACGCTCTGGTCAACACGGCCAGCGGGGCTTCCTGGGTGTCCATCCACCACGGCGGAGGGGTGGGCATCGGCAGGTCGATCCACGCCGGGCAGGTGTGTGTGGCCGACGGCACCGCACTCGCCGGTCAGAAGATCGAGCGGGTGCTCACCAACGACCCGGCGATGGGCGTCATCCGGCACGTCGACGCCGGCTACGAGAGCGCCCGCGAGGTAGCCGACCGCACCGGCGTCCGGGTGCCCATGACGGAGGGGGGACCCGCATGAGCGACGAACTTTCCGCCCGGTTCCGGGCGCTGTGGGACGAGATCGCGCCGGTCGGGCGGGACGCCGACAGCGGCGGCTACCTGCGGTACGCGTTGACCGAGCCGGAGCGGGAGCTGCGCGCCTGGTTCCGCGCGCAGGCCGAGCGCCGTGCCCTGCCGGTCACCGAGGACGGCAACGGCAACCTCTTCGCCCACTGGGGCGACCCGGAGGCGTCCGACGCGGTGCTCACCGGCAGTCACTTCGACTCGGTGCCGCACGGCGGGGCGTACGACGGGCCGCTCGGCATCGTGAGCGCGTTACTCGCCGTGGACGAGCTGCGCGCCGCCGGTGTCACCCCGGGCCGGCCACTGGTGCTGGGTGCCTTCGTCGAGGAGGAGGGGGCGCGCTTCGGCGTGCCGTGTCTGGGGTCGCGGCTGCTCACCGGGGCGCTGTCGGCCGAGCGCGCGGCCGGCCTACGCGACGCGGCCGGGGTGAGCTTCGCCGAGGCGCTCGGTGACCGGCCGGCGGGCGCCCGCCCGGAGCTGCTGGGTCGGTTCGGCGCCTTCGTGGAGTTGCACGTCGAGCAGGGCCGCGCGCTCGTCGACACGGACGCGCCGGTCGCGGTGGCCAGCGCGATCTGGCCACACGGGCGGTGGCGCTTCGACGTCGTCGGCGAGGGCAACCACGCGGGCACCACCCGGATGGCCGACCGGCGCGACCCGATGCTGACCTACGCGTTCACGGTGCTGGCGGCCAACAAGGAGGCCCGGCTGCGTGGCGCGCACGCCACAGTGGGCCGGGTCGCCGTCGAGCCCAACGCCACGAACGCGATCCCGTCGAAGGTGACCGGTTGGCTGGACGCGCGGGCCGCCGATCCGGAGACGCTGACCGGGCTGGTCGACGCGGTGCGCGGCAAGCTCGCCGAGCGGGCCCGCCGCGACGGTACGACGGTGACCGTCACCGAGGAGTCGGCCACTCCGGTGGTCGCCTTCGACGACGGGCTGGCCAACCGACTGGCGACGCTGCTCGACGCTCCGGTGCTGCCCACCGGCGCGGGGCACGACGCCGGGGTGCTCGCCGCGTACCTGCCCACCGCGATGCTCTTCGTGCGCAACCCGACAGGCGTCTCGCACTCCCCCGCCGAGGCCGCCACCGACGACGACTGTGCGGCCGGGGTACGGGCGCTGGCCCGGGTGTTGGAGGAGCTGACATGCCGGTGAACGAGGTGGCGAGCCGGTCGCTGGCTGGCCCGGATCTGCGACGTCCGCGGGTGCGAGGGCTCCGGCGCGGGGGTCGACACCTCGTGCTCGCGTCCTTTGGAGCTGATGTCGTAAACGAATCAGCCGGAGCGCCCCAACTCTCGGCGTCGCCCCGACCGCCGTTGTCATCGCGACCGCCGATGTCACCTGGACCGCTGATGTCGCAGACGATTCAGCTCCAAAGGCTCCAAAGGAGGCGAGGAGCATGACCGCCACCCGCTGGCTGGCCGAGTACGCCTGGCTGCCCGAGCACGCCGAACCCACACCCGACGTGCTGATCGAGGTCGAGGGCGGCCGGATCACGGCGGTGACGCCGCTGACCCCCGGCAGCAGGCCACCGGCCGGGGTCGAGGTGTACGCCGACGCGGTCTCGCTGCCCGGCCTGACCCTGCCAGGGTTGTCGAATGTGCACTCGCATACCTTCCACCGGGCGCTGCGCGGGCGTACCCACGGCGGGCGGGGTGACTTCTGGACGTGGCGGGACCAGATGTACGCCGTCGCGGACCGGCTGGACCCGGACACCTACCTCGCCCTGGCCCGGGCCGTCTACGCCGAGATGGCGCTCGCCGGGATCACAGGTGTGGGCGAGTTCCACTACCTGCACCACAGGCCGGACGGCGGCGCGTACGACGACCCGAACGCGATGGGCGCCGCGCTGGTGGAGGCCGCCGCGCACGCCGGGATCCGACTCACACTGCTGGACACCGCCTACCTGACCTCCAGCGTGGACGGTCGGCCCCTCGCCGGGCCACAGCGCCGCTTCGGCGACGGTGACGCGGGCCGCTGGGCCGAGCGGGCGGCGGCGTTCCAGCCGACGGACTCGCACGCCCGGGTCGGCGCGGCAGTGCACTCGGTGCGGGCCGTCCCGGCCGACCAGTTGCGCACTGTCGCCGACTGGGCGCGGGAGCGGCAGGCGCCGCTGCACGTGCACCTCTCCGAGCAGCCCGCCGAGAACGACGAGTGCCGGGCCGTGCACGGGCGCTCGCCCACCGCGCTGCTCGCCGAGCACGGCGTGCTCGGGCCGCACACCACCGCAGTGCACGCCACGCACCCCACCAGCGCGGACCTGACAGTGCTCGCCGACAGCCGGACCGGTGTGTGCCTCTGCCCGACCACCGAGCGGGACCTCGCCGACGGCATCGGGCCGGCCCGGCTGATGGCCGACGCGGGCATCCGGTTGAGCCTCGGCAGCGACAGCCACGCCGTGATCGACCTGTTCGAGGAGGCTCGCGCGGTGGAGCTGGACGAGCGGCTGCGTACCCGCCGGCGCGGCCACTTCGCGCCGCTCGACCTGCTCAACGCGGCCAGCGTCACCGGGCACGCCGCGCTGGGTTGGGCCGACGCCGGCAGGATCGCGGTGGGTGCCCGCGCCGACCTGGTGACGGTACGCCTGGACAGCGCCCGCACCGCCGGGGTGCCGCCGGTGGGCGCGTTCTTCGCGGCGGGCGCGGCGGACGTCGAGCAGGTAGTGGTGGACGGCCGGGTGGTGGTGGCCGAGGGCCGACACCTGACCGTCGACGTGCCGGCCGAGCTGTCGTCCGCGATCGAGGCAGTGATCCCCTCATGAGCAGTCTGCTGGTCGGCAACATCGGGGAGCTGGTCACCAACGGTGTCGGCGAGGGCCCACTCGGCATCCGCCGCAACGCGGCCGTGCTCATCGAGGAGGGCCGGGTGGTCTGGGTCGGGCCCTCCGCGTACGCGCCGGCCGCCGACCATCACGTCGACGCCGGCGGGGCGGCCGTGCTGCCCGGTTTCGTGGACAGCCACGCCCACCTGGTCTTCGCCGGGGACCGGGCCGTCGAGTTCGCCGCCCGGATGGCCGGTCAGCCCTACACCGGCGGCGGCATCCGGACCACTGTCGGCGCCACCCGGGCCGCGACCGACGAGGAGCTGCGGGTCACCGTGCGCCGGCTGCGCGGGGAGGCCCTGCGCCAGGGCACCACGACCATGGAGATCAAGAGTGGGTACGGCCTGACCGTCGCCGACGAGGCCCGCTCACTGCGGATCGCCGCCGAGAGCAGCACCGAGACCACCTTCCTGGGCGCGCACGTGGTGCCCGCCGAGTACGCCGACCGCCCCGACGACTACGTCGGGTTGGTCTGCGGGCCGATGCTGGCCGCCGCCGCTCCGTACGCGAAGTGGATCGACGTGTTCTGCGAGCGGGGCGCCTTCGACGTGGACCACGCCCGCGCCATCCTGGCCTGCGGTCAGGCCGCCGGGCTGGGCGTCCGGTTGCACGCCAACCAGCTCGGTCCCGGCCCCGGGGTGCAGCTGGGTGTGGAGCTGGACGCGGCAAGCGTCGACCACTGCACCCACCTGAGCGACGCCGACGTGGCCGCGCTGGCCGACACGGCCCACAGCGACGGATCGGGCACCCGCACGGTGGCAACCCTGCTGCCCGGCGCCGAGTTCTCCACCCGCTCGCCGTACCCGGACGCCCGCCGGCTGCTCGACGCCGGTGTCACAGTGGCGCTGGCGACGGACTGCAACCCCGGTTCGTCGTACACCTCGTCGATGCCGTTCTGCGTCGCCCTCGCGGTCCGCGAGATGCGGATGACCCCGGCGGAGGCGGTCTGGGCCGCCACCGCCGGTGGCGCGCGGGCGCTGCGCCGCGACGACATCGGTGTCCTCACCCCCGGCGCGCGGGCCGACCTCGTGGTCCTCGACGCGCCGTCGCACCTGCACCTGGCCTACCGGCCCGGTGTCCCCCTGATTCGCCAGGTAATACGCAACGGAGTTCCGCAATGACGAACGTGACCATCCAGCCCACCGGGATCACCGCCGACGACGTTCTCGCGGTGGCCCGCGGCACCGCCACTGTCGTCCTCGCCCCGGCCACCATCGACGCGATGGCGACCAGCCGGGCCATCGTGGACGGCATCGAGTCGTCCGGCCGTCCCGTCTACGGGGTCTCCACCGGGTTCGGCGCGTTGGCCAACACCTTCATCGCCCCGGAGCGGCGGGCCGAGTTGCAACACGCGCTGATCCGTTCGCACGCCGCGGGGGTGGGCGCCCCGATGCCGCGCGAGGTGGTCCGGGCCATGATGCTGCTGCGGGTCCGATCCCTCGCCCTGGGCCGCTCCGGGGTCCGGCCGCTGGTCGCGGAGGCCCTTGTCGACCTGCTCAACCACGACATCACCCCGTGGGTGCCCGAGCACGGCTCGCTGGGCGCCTCCGGCGACCTGGCACCGCTGGCGCACTGCGCGCTGGTGCTGCTCGGCGAGGGCTGGGTGCTCGGCCCGGCCGGTGAGCGGCAGGACGCGTCCGACGCGCTGACCGCCGCCGGGCTCAAGCCGATCGAGCTGGCCGCCAAGGAGGGGCTGGCGCTGATCAACGGCACCGACGGCATGCTCGGCATGCTGCTGCTGGCCATCCACGACGCGGAGCACCTGTTCGCCATGGCCGACGTGACGGCAGCGCTGGCCATCGAGGCGATGCTCGGGTCGGAGCGGCCGTTCCTGCCCGAGCTGCACGCGATCCGGCCGCACCCCGGTCAGGCGGCGTCGGCGGCGAACATCCACCGGTTGTTGCAGGACTCCCGGGTGATGGACTCACACCGCGACGACCTGGCGCACGCCGTGCAGGACGCGTACTCGATGCGCTGCGCGCCGCAGGTGGCCGGCGCGGCCCGCGACACCCTGGACTTCGTCCGCACGGTCGCGGCCCGGGAGTTGGTGTCCGTGGTGGACAACCCGGTGGTGCTGCCGGACGGCCGGGTCGAGTCGACAGGTAACTTCCACGGCGCGCCGCTCGGCTTCGCCGCGGACTTCCTCGCCATCGCCGCCGCCGAGGTGGGCGCGATCGCCGAGCGGCGGGTGGACCGGCTGCTCGACGTCACCCGCTCCCGGGAGTTGCCGGCGTTCCTCTCCCCCGACGCCGGAGTCAACTCCGGGCTGATGATCGCCCAGTACACGGCGGCCGGGATCGTCGCCGAGAACCGTCGGCTGGCCGCCCCCGCCTCGGTGGACTCGTTGCCCACCAGCGGCATGCAGGAGGACCACGTCTCGATGGGCTGGGCGGCAACCAAGAAGCTGCTTACGGTGCTGGACAACCTGACCAGCCTGCTCGCGGTGGAGCTGCTGGCCGGCGTACGCGGCCTGCAACTGAGGGCCCCGCTGGAGCCGTCCCCGGCCGGCCGGGCGGCCGTCGCCGCGCTCGGCGCGGCAGCCGGCGAGCCGGGCCCGGACGTGTTCCTCGCTCCGGTGATGGAGGCGGCCCGCCATACGGTGTCCGACCGTGACCTGCGCACCGCAATCGAACGCGAGATCGGGCCGCTGGCCTGACCATCGGCGGCCCCGGCGCACGGCGTCGGGGCCGCTAGCTCTTGAGGACCATCCGTCGGATCTCCGCCCAGGAGGGGAGGTCGGCGCCCGCGACGACGTCACGCTTCGCTCGGGACCAGAACAGGACGAGGATGATCGCCTCGGACAACACTGTCGCCCATGCGGCGCCAGCCACGCCGAACAGTGGGATCGCGATGGCCAGCCCGGCCAGGTAGGCGAGCGAGCCCAGCCCCTGGTACAGCACCTTCTGCCGCACCAGGCCGCCGCTCATCAGGAGCGACTCGACGCTGGCCGAACCGAAGCGCAGGGGGATGGCCAGCGCGAGGACGGCCATCACCGGAACGGACGTCCGGTACTCCGCGCCGAAGATCAGCGGAATGGCGTAACGGCCGACAATCGCGACGACGGCGCCGAGGAGCAGCCCGAGACTGATCATCCCGACCGTGCCGGCACGGTACGCGATGAGGACCGCGCTGCGGTTGGACCGGGACCACCTGTGCAGTTTCGCCAGGAAGTACTGCTGGTAGACGATGCGCGGCAGAAGGTAGATCGCGGTCAGCAGCGTCATGGGCACGGCGAGCACCGCGGCGGACTCCGCGCTCAGGAACTCCGCCGAGACGACGACGCCCAACTGCATGCCGAGCTGGTAGAACAGGCTGCCCAGTAGGAACAGCCACGTCGCGGCGACGAGATGGCGCGCCCGGGGTGGCCGTGTCGACCGGCGGAGCACCGGCGGGTGACCCTCCAGCGTCGCTCGCCCGTACCAGAACGGCGCGATCACCAGGACACTCATCGCAACCGTGACGGCTGCCACGAGCGCGTACCCCAGCACCACCATGAGCGCCGACAACCCGAAGGCCAGAGTCAGGACGGCCACGAGGAGCCGACCAACCTGCGGTGCCAGCTGCAGCGCCGCGAGCCGCCCGTAGGCGCCCTGCAGTTGGAGAGCGGACCCGGACAGCGCCATGGCGACGAGCGACAGGATGATCGGGGCGAGCCCGATCCGCAGGTCGCCGCCGTGGGGGTCGTGCCGGTCGAGCAATCCCCAGACGACGAGCGCGGCGACCAGCACACCGGACGTGACGACGACCAACGCGATGGACGGGCGTACCCAACGGAACGCCCGTTCCCCCTCGCGCCCGAACCGTTGCAGCCAGAACTCGGCGACCCCGAAGATGGCCAACGGCCCGGCCAGCGTCACCAGGGAGATGACCGCCATGAAGGCGCCGAAGTCGGCCTTGGGCAGGCTACGGGCAAGCAGCACCTGGGTGAGGAACGCGAGCACGGTGACGCCGGCCTGGCTGACCCCGAGCAGTCCCAGCTGACGAAGGCGGCGGGCCATACCGCTGCCGGACCGGCCGGCGGTAGCCGTATCGGCCTGCACCTGGACTCCGGTCATCGTTCGACCGTCACGCTGTCGCTCTGGCCGGCACGTGCGACCGCAACGTCTCCAACTCGGCGTCCGTCCGCCGCATCCACGCCTCGCGGGCCGTCGCGATCCGCCCGGCCGCGGCCGGGTCCTCGGCGATGGCCTGCCGGACGCCCTCGACCAGGGCGTCGCTCTGGTTGGCGACGAGCGTGGCGAAGCTTCCGAACAGGGCCTCGGTCGTCTGGGTGCGGGACAGGACCAGCGGCCGACCCGCGCTCAGGGCCTCACAGGCGCCACTGGGCTGGGTGGCGTCCCGGTCGGTCAGTACGACGACCGCGCGCGCGGCGGCGACAGCCGCCTCGTAGTCGGGGAGGTCGAGGAAGCCCAGGGTGGTGAGGTTGGGCAGGCGCTCCGCGCGCTCACGCAGTGGCGGTGGCAACCGGTGCAGTGGTGCGGTGGTCGCGAAGGGGACGTCTGGCATGGCCTCGATCGCGTCGATGAGGACGTCCATCGGCTCGTCCGGGGCGACGGTCGCCACGACGAACACCCAGCCCCGTGGCGGTGCCGGTGGGATCTCCCGAAGTGGGTCGTGCACGACGAGCGTGCGCAGGCCCGGGAACTCCGCGCGGGCGATGGCGTCGGCCTCCGCGGTGTGGGTCAGGACCAACTGCGCGCCACGCAGGATCGAGGCGGTGCTGGGTACCCGGCGCCACCACGACTGGAACTGCCCGTTGTGCGCGTCGACGATGTACGGAACCCGGCCAAGGTAGGGCGCCAGTGCGGACAGGTGCGGCTGCGCCTGCGCGACCACGAACGATGGCCGACGCGAGCGGATCAGCTTGAGGTCGTTCCTCGTGTGGGCCACGTAGTCGAAGGGCCGGAGGATCTTCGGTGTCGCCTTGGACGGCCGCCAGGCCACCTCCGCGCCCAACGCCTCCGCAAGCACGTCGGAACGACGCTGATAACGCTTCCACGAAATGAAGAGGGGGGAACTCATCTGGGATCACCACTAGCATCGTTGGGCACACCGACCGGCGCGCTCGGAACGGGGAAGAACCTGACCAGAAGCAGGATGGAAAGGAAGAACAACCACATGAAGTACGAGTATGAGGTTGGCTTCTGCGTCAGGGCGGAGATGATCGTCAGAACGTAGAGGACCGTGAGCATCCATCGGGCTTCGACCGCGATGGCCCGCTTCGTCACGCGCCACAGGTTAACGAAGATAATCGCCATCAGGGCGAGCCCGAGCAATCCCCAGACCACGAATATCCGCAACGGGTCGGCGTGGGTGTTCCAGGGTTCGTAGCCGAGTCCGATGAGCCAGACGTCCCACGGCGCGTCCTGCCACACATCCACCACACGGAACCAGATCTGACCGCGACCGTGCAGGAACTCGTCGTTTGTGGGATTGAGCGAACCGACCTGCGTGAGCAGGAACAGCGCACGATCCCACAGATAGGCTCCCCAGCGGATCGCCGCCAGGACCATCAGAACGACGAGGACGCCGGCCCCCCAGACGGCCGTGCGGAACGGCAGGTCGGAGATCTGCCGGAGGAGTTCGGGGAGGCGGCGCAACTCGAACGCGACAATCACCAACGCCACACAGAGGATGGTGATCCGGTGCGTGCTGACGACAGCGGTCGCGGCCAGGAATGCGACGACGCCGTACCGGGCCAGCGCGCTGACCCGTAGCCGGTTACCGGCGGCGTAGAGGATGAACACCGCGAAGAGCAGGAGCCGCCCGAGCGAGGCGGGATGGAAGTAGCCTCCCGACGCGCGCCCGACCTTGCCGCTCATGAGGTTGAAGAAGTAGGTGTACGGAACGACGCCGACGACCTGCAGCCAGGCGATCACCGAGTGCGCGACGGCACCGAGAATCACGAGCAGCAGCACCCACCGCAGCAGATCGAGGGAGAACCAGTTCGGCCTGAAGAACATGACCGCCAACAACGCGATCGGCGCGAACCCGACCGCGAGTTGGGCGCCCTGCGTGATGACCCCACTCTTCGGCGCGACGTGTGGCCCGAAGATCTCGCGTACGTCGGCCGTGGCGAAGACCTGGACGAAGTCCTCCCGTGCAGATATCGCCAGGAGGCCGATGACCGAGAACAGGCCGATAATCAGCACCGCGAGGATCGAGGGCGCCAAAGTGGTCGGAAATCGCTTCGCCGCG